>NZ_JABERD010000139.1 GCF_013044505.1 Streptomyces sp. S3(2020) | reverse complement strand
GCACCACCGAGGCCTAAACCTGCCGCTTGGGCGGGAGGGTCAGAGGGGTAGAAGGGACAGGCGGAGACGGGTGCATCGGAGCCCGGCGCCGCGGAAGTCGGTGCCGCGGAGACCGGCACTTCGCAGGCCGGTGCTTCGCAGGCCGACGCTCCGGAAACCGGTGCTTCGGAGGCCGTCCCGTGCTGATGCTCGCGCTGCGTACCCTGCGCTCCCGTTGGACCGCCTTCATCGGCAGCTTCGTCGCGCTCGCCCTCGGGGTCGGCCTGATCGCCGTGATGGGCCTGGCCCTCGCCTCCTCCCTCGACGCCCCCGAGCGCGCACCGGAACGCTTCGCCGCGGCCCCGGTGGTGGTGAAGGGCCAGGACACCCTGCACGTGCCGACCCCCATCGGCGACCGCACCCAGAGGCTGGCCCAGCCGCGTCCGGTGCCGGCGGGGACGGTGGCGGCGCTGCGGAAGCTGGGCAGGGTCACGGAGGACCGCACCTTCGTCGTACGCGGCGACCTGGTGGGGCATCCATGGTCGACCGCGGCCTTCGCACCGTACGAACTGACCGCGGGCCGCGCGCCCCGCGCCGCGGACGAGGTCGTGGCCACGGGCGACCGGACGGCGGTGGGGCAGCGCCTGCGCACGGGGCGTGGGGTGGTGCGCGTGGTCGGCACGGCGAGCGCGGTGGGCGCGCGCGGCTTCGAGAACGCGCTGTTCTACACGGATGCGCGGGCGGCGGCACTGTCTCCGGTGAGCACGCAGCTCGTGGTGGAGGCGGACGCGGCGACGGTACGGCGCGCGGTGGGCGACCGCGCGCGGGTGCTGACCGGTGACGAGCGCCGGCTCGCGGACGCCGATCCCGGGCGGGACGCCGAGGCGCTGACGACGCTGAACGCCCTGTTCGGCACGGCGGGCGGGGTGAGCGGGTTCGTGTCGGTGTTCGTCGTCGCGTCGACCTTCGCCTTCGCGGTGGCCCAGCGCCGCCGGGAGTTCGGCCTGCTGCGCACGGCGGGCGCGACGCCGGGCCAGATCCGGCGCACGGTCCTGACGGAGGCGCTGCTCGTCGGCGGACCGGCGTCCGCGGTGGGCTGCGCGCTGGGGGCGTACGCCGCCCCGTGGCTGGCGGAGCGCGTGGTGGACGGCGGTCTCGCACCGGCCTGGTTCGCGATCGGCGACCACGTCTGGCCGTACCATCTCGCCTTCTGGACCGGCCTTTCGGTGGCGCTGTGCGGGGCGGTGGCCGCGTCCTGGCGGGCGGGCCGGACCGCACCGGCGCAGGCGCTGCGCGAGGCGGCGGTGGACGAACGCGCTCTCACGCGCGGCCGCCTGCTGTGCGGGGCGGCCCTGCTGATCACCGCCGCGGTCACCGTCACCCTCACGCTGCTGACGGACCCGGGCGACCTGCTGCACCGCAAGACGTACGTGAGCCGCCCGATGCTCCTGATCACGGCGACGGCCCTGCTGTCCCCGGCCCTGGTCCGCCCCCTGACCAGGATCCTCATCCCGTGCGGCGTGCTGGTCCGCTCGAACGCGGGCGCCGCTGTCCGCCGCACGGCCGCCGTCGCCGCCCCCGTCCTGATCACGGTGGCCCTCACGGGCTCGCTGCTCGGCGCCACGGCGACCCTGAACGCGGCGAGGGCGACGGAGGCGCGGGAGCGGACCGTCGCCGACTTCGTGCTGACGTCGCCGGCCGGCTTCGCCCCGGACACGCTCCGGCGTCTGCGCGCGCTCCCGGGCACCGAGGTCTCGGCGACCGCGTCGAGCGCCGTGTACGTCCTGGAGGAGGGGGTCGCCCTCATCAAGTCCGAGGCGCGCGCGGCCGATCCGGGGGCGCTCGCGGCGACCGTGCGCCTGCCTCTGTCGGCGGGCCGTGTCACCGATCTCGACGACGACTCGATCATCGTCAACGAGGAGTGGGCGCGGCACGAGGTCGGCCGCCGGGTCACCGTCTGGCTCGGCGACGGCACCCGCAGGTCGCTCCGCATCGCCGCGGTGATGCCCGTCGGCACGGGCGACAACGGGGTGTACGTCACACCGGCCAACGCGCGCGGGGCCGCTGTCGACCGGGTCGAGGTGAAGGGAGGGTCGGCGGCGGCGCTGCGGAGGGCCCTCGGGGCCACGGACGTCTCCGTCCTCACCCGCGACGAGTGGCTGCGGACCGCCTACCCCACGGGCACCCTCACGGACGCCGACGAGAAGACCCGCCTCGGCTTCCTCCTCGTCCTGGGCATCGCGCTGCTGTACTCGGGCATCTCCCTCGCCAACACCCTGCTCATGGCGACGTCCGACCGGAGGCGGGAGTTCGCGTCCCTGCGGCTGGCGGGCGCCACGACCGGCCAGGTGCTGCGGCTCGTCGCCGCGGAGGCCCTGGTGGTGGTGGCCGTCGGCGCACTCCTCGGCCTGCTGGTGACAACCCTCGACCTCACCGGCATCCGGGGCGCCCTGCACCTCCAGTCGGCGCGCTCCCCGATCCGCCTCCCCTGGCCCGAACTCGCCGCGACCACAGGCGCGTGCGCGCTCCTCGCCGTCATATCAGCGGTACTTCCGGCAGCCCACGCCCTGCACCGGAAAACCTCACTGCCGTAGACATGGCAAGAGGCCCGTTCCTGATATAAGGAACGGGCCCCTATGATGCGTGGACCTGTGGGGATTTGAACCCCAGACCCCCTCGATGCGAACGAGGTGCGCTACCAGACTGCGCCACAGGCCCTTGCAACGAGTGAAACCTTAGCACCCCGATCGGGGTGCTTGGAAATCCGTTCCCCGCCCCTCCGACGGAACAGCCACAGGTGGGACGGGGGCCGCCGCGCCTACTCGTTGGCCGCGCGCGGACGCTCCCCGTCCTCGTACTGATCGAAGAGGGGGGTACGTCCGCGCTCGCGCGCCCGTCGCGCGGAGGCGGCCCGGCGGGCGTCGCTGCGTCCGCCCTCCTCCGCCCTGTCCTCGGCATGAGGCGGCTCCCCCGCCTCGGCGTCCTGCGCCGCTCCGTCCTGCCCGGCAACGGAACCGGCACCGGACTCGGCACCGGTGCCACGCGCCTCCCGCTCCCCGGCGACCGAGCTGGACCGCGCCGAGCTCCACGCGTCCGGCGCGCCCAGGTCCACGTCCGACGTGGCGCGCGGAGCGACCGGCGCCGTCACGTATGTCGGCAACGGCACCGGCACCGGCTCCCAGCTGTCCCCGTGCCCCGGCCTACGCTGCCGCTCGCGCTGCTGGTCGACCCACTCCGCGTGGTCGGTCTGCTCGACGAGGGCGCGCCGGTCGGCGGCGAGCGCCGACAGCCCGGAATCCTGCTCCGGCTCTGGTCCTTCGTCCGGTTCGTCGGCGTCGATCACTTCGGCCGTCGCGCGTCGGCGCGGCTGGCGCGCACGCTCTTTGAGCCGCTGCGCCGCCGCCTCGGCCCGCTGCCGGTCCATCTGGTAGGCGAAGCGGCGGCGTTCCTGGGAGCGCAGGTAGGCGATGTATCCGCTGAGCAGCACGGCGGGCACGCCGGGTGCCCACAGGAACGCGAGCCCTCCGACGGCGGCGACGATCGCGCCGAGCGTGAAGGCGATGAAGAGCACCACTGTGGTGCGCCTCCGGCGCGCGAGTGCCTTTGTGCGCCGGGCGCGCGCCGCGGCAGCTTCCGCTGCGGGCGTGCGCCGGGCCGCGGGTACCTGCTTGCGCGCCGGAGCGGATCCGGACGCGGATCCGGGCGCGGACGAGGACGCCGGTGCGGAGACGGGTGCCGGGGCGCGCGAGGCCGAGGCGTGCGCGGCCGGGTCGGCCGCCCTCTCGCGCGCCGGCTCACGCACTGCTTCCCTGCGCGCCGGCGCCTGCACCTCCGCGCGCACTTGCGGGCGCGTCGGAGGCATGGCGAAGGCCCGGACGTCCACCGAGTCGGTGACGGCGTCCGGATCGACGGCGCTGGGCTCCCCCTCCTCGGTGGAGCGCGCCCGCAGGTCCTTGGCGTACCGGCGCTCCATCCCCGCCCGTCCGGACAGCAGCCGGATGGCGGTGCTGAAGCGTTCCGTCGGACGGGCCTCGTTCAGCTCGTCCTGCCTACGGAGCCACATCGGCACCAAGTAGGCGGCCCAGGCCCCGACAATGACTGCGTAGATGAGGCCGCTGCTGCTCACGCCTCACACGGTAGAGGGATTCGCGTGAGGCCATCCGCCAATTGGGCCGGTGTGTCGCACGATCTGGCTGATATTTCGAGCTTTTTTTGTGACCGATGCGATCAGCAGGCCGCCGGAGCCGCGAATTTAATGCCCCGAGACGATCGCCGCCCGATCATTCTCGAACATTTATTCAATTCCCGGAGTCGCTTCCCTGCCGCTTCCCGAGCCGCTTCCCCGGCTACGCGGGATTCCCCGGCGTGTTGTGCGGTGCCTTCTGTGAGCGTGCCCGCCGCCACCGCCCGAGCAACCCTTCCGGCACCTCTTCCGCGGTGAGCGCGAAGACGAGATGGTCGCGCCAGGCCCCGTCGATGTGGAGATAACGGGGCCGCAGCCCCTCCTCACGGAATCCGAGTTTCTCCACGACCCGGCGGCTGGGCCCGTTCTCCGGGCGAATACAGACCTCGATGCGGTGCAGTCCGACGGTCCGGAAACAGTGGTCCACGACGAGCGCCACGGCCGTCGGCATCACTCCACGGCCGGCCACCGACTCGTCCACCCAGTAGCCGACGTGCCCCGAGCACATCGAGCCCCAGGTGATCCCGGCGACGGTCAACTGCCCGACGAGCCGCCCCTGGTACTCGATGACGAACGGCAGCATCCGGCCCGCGTTCGCCTCGGCCCGCAGATGGCGCACCATCTGCCGATAGGTCGGCCGGTGCGCGATCGGCCCGCTGGGCGTGGGCGGCGGGATGGTGGCCTCCCAGGGGCGCAGCCAGTCGCGGTTGCGCCGGTTGACCTCGCGCCACGCCCGCTGGTCGCGCACCTTTATGGGCCGGAGGACGACGTCGCCGTCCGCCAGCACGACGGGCCAGGACGGACTGTTCAGCTCGCACCCCCACTGCCGGCCCCGGGTCTGGGGTGGTCGCCGCCGCGGATCTGGTCGACGGCGTGGATCAACAAGGGCTCCAGGACGGCGAGTCCGTCCTTCACTCCGCCGGTGGAACCCGGCAGGTTGACGATCAGGGTCCGTCCCGCCACTCCGGCCAGGCCCCGGGAGAGCGCGGCGGTCGGCACCTTCTCGCGTCCGAACGCCCTGATGGCCTCGGCGATGCCGGGCACCTCGTGGTCGATCACCTCGCGGGTCGCCTCGGGGGTGCGGTCGGTGGGCGAGATCCCGGTGCCGCCGGTGGTGACGACGACGTCGTACCCGGCGTCGACGGCCGCACGCAGGGCCGCCCGGACCGGGTCCCCGTCGGGGACGATCCGCGGCCCGTCGACGGCGAAGCCGAACCGCTCCAGGCCCTCGGAGATCAGCGGGCCGCCCTTGTCCTCGTAGACGCCCGCGGCGGCACGGTTGGAGGCGGTCACGACCAGCGCGGAGTACGGCGCGAGCAGCGCGCCGCCCGCCGAGGTGTCCTGTGTCATGCCCGGCTCCAGTCGCCCGACTTGCCGCCCGTCTTCTCCTCCACCCGCACGTCCGTGATGACCGCTCCCTTGTCGACCGCCTTGACCATGTCGATCACGGTGAGCGCGGCGACGGAGACCGCGGTGAGGGCCTCCATCTCGACGCCCGTGCGGTCCGTCGTCCTGACCGTGGCGAGGATCTCCACGGCGTCGTCCACGACCGACAGATCCAGTTTCACACCCGACACCGACAACGGGTGGCACAGCGGGATCAGGTCCGGGGTGCGCTTGGCGCCCATGATGCCCGCGATCCGCGCGGTGGCGAGGGCGTCGCCCTTGGGGACACCCTCGCCGCGCAGCAGCTCGATCACCCGGGGCGAGACGAGGACCCGGCCGCTGGCGCGGGCGGTGCGCGCGGTCACGTCCTTGTCGGATACGTCGACCATGCGGGCGGCGCCCGCCTCGTCGATGTGGGTCAGTCGGTCCTGCGTACTCATGCTGTGCGGCGCTCCCGGTCCCGGCCCCTCGCGGTACGGCGCGCGGGCCTGTTGTGCGCGACACGGTACCGCCAACCAGGAGCACTCAGCCGAGCAGGACCACCTCGACCTCGGTGCCGGGCTCGACGGACTCCACGTCCTCCGGGACGACGATCAGCGCGTCCGCGTGCGCGAGGGCCGCCACCAGGTGCGACCCGGCGCCGCCGACCGGGGTCACGGTGCCGTCGGCGTGGGTCCCGCGCAGGAACTGCCTGCGCCCCTTCGGCGAGGTCAGCGCCTTGCCGGCGGTCAGCTTCGCGGTCACGCGCGGCCGGTGCACGTCTTCCAGGCCCATGAGGGCGCGGATCGCGGGACGCACGAACAGTTCGAAGGAGACGTACGAGGAGACGGGGTTGCCGGGCAGCGCGAGGAGCGGGGTGTGGTCGGGGCCGATGGAGCCGAAGCCCTGGGGCTTGCCGGGCTGCATGGCGAGCTTGCGGAAGTCGATGCCGCTGCCGGCCTCGTCCTCGTCGCCGACGTGCGAGAGCGCCTCCTTGACGACGTCGTACGCCCCCACGCTCACGCCGCCCGTCGTGACCACGAGGTCGGCGCGGACGAGCTGGTCCTCGATGGTGTTGCGGAGGGTCTCGGCGTCGTCGGCGACGGCTCCGACGCGGTAGGCGATGGCGCCGGCGTCGCGGGCGGCGGCGGTGAGGGCGAAGCTGTTGGAGTCGTAGATCTGGCCGTCGCCCAGTCGTTCGTCGGGCTGGACGAGTTCGCTGCCGGTGGACATGACGACCACGCGAGGGCGCGGGCGCACACGTACCGTGCCGCGGCCGATCGCGGCGAGCAGGGCGATCTGCGGCGGGCCGAGGACGGTGCCGGCGTCGAGGGCGCGGTCGCCGGCCTTCACGTCGCTGCCCTTCGCGCGTACGTGCGCGCGTGCCTCGGCCGGCCGGTACACGTGCACGTGCCCCTCGGCGCCCTCGGGGGCCAGGGCGCGGGCGCGCATCCCGGTCGCGGGTCCCTCGCCGAGTCCTCCGTCGGTCCACTCGACGGGGACGACGGTCTCGGCTCCGGGCGGCAGCGGGGCGCCGGTCATGATGCGGGCGGCCTGGCCGGGGCCCACATGGAGCAGTTCGGCCTGGCCCGCCGCGACGTCCCCGACGACGTCCAGGACGGCGGGGAACTCCTCGCTCGCGCCCGCGACATCCGCGACCCGCACCGCGTACCCGTCCATGGAGCTGTTGTCGAACGGCGGCAGGGAGACCGGCACCGTGACGTCCTCGACCAGGACGCAGCCCTGGGCGTCGAGGAGTTGCAGCTCGATGGGTTCGAGGGGGCGGACGGTCGCGAGGATGTCCTCCAGGTGTTCGTCCACCGACCAGAGGTGGTCCTGGCCGGTGGTGCGGGGCGCGGCGCTGCTCAACGTTGCTACATCTCCTCGGCTACGTAACTGCGAAGCCAGGTCCGGAAGTCCGGGCCCAGGTCTTCACGTTCGCATGCGAGTCTGACAATGGCACGCAGATAGTCACCACGGTCGCCGGTGTCATAGCGGCGGCCCTTGAAGACGACGCCGTGCACCGGGCCGCCGACCTTCTCGTCCGCCGCGAGCTGCTGGAGGGCGTCGGTGAGCTGGATCTCGCCGCCGCGGCCGGGCTCGGTCTTGCGCAGTATGTCGAAGATGTGCGGGTCGAGGACGTAGCGGCCGATGATCGCGTAGTTGGACGGGGCGTCGGCCGCGGACGGCTTCTCGACGAGGTCGTGGACCTTGACGACGTCGCCGTCCTCGGTGGCGTCGACGGCCGCGCATCCGTAGAGGTGGATCTGCTCGGGCTCGACCTCCATGAGCGCGATGACGCTGCCGCCATGGCGTTCCTGGACCTCGACCATCCGCTTGAGCAGCGGGTCGCGCGGGTCGATCAGGTCGTCGCCGAGGAGGACGGCGAAGGGCTCGTGGCCCACGTGCGGGGCCGCGCACAGGACGGCGTGGCCGAGGCCCTTGGGGTCGCCCTGGCGGACGTAGTGCATGGTGGCGAGGTCGCTGGACTCCTGCACCTTCGCGAGCCGACCGGCGTCGCCCTTCTTCTGAAGGGCCGATTCCAGCTCGTAGTTGCGGTCGAAGTGGTCCTCGAGAGGCCGCTTGTTGCGGCCCGTGATCATGAGGACGTCATCGAGGCCCGCGGAGGCGGCCTCCTCGACCACGTACTGGATCGCCGGCTTGTCGACGACCGGCAGCATCTCCTTGGGAGTGGCCTTGGTGGCCGGCAGGAACCGGGTGCCGAGGCCTGCTGCGGGGATGACAGCCTTGCTGATCCGAGGGTGAGACTGAGTCATGCCCGCAACCTTATCCGGTGTCTTTGCAGTGAATCTGAGGCTCCGGTTAATTAGCTCTGATATGAGCGTATTGGAAGGGTACGGGAGCGATCTTTGAGTCACATCGGACGTCCTGGAGAGCCTGACAAGCGAATGTTGCGGCGAGAGTTCCTCGCGGTGAGGAACAGGTTGACGGCCGATGACGTGCGAGAAGCCGCGACCGCGCTGGCCGGGCGGGCGCTCGGGCTGCCCGAGTTGGCGCGGGCGCGCACGGTGGCGGCGTACGTCTCGGTGGGGAGCGAACCCGGAACACTCGCGCTCCTGGACGCGCTGCGCGCGCGGGGCGTGCAGGTCCTGCTCCCGGCTCTCCTGCCCGACAACGATCTGGACTGGGGCGCGTACACCGGGGCGGACTCCCTCGCGCGCGTCCAACACGGCGCAAAGATGGCTCTCTTCGAGCCCTCCGGGGAACGTCTGGGCCCGGACGCCGTGACCGGTGCCGATGTCGTGCTGCTGCCCGGGCTGGCGGTCGACGCGCGCGGCATGCGACTGGGGCGCGGCGGAGGGTCGTACGACCGGGTGCTCGCGCGCCTGGAACGCGCGGGCGCACATCCCGCGCTGGTCGTGCTGCTCTACGACTCCGAGATCGTCGAGCACGTCCCTGAGGAGGCGCACGACCAGGCGGTGCACGCGGCGGTGGCGCCGTCGGGCGTGCGCCGCTTCCGGGACGACGGGTGAGCCGCGGCAGGTGAGCGAACGGGCCCTCCACGCACGCGTGGAGGGCCCGTTCGACGGGTCGCCGTCAGTGGCTCACGGCTTCAGCACCAGTGTGTCGCTCGTGCTCTTGTCGACCGCGTCCTTCGAGAAGGACCAGTCCAGCAGTTCGCCCTTGACCCACTTGCTCGTCTGGTCGGTGTAGTGGGAGCTGTAGGCGTGCCCGGAGGCGCCGGTGAGGTTGATCCACTTCGACTTGTCGAGGTCGCCGAGGTTGACCACCATCCGCATCGACGGCACCCAGATGACGCCGTAGCCGCCGGCCGCGTTCCAGCCGGTCGCGTTGACGGTGGCCTCGCCGCCGCTGAGCTTCCAGGGGCCGCGGTTGAGGACGTACTTCAGGATGCCGGGGCCCTCGGTGCCGAGCGTCTGGTTCTTCAGGAACAGGCGGTGCAGCCGGCCCCAGCTCCAGGAGTCGATGTCCTTGCCGAGCTTGGCGGTCAGCTCCCAGCGGGCGTCGATCATGGCGCGCTTGAACAGCTGGTCGCGGTTCTCCGCCTTGGGGCGGTCGCCCACGCCGGCGGGCGTCTTCCACCAGTCGCTGTTCTCGTCGTCCATGAGGTTGCGCACGACCTCGAACCAGCGGTCGCCGCCGTCCGGCTGAGCCTGGTCGGCGTCACGCTGGCCGCACTCGCGGACCTTCTCCGTCTCGTCGGCGGGGCCGGTGGTGTTGACGGGGTCGACCCACAGGCACTGGCCCTTGACCCGCAGCTCCTTGGGCAGCTTGTTGCCGAAGGCGAGCTTGAGGATGTTGCGCCAGACCGAGTTGAAGTAGGCGGCGGCCGCCGAGTCGGCGTCCTGGGTGTAGTCCCAGCCCTCCAGCAGCTTCTGCGCCTCGCGGACGTCCTCGTCCTCGATGTCGATCTTCAGCAGCTTGGGCACGAGCAGCTTGGCGATCTCGCTGCTGTTGTCCAGCTGCATCTGGCGCATGTCGTCGGTGGAGATCTTGCCACCGTCGTCGATCTTCGACTTGATCAGGTCGGTGATGCGCTGGCTGCGGGCGCCGTAGCCCCAGTCGGTGGTGAGCGTGTAGGGGTACTTGTCCTTGTCGATCACCGCCTGGTTGGCGGTGACGATGTATCCGCGCGCGGGGTCGTACTCGTAGGGGAGCTGGTCCTGCGGGATGTAGCCGGTCCAGCGGTACTTGGAGTCCCAGCCGGGCTGCGGGATCGAGCCGTCGACGCCGCTCGCGCGCGTGGGGATCTTTCCGGGGAGCGTGTAGCCGATGTGGTCCTTGGTGTCGGCGTAGACCAGGTTCTGCGAGGGCACGTCGAACAGGGCCGCGGCCGCGCGGAAGTCGTTCCAGTCCGTCGCCTTGTCCATGGCGAACACGGCGTCCATGGAGGTGCCCGGGTCCAGGGCGGTCCAGCGCAGGGAGATGCCGTAGCCGTCGCCGCGGTCGGGCGCCGCGGTGTCGACGGTGGCCTTCTTGCCGACCTTGACCAGTTCGTCGTCGCGGTCGGACAGCAGGGGGCCGTTGTTGGTCTCACGGACGACGATCGTCTTGGAGTCGCCGCCGGCGACCTTGATGGTCTCCTCGCGCGTGGTGAAGGGCTTCACCTTGTCGTCGTACAGGTAGCCGTTGCTGCTGAGCTTCTCCAGGTAGAGGTCGGTGACGTCGACCCCGGAGTTGGTCATGCCCCAGGAGATGTCCTGGTTGTGACCGATGACCACGCCGGGCATGCCCGCGAAGGTGTAGCCGGAGACGTCGTACTGGCACTTGCTGGAGACGGTGCGGCAGTGCAGGCCCATCTGGTACCAGACGGACGGCAGCGAGGCCGACAGGTGCGGATCGTTGGCCAGCAGCGGCTTGCCGGTGATGGTGTGCGAGCCCGCGACGACCCAGGAGTTCGAGCCGATGCCGTTGCCGTTCACGCCGACGGCCGCGGGAAGGTCCTCCAGGACCCCGTAGAGGCCCGAGAGCTGGCTCTGGAGGGTTGTGGTGCCCGAGCCGGACGCGGTGCCCGTGGTGCCGCTCGTGGCCGCGGTGGACGTACCAGTACCTGTACCCGTACCTGTGCCCGAGGTGCTGTCGCCCTGCTCGAACGTCTTGGTCAGCTCGTCGTACTGACCCTCCTGGACGATCGCCTTGTTGCGGCCGTACGGGTAGTCCGGGTACAGGTCCTCGATCTGCTTGGGGCCGAGGCGGCTGGTGAGGAGGGCGCGGTCGATCTCGTCCTCCATGTTGCCGCGCAGGTCCCAGGCCATCGCCTTCAGCCAGGCCACCGAGTCGACCGGGGTCCACTCGGTGGGCTTGTAGTCGTTGGCGAAGCCCAGGGCCGCGTACTCGAGGGAGATCTCCTCGCCGTCCTTGCCCTGGAGGTAGGCGTTGACTCCCTTGGCGTATGCCTGGAGGTACTTCTTGGTGGAGGCCGACAGCTCGGTGTCGTACTCCTTCTTCGCGACCCGGTCCCAGCCGAGCGTGCGCAGGAACTCGTCGTTCTTGACCTGGCTCTTGCCGAACATCTCCGACAGGCGTCCGGAGGTCATGTGACGGCGCACGTCCATCTCGTAGAACCGGTCCTGCGCCTGGACGTAGCCCTGCGCCATGAACAGGTCCTCGTCGGAGGAGGCGTAGATCTGCGGGATGCCGTAGCCGTCACGCTGCACGTCGACCGGTCCGGACAGGCCTTCGAGCGAGATCGAACCCTTGGTCTGCGGGAAGGAGGCACGGACGGTGCTGATGGACCAGTACGCCCCGTAGGCGACGCCACCGATGATGGCCAGTACCAGGATGAGGACGATCAGACGGGCTTTGCGCCCCTTTTTCCTGCCGGACTTGCCGGGCTTCTGACCCGATGAGGCGGTGGTATTGGGGGGCATCGCTGTCCTTGCTGTCCTAACGCGAGCGGCAGGCGGGGCTGTGACTTTGAATGAGCGCTGGAGCAACCATAGGCGCAGGGCCTGACGCGACTTGACGCGGAGTCGGGAACCAGCGCGGACGGACGTTCGATCTTGCCTCAGGAGTGTCAAGAAATCGTCAAGAGTTAGGTAAGGTAACGAAGTACTTGGGTGCGGAGGTCCACCTCTTCGTGTCCTATGTACGTGAGCCCACGCGCGCGTGATGCCCGTGGGCCAGCGAAGGGAACAGCCGCTGACCGTCCACGACCTCAACCAGCTTCTGCTCGTCTGCTCGCTCGTCCTGCTCGTCGCCGTCGCAGCGGTCCGGATCTCCTCGCGCAGCGGGCTCCCCAGCCTGCTCGTGTATCTGGGCATCGGCGTCGCCATGGGCCAGGACGGCGTCGGCGACATCCACTTCGACAATGCCGAGCTGACCCAGGTCATCGGGTACGCGGCCCTGGTCGTGATCCTGGCCGAGGGCGGTCTGGGCACGAAGTGGAAGGAGATCAAGCCGGCGCTGCCGTCCGCCACCGCGCTGGCACTGGTCGGGGTCGCGGTGAGCGTCGGGGTCACGGCGACGGCCGCGCACTATCTCATCGGGCTGGAGTGGCGCCAGGCGCTCATCATCGGGGCGGTCGTGTCCTCGACGGACGCGGCGGCGGTCTTCTCCGTGCTGCGCAAGATCCCCCTTCCCTCGCGCGTGATGGGCACGCTGGAGGCCGAGTCCGGCTTCAACGACGCCCCCGTGGTCATCCTGGTCGTCGCCTTCTCCACCGCGGGCCCGGTCGAGCACTGGTACGTGCTGCTCGGTGAGATAACCCTGGAACTGGCCATCGGCGCCGCCATCGGTATCGCGGTCGGCTGGCTGGGCTCCTGGGGCCTGCGGCACGTGGCGCTGCCCGCCTCCGGTCTCTATCCGATCGCCGTCATGGCGATCGCCGTGGTGGCGTACGCGGCCGGCGCGCTGGCGCACGGCAGCGGCTTCCTCGCCGTCTACCTCGCCTCCATGGCGATGGGCAACGCCAAACTCCCGCACTGGCCCGCCACACGCGGTTTCGCCGAAGGGCTCGGCTGGATCGCCCAGATCGGCATGTTCGTCCTGCTCGGCCTGCTGGTCACCCCGCACGAGCTGGGCGACGACGTGTGGCCCGCCCTCGTCATCGGCCTGGTGCTGACCATGGTCGCGCGCCCGCTGAGCGTCGTGCTGTGCCTGACGCCGTTCCGGGTGCCGTGGCAGGAGCAGACCCTCATGTCCTGGGCCGGGCTGCGCGGCGCCGTGCCCATCATCCTGGCGACGATCCCCATGGTGAACGGTGTCGACGGCAGCCGCCGCATCTTCAACATCGTCTTCGTCCTGGTCGTCGTCTACACCCTGGTCCAGGGGCCGACGCTGCCCTGGCTCGCCCGCCAGCTGCGGCTGGGCGAGGACGCGGAGGCCGCCGACCTCGGCATCGAGTCGGCGCCCCTGGAGCGGCTGCGCGGACACCTGCTCTCCGTCGCGATCCCCGACGGCTCGAAGATGCACGGCGTCGAGGTCAACGAGCTGCGGCTGCCGGCCGGGGCCGCCGTCACCCTCGTCGTGCGCGATGGAAAATCGTTCGTTCCGCTGCCCACCACGGTCCTGCGGCGCGGGGACGAGCTTCTGGTGGTCGCCACGGATCCCGTGCGGGACGCGGCGGAGCGGCGGCTGCGCGCGGTGGGACACGGCGGAAAGCTGGCCGGGTGGCTGGGTACGAACGGGGAGACGCCCCGGCGCTGACCGGGGTGGCGCGAACCGCGGACGTGAACCGCGGATGTACGCCGCGCGCCCCTACGCCCCTATGTCGTTAAGGGCATGTTTCGTACGGTTCACACCCCCGGTAATCGCAGGTGAACAAGGTTCATGGTGCTCGTTTTCACAGGCACGCCAGGCGGTGACCCCTGTACGATGAAGGCGCATTCTGATCGAACCAACTCTGCCTGACGCATTGCTGGCGCGACCGTATGGCGGCCGAAACACCCCTCCGCAGTGGGCCCGGCATCTACCGCAGTGCGCGCAAGAGGACAGCTCTCGGCGCCCCCGCACAGGCGCGCTACCAGGCGGCAGAAAGGCACGGGCCGTGGCATCCACGGTCACCTCCCGCCCGGGATACGGACAGCTGCTGCGCACCCGCGGCGCCTGGACGTTCCTGCTCCCCGGCTTCGCGGCACGCCAGCCGTTCGCGATGCTCACGATCTCCATCGTGCTGCTCGTGCAGCACACCACCGGCTCGTACGGCGCGGCGGGCGCCGCCGCGGCCGTCACCGGCGTCTCCATGGCGCTGTTCGCGCCCTACAGCGGGCGCCTCGCCGACCGCTACGGGCAGCGCGCCGTGCTGATCCCCGGCGTGCTCCTGCACACGGTGTCAGGGCTGACGCTCACCGCGCTCGCGCTCTCGCACGCACCCCTGTGGGCGCTGTTCGCGGCGGCCGTCCCCACCGGCGCCTCGGTGCCGCAGGTCGGTCCGATGGTGCGCGCCCGCTGGGGCGTGAAGCTCCAGGGCTCGCCCCTCATGACCACCGCGGCCGCGTTCGAGTCCGTCACGGACGAGCTGACCTTCGTCTTCGGCCCGCTGCTGGCCACCGCGCTGTGCACCGCCGTCGACCCGGCCGCGGGCCTGCTGACGGAGTCGGCGCTGACCCTGCTCGGCGGTCTGCTGTTCGCCACGCAGAAGAGCACGCAGCCGCTGGTCACCCTCGACGAGCACGCGCGCGTGGAGCACGGTTCCGCGCTGCGCGTGCCCGGCGTGCGCGTGCTGATCGTGGCGTTCCTGGGCATCGGCTCCGTCTTCGGCGGTATGCAGGTCTCGCTGGCCGCGTTCACCGAGTCGATCGGTGAGCCCGGTCTGAACGGTGTCCTGTACGGCGTCTTCGCCGCGGGCAACATGCTCTCCGGCATCGTCTTCGGCGCCGTCGCGTGGAAGACGGCTCCGCAGCGGCGTCTCGTGGTCGGGTACGGCGCGCTCGCGCTGGTGGCCTCCGGGCTGTGGGCCGCGCACTCCGTACTCGCGCTCGCCGGGCTCGGCCTCCTGGTCGGCATGTGCATCGCGCCCGCGCTGATCACCGGCTACACGCTGGTCGAGAGCCTGGTGCCGACCGGTGCCCGTACCGAGGCCTTCACCTGGCTGACCGGCGCGGTGGCACTAGGTCAGGCGGCCGCCGTCACGGCCGCAGGACAGCTGGAGGACCGCTTCTGGACCGGTGCGGGTTTCCTGGTCCCGATGGTCGGCACACTGCTCGCCATGGCGACCCTGCTGGCGCTCCGGTCACGCCTGACGACGCGCCCCCGGACCCGGACCGTCGCACGTGGCGTCGGTCACCGCGTGCCGGTGGCGGTGGACTGATCCCCGGGAATACGTCACTATGGACCCTCGTTAGCACTCACTGAGTGAGAGTGCCAGGAGGAAGACAGTGCCGACCTACCAGTACCAGTGCACCGAGTGCGGCGAGGGCCTCGAGGCGGTGCAGAAGTTCACCGACGACGCCCTGACCGAGTGCCCCAACTGCCAGGGCCGCCTCAAGAAGGTGTTCTCCGCAGTCGGCATCGTGTTCAAGGGCTCCGGCTTCTACCGCAACGACAGCCGCGGCTCCTCGTCGAGCGCCTCGACGGCGTCGTCGAAGCCGTCGACGTCCTCTTCGTCCACCTCGTCCTCCTCGACGTCGTCGTCCTCGGACTCGAAGTCGTCGTCGTCGAGCACCGGCACCTCCTCCAGCAGCACCTCCGCCGCTTAGGACGCACTCACGGGACCCTGCCGTCGTACGACGGCAGGGTCCTCGGCGTTTCCTGAGCCCTGCTCTGCCCGCTGCCGGGGCCAGCTAGTGTGCGGGGCATGGCGAACGCAGAGATCGGCGTAATCGGCGGCTCGGGCTTCTACTCGTTCCTCGACGACGTGACCGAGATCCAGGTGGACACCCCGTACGGACCGCCCAGCGACTCCCTGTTCCTCGGCGAGATAGCGGGCCGTCGGGTCGCCTTCCTGCCCCGGCACGGACGCGGCCACCATCTGCCGCCGCACCGGATCAACTACCGCGCCAACCTGTGGGCGCTGCGGTCCGTCGGGGCCCGCCAGGTCCTCGGTCCGTGCGCGGTGGGCGGTCTGCGCCCCGAGTACGGGCCGGGCACGCTGCTCGTGCCGGATCAGCTGGTCGACCGCACGAAGTCCCGCGTGGGGACGTACTTCGACGGGCTGCCGCTGCCGGGCGGTGGCGTGCCCAACGTGGTGCACGTGTCGCTGGCCGACCCCTACTGCCCCGCCGGACGGACGGCCGCCCTGAAGGCCGCACGCGGCCGGGACTGGGAGGCGGTGGACGGCGGGACCCTGGTCGTGATCGAGGGGCCGCGCTTCTCGACACGTGCCGAATCGTTGTGGCACCGGGCGCAGGGCTGGTCGGTGGTGGGCATGACCGGCCACCCCGAGGCGGCGCTCGCCCGTGAACTGGAGCTCTGCTACACGTCGTTGACCCTGGTCACGGACCTGGACGCGGGCGCCGAGACCGGCGAGGGCGTCTCGCACGACGAGGTGCTGCGGGTGTTCGCGGCGAACGTGGACCGGCTGCGGGGCGTGCTGTTCGACGCGGTGGCCGCGCTGCCGGCGAACGAGGAGCGCGACTGCCTGTGCACGACGGCGCTGGGCGGCATGGATCCAGGGTTCGAACTGCCGTGACGCAGGGGTTCGAACTGCCGTGACGCTGTGGAGAACAGCACCCCTGCGCGGGTGGAACTGCTCGTTCGGGTGAGGGAGTTGTCCACAGCCGGTGGGTGATCCACCTGTCCCGGCGGGCGGCGGCGCGAGGCCTCATCGTGGCCTTGCAAGCCGATCCCTCGCGACAGGTGGTGGTTCTCCGTGTCCTTCGCTCCGTCTCCTCCTCCCTTCTCTCCCCTCTCTCCCTTCTCTCCGCTTTCTCCCCTTGCCCCGTGTCCGCCCGGCACCGACGCTCCCGCCACGTGCGAGGTGCCGCACTTCGCTCCCGTGCGGGTACGCGGCGGGCGGTATCAACTGGCCCGGCTCGTAAGGCATCGCAGGCGTGCCGTGGCGGCGGGCCTGGCCGTCACCGCGGCCGCGCTGGTCGCCGTCGGTCCGGGCGACGGAGACGGGGCACGCGGGCATCCCGTGGCCGCACCGGCGCGGGAACACCGCGCCGTGGAGATGGTGACGGCGCCGGTGCGGATCGCCGACGGGGCCGCGGTCCTGCTGCTGCGGCCCGGCGACCGGGTCGACGTGATCGCCGCCGGGACCACGGCGACGGGAGGCGACGCACAGGTGGTCGCACGCGGGGCCCGGGTGAAGAAGGTGCCGGAGCCTGTGGAGGGTGCCGCGGAGAGCGGTGCGCTGGTCGTGCTCTCGGTGCCGCGCTCGATCGCGGCGCGTCTCGCGGGTGCGAGCGCCACGGCACGGCTGGCGGTGACACTGTGTTGAACCGTGCGGTCCGGCTGTTTCGCGAACTTGTGTCAAGTCCCCCGTTCGAGCTACCCAATTGGACAGGGTCGCCTCGCGTTGACGTAGGTTGCGGAGCTGTTTGTTCCACAACCTGTGCATGCGAGAAGAGGCCTCCGAGTGAGCGAGAAGAAGCCGAGCGTCCTGGAGGGCTTCAAGACCTTCCTGACGCGCGGGAACGTCGTCGATCTGGCAGTAGCGGTGGTCATCGGCGCCGCCTTCACCAATGTCGTCAACTCAGTGGTGAAGGGCATGATCAATCCGCTGGTCGGAGCGATCGGCACCCAGAACCTCGACAGCTACAGCCTGTGCCTGAAGGACCCGTGCAAGGTCGCGGCGGACGGCACGGTGCAGAGCGGCGTCTCGATCCTGTGGGGCTCGGTCATCGGCGCCACGCTGAGCTTCGTGATCACCGCGGCCGTCGTGTACTTCCTGATGGTGCTGCCGATGTCGAAGTACCTGGCCCGGCAGGAGGCCCGCAGGAAGGCCAAGGAGGGGACGCAGGAGGTCATCGAGATCACCGAGCTGGAGGTCCTCAAGGAGATCCGCGACGCGCTGGTCGCCCAGCGCGGGTCCGGGCACGACGAACGCTAACGGCCACGGCCCGCCTCCTCTGCCGGGCGGCCGTGCGGCTCGGTCAGAGGTGGTGGGGCGGCTTCTCGTCGAGGAAGCGCTTCAGGTCGGCCGCGCTGTCGGCGCCGGGCCGCTCGCCCCAGCCGCGGTCCGTGTCGTCCGAGGACTGCTGGTCCAGCGGGTCGTCGAAGATCAGTGACGGCTTCGGGGCGCGCGGCTCGGGGGCGGTGCTCATGCGTCCAGGGTACGGCCCCGGGGGTGAGGCCCGTCCTGGTCGTTCCGGTCGCGGTGAGGGTTCACGCCGCGTGGAGCCCGTATGCCTCGACGGCCCTGGACCCCTGCCCGCTTGTGAATCCATGCACAAGAATTTCTGGCCGGTATCTGCTGTGCTTGGACTCATGACGTCCAGTTCGACTCCCTCCCCGGCGCCCTCCGGCGCCCACGGCGCAAGCCCGAGACCGCTGAGCAGGCTCACCGCCCGCGGCCGCGACGAGGCCCACCGGGTGGCCTCGCCGCTGGAACTGTTCTTCGACCTGTGTTTCGTCGTGGCCATCGCCCAGGCGGGCGTGCAACTCGTGCACGCCGTGGCCGAGTCGCACGCGGGCGAAGGCATCCTCAACTACGCGATGGTCTTCTTCTCCATCTGGTGGGCCTGGATGAACTTCTCCTGGTTCGCCTCGGCGTACGACAACGACGACGTCCTCTACCGGGTCGTGACCCTGGTCCAGATCGCCGGCGTGCTGGTGCTCGCGGCCGGGGTCTCCAGGGCGTTCGAGGACCATGACTTCCTGGTCGTCTGGCTGGGCTACCTGATCATGCGGCTCGCCATGGCCTCGCAGTGGCTGCGCGTGGCGAGATCGAGCGAGGGCCCGGAGAGAACGACGGCGCTGCGCTACGCCGGCGGCGTGCTGCTCTGCCTCGTCGGCTGGCTGGGGCTGGTGATCCTGCCCGAGGGCGGGCGGCCCTGGGTGTTCCTGGTGATGGCGGTCCTGGAGATGTGCGTCCCGCGGTACGCGGAGAAGGACTTCGCCACGTCCTGGCATCCGCACCACATCTCCGAGCGCTACGGCCTGTTCACGATCATCGTGCTCGGCGAGACGATCGCCGCCGCCACCGTCGCCGTGAAGTCGGGCGTGGACGAGAACGACGCGCTCGGTGAGCTGCTGCCGATCGCCGGGGGCGGGCTGCTGATCATCTTCTCCGCGTGGTGGATCTACTTCGTCGTGCCGATCCACGGCCATCTGCGCTCCAACAAGCAGGCCTTCCTGTGGGGTTACGGCCACTACCTGATCTTCGCCTCGGCGGCCGCGATCGGCGCCGGCCTGGAGGTCGCGGTCGAGCAGGCGGTGGGCAAGGCGCACATCTCCACGCTGGCCGCGTCGGCCGCCGTGACGCTGCCGACCGCGCTCTACCTGCTCAGCGTCTGGGCCCTGCACTCGCGCCACTTCAAGGTGGGCATCGCGCAGCAAATGGTGCTGCCGACCACGGCACTGCTCGTGATCCTCTGCACGTTCCTGGGCGACTGGGCCGTGCTCGCGGCGGGCATCGTCTCGGCGCTCGCGGTGGCGACGGGGGTGACGCTGACGGCTCGCATGGCGGCCCGGGAGAGCGAAGAGCCGGCTCCGGTCGTGTGACCTGCTGGGACGGCGCCGGTGTCTGGACGAGACTGGGCCCATGACAGTTGACGCTCTGACCGACGTCACCGGCGTGCGCGTGGGACATGCGACACGTGTCGGCGACGGTTGGCTCACCGGTACCACCGTCGTCCTCGCCCCGCAGGGCGGTGCCGTCGCCGCCGTGGATGTGCGCGGTGGCGGTCCCGGCACCAAGGAGACCGACGCCCTCGACCCGCGCAATGTCGTGCAGAAGGTCGAGGCGATCGTGCTGACCGGCGGCAGCGCGTACGGGCTCGACGCCGCGTCCGGCGTGATGGCGTGGCTGGAGGAGCAGGGACGCGGAGTGCCTGTCGGAGTGGATCCGGCGCACGTCGTTCCCGTCGTACCCGCCGCCTGCATCTTCGACCTGGGGCGTGGCGGTGACTTCCGGGCCCGGCCCGACGCGGACATGGGCCGGGCCGCGGTCGAGGCGGCCGCGGCGAGCGCGGTCGGCGCGGTGGTGCGGGAAGGGGGCGTGGGCGCGGGTACGGGCGCCGTGGTCGGCGCGATGAAGGGCGGAGTCGGTACCGCGAGCACCGTTCTCGACTCGGGGATCACGGTCGCCGCGCTGGTGGTGGCCAACGCGGCGGGCTCCGTACTGGAGCCCGGAACAGGAGGCCTGTATGGGGAGTTGCTCCAAGGGCGGGTGGACTGTCCGGAGGCGCGCGTGCACGAGGCAGCGCGCCGGCGCCTGGCCGAGACCGCGGCGAAGAACGCGCCGCCCCTGCTGAACACCACGCTCGCGGTCGTCGCCACCGACGCGGAACTGTCGAAGGCGCAGGCGCAGAAGCTGGCCGGCACGGCGCATGACGGCATCGCGCGCGCTGTGCGGCCGGTGCATCTCCTCAACGACGGCGACACGGTGTTCACGCTGGCGACGGGGCAGCGCGCGCTCGACGCCGAGCACCCGCTCGCGCTCAACCCGCTGCTGGAGGCCGGCGCCGACGTGGTGACGCGTGCGATCGTGCGGGCCGTGCGCGCGGCCGGGTCGGTGGACGGGCCGGGCGGGGTGTGGCCTTCGTACGGGGAGCTGTACGGGGGACGGTGACGGGGCGCGGGCCGCCGCGCGGGGCGCGTTCCGTACGGATGATTGTCCCGGTTGTGTCACGTGATGGCGTTCACGGCTGTCGGGGGGAACCCGACCGGTCATGGATTCGCTCTTTCTCCACGCATGGGAGCGGATCACGCACATCACACGAACCGGGAGAAGCTCGTGACAACGCCGGACATATCAGCGCGGCGCGCACTCGGGGCCTGTGCCGTCCTGGCGGTCGGCGCCCTCACCCTCACCGCCTGCGGGGGCGGCGCCGATGCCGGGAAGGACGACGGCAAGGGGGGCGGGGAGTCCCCCAAGACGTCCACGGCGAAGATCGCCATATCGGCCAAGGACGGTTCGACGGGCGCGTCGATCAACACCACGGGGGTGAAGGTCAGCGACGGCGAGCTGACCGACGTGAAGATGACCGTGGCGGGGACGGGGCAGTCGGTGCCGGGGTTCATCTCGGCGAACGGCGGCAGTTGGGCGCCCAAGGAGCAGTTGGAGCGCGGCACGAAGTACGAGATAGCGGCGACCGCGAAGGACGCCGACGGGCGGACCGTCGCAGCCGATTCGACCTTCACCACGGTCAGCAAGGCGAACAGCTTCATCGGGACGTACACGCCGGACAACGGGACGACGGTGGGCGTCGGGATGCCGGTGTCGTTCAGTTTCGACAAGGTGATCAGCGACAAGAAGGCCGTGCAGTCGCACATCACGGTCTCGTCCAGCAGTGGGCAGAAGGTGGTCGGGCACTGGTTCGGCTCGCAGCGGATCGACTTCCGGCCCGAGGAGTACTGGAAGGCCGGCTCGAAGGTCACGATGAAGATCGACCTGGACGGCGTCGAGGGCGCGAACGACGTCTTCGGGGTGCAGAAGAAGACCGTCACCTTCACGATCGGGCGGTCGCAGGTCTCCACGGTCGACGCCGACACCCAGACCATGACGGTGGTGCGCGACGGGAAGACCCTCAAGAACGTGCCGATCTCGACGGGTGACGCACAGAACACCACGTACAACGGCCAGATGGTGATCTCCGAGAAGTTCCCGAAGCTGCGCATGGACAGCCGGACGGTCGGGCTCGCCAACGCCTACGACATCCCGGACGTGCCGCATGCGATGCGGCTCACGCAGTCGGGGACGTTCATCCACGGCAACTACTGGTACAACAAGGGCAATCCGCCCTTCGGCCGCCAGGGCACCAGCCACGGCTGCGTCGGACTGCAAGATGTCCAGGGCGGACAGGGCGACACGAACGCCAAGTGGTTCTACGACAACTCCATCCTCGGGGACGTCGTGATCGTCAAGAACTCCCCCGACAAGACGGTGTCGCCGGACAACGGGCTCAACGGCTGGAACATGTCGTGGACGGAGTGGGTCGCGGGAAGCGCCGGATAGGCACCCGCTGAGCGCCGGGGCGTGCGCGGGCAGCGGTGCGCCGCCCGGGGCGCCATGACGCGGCAAGTGCCTTCTGACCGGCGGCTTTTGACGGATCTTCGGGTCGCGTGGGAACTTCTCACGCGACCTGAGCGTTTTCTGTGCGCACGTTTTCTCGGTTCCCGGACATGATGTCCGACCGAGGGGCTACGGTATGCACCCACAAGGTGACATGCAGCAACGCCGGGAGAAACCTTGAGCGTTCCGTACGAGACAGCAGCGTACGAGCCACGCGAGTCGCCCGAGTCTCCGGAGGAGCACCTCGCGCGACTCCTCGGCCGCGCGCTGAACTCCTTCGAGCTGCCCGACGAGACGATACGGCGACTCGACTGCGCGCTCGCGCACGACAGTTCGCTGCACTCCGCGCACCACAGCGCGGGGCTGCACCGCGAGACGTACCGCCACACCTGGCTGCTCGCCGACGGCTCGGCGCTCACACTGTGGGAGCTCGTTCACAACACCGCGCCGGGCAGTGTCCCGCAGCACGAGGTGTACGTCGACGAGGAGGAGCTGCGCGCCGCCACGGCACGGCTGCCGCTGCCGCCGGACGCGCCGGACTTCGAGCTGCCGGTGATGGTGCAGCTGTCGCCGGTCCCCGCGCCCCGGCACGCGTACGTGCCCGACGAATCGGCGGATCACGCGCGTCGGCTCCTGCGCCGCGCGGAGAACCCGGACCAGCCGGGCGCGGAGACGGCCACGCTGCTGACGACGGCGTTCGCGCACCAGATCACGCAGGCTTTCGGGCGGCCGTGCCGTGCGGGGCGGATCGGGCTGTGCTTCTCGCTCTACGAGCACGCGTTCCTGCTGCGCGACGGCGAGGAGATCTCCCTGTGGGAGGTCGAGCACACGGCCACGCCCGACGGGCGGCACATGTGCGAGGTGTACGTCTCCGAGGACGCGGCACGCGACGCGATGGAGCGGCGCGCGGCACGGGTTTCGTAGCGCACTCCACGCGTATGGGGCTCCTGCCCCGCCTCGGCCGCTCGGTCAGCGGCCGTCGCTGAGCTGTCGCACCAGTCCCGCGAACGCGTCGTGCTCCGCCGGAGTCAGCTGGACGGACTCCAGTTCGGGAGCGGTCCGCCGCTGGTACGGAAGGGCCGGGAGGATGGCGGAGGTACGCCACAGGGCGGCCTCGCGGCCGCGGCGCAGGATGCGGGTCAGGCCGATCGCCCAGACGACGGTCGCCAGGGCGAGGACGGCCATGCCCGTCAGCTGGTAGATCGAGACGTGCTCAGGCATGCGCCCCAGTAGACACCACGGTCCGGGACTTTGGCCCCGGACCGTGACGTATCTCGCAGGTGCCGTGAACAACTCACAGCCGCCCAAAGAGACATGGAACCCAAAGAGATGTCTACGCCGCCACGGGCTGCTTCGGCTGCGCCGCCGGAGCCGCCGCGGACTCGTCGGAGCCGGTGGCCGCACCGTCCGGGGCCGTCTTGCGCAGGCCCTTGAGGACGATGACCAGGCCTGCCGTGATCGCCGTACCGATGGCGATGGCCAACAGGTACAGGAACGGCTTGCCGATCAGGAAGGTGACCCAGATGCCGCCGTGCGGGGCGCGCAGGGTCGAGCCGAACGCCATGGTGAGCGCGCCGGTGACCGCGCCGCCCGCCATGGAGGCGGGGATGACGCGCAGCGGGTCGGCCGCGGCGAACGGGATCGCGCCCTCGGAGATGAAGGAGGCACCGAGGACCCAGGCCGCCTTGCCGTTCTCGCGCTCGGTCGGGGTGAACAGCTTCTTGCGGACCGTGGTCGCGAGCGCCATGCCCAACGGGGGCACCATGCCGGCGGCCATCACGGCGGCCATGACCTTCATCGCGGAGTCGCTCGGGTCCTGTACGGCGATCCCGGCGGTGGCGAAGGCGTACGCGACCTTGTTGACCGGGCCGCCGAGGTCGAAGCACATCATCAGGCCGAGGAGGACACCGAGGAGGATGGCGTTGGTGCCGGAGAGGCCGTTGAGCCAGTCCGTCATCGCCTTCTGGGCCTCGGCGATCGGCTTGCCGATCACGATGAACATGAGGAAGCCGACGACGATCGACGAGATCAGCGGGATCACGACCACCGGCATGATGCCGCGCATTACCGGTGGGATCTTGATCCGCTGGATGCCGAGGACGACCGCACCGGCCAGCAGACCGGCGACCAGGCCGCCGAGGAAGCCCGCGTTGATGTTGACGGAGATCATGCCGCCGACGAAGCCGGGCACGAGACCGGGCCGGTCCGCCATGCCGTAGGCGATGTAGCCGGCGAGGACGGGGATCAGGAAGCCGAAGGCGACGGCGCCGATCTGGAAGAGCAGCGCGCCCCAGCTGTCGAGCTGGCCCCAGTCGAAGTGCTCGCTGACCGACTTGGCCGCGTTGATCTGGTAGCCGCCGATCGCGAACCCGAGGGCGATCAGCAGACCGCCGGCCGCGACGAACGGGACCATGTAGCTGACGCCGGTCATCAGCCACTTGCGCAGCTTGGTGCCGTAGTTGTCGCCGGCGTCGCCCGCGCGCTCGACCGGCGTGGAGCCGGTGCCGGGCGCTCCGGTCACCTCACCGCGCGCCGCCTTTCCGCGCACGTCGCCGATCAGTTCCGCGGGGCGGTTGATGCCCGCCTTCACGCCGACGTCCACGGTCGGCTTGCCGGCGAAGCGGTCCTTGTCGCGTACGGGGACGTCGTGGGCGAAGATCACGCCGTCCGCCGCCGCGATGACGGCCGGGTCGAGCCGGGTGAAGCCGGCCGAGCCCTGCGTCTCGACGACGAGTTCGACGCCCGCCTCGCGGCCGGCGTTCTCCAGCGACTCGGCCGCCATGTACGTGTGGGCGATGCCGGTCGGACAGGACGTGACCGCGACGATGCGGAAGGGTCGCTCGGCCGTGTCCGTGGCACCCGGCGCCGGAGCGCTCGCGCCGCCCGGCGCCGGGGCCGGGCTACCCGTGGCGGCATCGGCGGAGGCCGCCCCCGACGCCGCCACGGAGTCTGCGGAGGTGTCGCCGGCGTCCGCCGCCGGCGCATCCCCTCGGATCAGTGCCGCCGCACCCGCCGCGTCCTCCGCCGACCGCAGCGCGTCGGTGAACTCCGCGTTCATCAACTGCCGCGCCAGCGAGGACAGGATCGTCAGATGGGCGTCGTCGGCACCGGCGGGCGCCGCGATCAGGAAGATCAGGTCGGCGGGACCGTCCGGCGCGCCGAAGTCGATCCCGGCCGCGCTGCGCCCGAAGGCGAGCGTCGGCTCGGTGACGTGCTCGCTGCGGCAGTGCGGGATGCCGATGCCGCCGTCGAGACCGGTCGGCATCTGCGCCTCGCGGGCGGCGACGTCGGCGAGGAAGCCCTCCAGGTCGGTCACCCGGCCCAGGGTCACCATGCGTTGGGCGAGGGCGCGTGCCGCCGCTTCCTTGGTGTCGGCGGACAGGTCGAGATCGACCAGGTCCGCGGTGATCATGTCGCTCATCGCGGGCTCCTTCGCACGCGTGTCGCCCGGGGAGAGAGGTGGGCGAGGGCGGGGGT
>NZ_JABERD010000138.1 GCF_013044505.1 Streptomyces sp. S3(2020) | reverse complement strand
CGGGCAGCAGGGGCTAGTCGGGGCAGGTGAACAGCCGCTTCGCAGCCCAAGCAGCGTACGCAACGCCCAGGGTGCCCTCCGTCGCGTTCCCCCGGCCGTTGCTAGCGTGCCCCAGGTCGAGGGCCTGGTCGCCCAGGCCGTGCGTGGAGCCGGCTGCTTCGGCGCTGACGTCCCGGCGCCGCACGGCGGACGCCTACCGTGAATACATGGGCTACATCCCGCTGGTGGGCGGCGGGCAGGTCCTGGATGAAGGCGTCCAGTTCGCCGACCGTCTTGGCGGCCAGCGCGCCCTCGACCCGCTCGGCATGCTCGTCCGCGGTGAGACGGCCCTCGGCCAGGGCCTCGCGCAGGATGTCGGCGATACGGTCACGGTCGGCGTCGGAGGCGCGCAGCTCGGTGGTGGCAGCGGGCGAGGTCTGCTTCTCAAGGTCCACGACAGCAGCGTACCCAAACGCGATAGATCGCGACTAGGCCTGTGGAAAACCTGTCGTGGTCCAACTGAGCCTTACCTCACAAGCTTCCGGCCTTGGGCAGGTTCTACGCTGGTGAGGCTCGCCAATGGAGGCGGGTCGCCGTCTGCCGAGTGAGGAATGGGCTGAGATGCCTGAGTTCGCGTACACCGATCTGCTCCCCATGGGAGAGGACACCACCCCCTACCGGCTGGTGACCTCCGAGGGTGTCTCCACCTTCGAGGCCGACGGGCGCACGTTCCTCAAGGTCGAGCCGGAGGCGCTGCGCAAGCTCGCAGAAGAGGCCATCCACGACATCCAGCACTACCTGCGCCCCGCGCACCTGGCGCAGCTGCGGCGCATCATCGACGACCCCGAGGCGTCGGGCAACGACAAGTTCGTCGCGCTCGACCTGCTGAAGAACGCGAACATCGCGGCGGCGGGCGTCCTTCCGATGTGCCAGGACACCGGCACGGCGATCGTGATGGGCAAGCGCGGCCAGAACGTGCTGACGTCGGGCGGTGACGAGTCGGCGCTGTCGAAGGGCATCTACGACGCGTACCTGAACCTCAACCTGCGCTACTCGCAGATGGCCCCGCTGACCATGTGGGACGAGAAGAACACCGGCTCCAACCTCCCCGCGCAGATCGAGCTGTACGCGACCGACGGCGGCGCCTACAAGTTCCTCTTCATGGCCAAGGGCGGTGGCTCGGCCAACAAGTCCTTCCTCTACCAGGAGACGAAGGCCGTCCTGAACGAGGCCTCCATGATGAAGTTCCTGGAGGAGAAGATCCGTTCGCTCGGTACGGCCGCCTGCCCGCCGTACCACCTGGCGATCGTGGTCGGCGGTACGAGCGCCGAGTACGCCCTCAAGACGGCGAAGTACGCCTCCGCGCACTACCTCGACGAGATCCCGGCCGAGGGCTCCGAGCTGGGCCACGGCTTCCGGGACAAGGAGCTGGAGGAGAAGGTCTTCGAGCTGACGCAGCGGATCGGCATCGGCGCGCAGTTCGGTGGCAAGTACTTCTGCCACGACGTGCGCGTGGTGCGTCTTCCGCGGCACGGCGCGTCCTGCCCCGTCGCGATCGCCGTGTCCTGCTCGGCGGACCGTCAGGCGGTGGCCAAGATCACGGCCGAGGGCGTCTTCCTGGAGCAGCTGGAGACGGACCCGGCACGGTTCCTGCCGGAGACGACGGACGAGCACCTGGACGAGGCCGGTGACGTCGTTCGTATCGACCTGAACCAGCCGATGGACGCGATCCTCGCCGAGCTGACGAAGTACCCGGTGAAGACGCGGCTGTCCCTCTCCGGCCCCCTCGTCGTCGCCCGTGACATCGCGCACGCCAAGATCAAGGAGCGCCTCGACGCGGGCGAGGACATGCCGCAGTACCTCAAGGACCACCCGGTGTACTACGCGGGTCCGGCCAAGACCCCCGAGGGCTACGCGTCCGGTTCCTTCGGTCCCACGACGGCCGGCCGTATGGACTCCTACGTCGAGCAGTTCCAGGCGGCGGGCGGCTCCAAGGTCATGCTCGCGAAGGGCAACCGGTCCGCCCAGGTCACCAAGGCCTGCGACGCGCACGGCGGCTTCTACCTCGGCTCCATCGGCGGCCCCGCCGCCCGGCTCGCCCAGGACTGCATCAAGAAGGTCGAGGTCGTCGAGTACGAGGAACTCGGCATGGAGGCGGTCTGGAAGATCGAGGTCGAGGACTTCCCGGCGTTCATCGTGGTGGACGACAAGGGCAACGACTTCTTCCAGGACCCCGTGCCGGCCCCGACGTTCACATCCATTCCCGTGCGGGGCCCCGGGCAGGCGTAGCTCGTCCGGTGCGGCGGGGATGGAATTCGCCCCCGCCGCCCCTACCCGTCCCGTCCCCAGGGGCTGCCGCCCCTTCGACCCCGCCTCTTGGACCCCCATCGGCCCGGAGGACCCGTCCTCGAACTCCCCCAGAGGGGGTACCCCCAGACGGGCTGGGTGGTGCCGTCGGACGAACAAGCCGAACGACTTCTTCCAGGATCCCTCGCCCGCGCCGACGTTCACCTCGATCCCCGTGCGGGGCCCCGGGCAGGCGTAGCCCATCCGGTGCGGCGGGGATGGATTCGCCCCCGCCGCCCCTACCCGTCCCATCCCATCCCAGGGGCGGGCCGAGTGGTGGCCTGGCGTCACCGGCCTCACTGAGGCGGCCCCTCGGGGCGAGGACCGTGACGTAGCATCAACTCCCCTTTCGTCACGGTTCTTCACTCCAAGCGAGGCCGCCTCATGTCCGATCTCGACACACCGCCGCCCGAGCGAACCCCCGGGTCCCCCCTCGCGGACGAGGTCATCGCCACGGTCGTGCCCGAGGCGTCGGGACTGGAGCGGGGTGCGCGCAACCGGCGGATCGTCGTCAGCCTGGTCTGCGGGGCGGTCCTCACGGTCCTGGGGGTACTCGCGTCCAGGGGCACCGACTGGTTCTTCGCCGAGCATGACGCCCGGGTCGCCAGTGAGGCCGACGACAAGGCGGACCGCGAGGGCCAGGCCTTCACGGCCACCGTCCGGCTGGACGCGGAGGACCCCGAGGCGACCCTTTTCGACACGCCGTTCTCCGCCGAGGACAAGCGCACGCTGCTCGGCATGACCTTGGACGACCTCGGCAGGCTCCAGCCGTTCATGGACGCCCATCACGGGCGAGGTGCCTCATACAGCGCCGTCCGCCACTCCGCCATGAAGGTTTCGTACCCCGGGTACTCCGAGACCTGGCTCGTGGATCTCCTCAGCGACCGGCAGGCCGGCCTCGTCATCAACGACCTGCGCGTCAAGGACCTCAGCTGCACCCCGGCCAAGGCCGTCGCGGCCATCGAGATCCAGGGGCAGGGAGGCGGTGGGTACGAGGGCATGCTCTTCGACCTGACACGCACCGATCCGGTCCCGCTCACCACCGCGGAAGAGGACTTCGGGAAGCCGTTCTTCGCCCACCGGAAGATCGACCTCGGCAACGGGGCGACCCCGGGCGGACTGCGGATCGAGGTCACCTCCGGTACGAAGGACTGCACCTGGAAGGCGTTCGAGGCCACCTACGTCGACTCCGAAGGAACCCATACCCAGGAGATCACGAACAACGGCAAGACCTTCACCGTCCACGGCATCGCCGCACACCGCGCGCAGACGTTCCAGGTACGCGCCACCGTCCCCATGGTGTCCGAGTGCGCGGCCTCCCCCAGGGTCGGGCCCGATTGCTGAGCCGGTCCGCGGCTCCGTTCGGCCCGGTCCACGGAACATCCCCGCCCCGTCCGTCGCTATTAGAGGCATGAGCGACTACCGCATCGAGCACGACTCCATGGGCGAAGTACGCGTCCCCACCACCGCCAAGTGGCGCGCCCAGACGCAGCGTGCCGTCGAGAACTTTCCCATCTCCGGGCAGCGGATCGAGCGTGCGCACATCGAGGCGCTCGCGCGGATCAAGGGGGCCGCCGCGAAGGTCAACGCCGAGTTGGGGGTGCTGGACAAGGACATCGCCGAGGCCGTTCAGGACGCGGCCGCGGAGGTGGCCCGGGGGGACTGGGACGAGCACTTCCCGATCGACGTGTTCCAGACCGGGTCCGGGACCTCGTCCAACATGAACACCAACGAGGTCATCGCCACGCTGGCGACCGAGCGGCTCGGCAGGGACGTGCATCCCAACGATCACGTCAACGCCTCCCAGTCCTCCAACGACGTCTTCCCGTCGTCCATCCACATCGCCGCCACCGCCGCCGTCACCCGTGACCTCGTTCCGGCCCTGGAGCACCTCGCCGCGGCCCTGGAGAACAAGGCCGAGGAGTTCGCCGACGTCGTGAAGTCCGGGCGGACCCATCTCATGGACGCCACCCCGGTGACTCTGGGGCAGGAGTTCGGGGGGTACGCGGCCCAGGTGCGGTACGGCGTCGAGCGGCTCCACGCCTCCCTCCCCCGGCTCGCGGAGCTGCCGCTGGGCGGTACCGCCGTCGGCACCGGCATCAACACGCCCGCCGGGTTCTCCGCCGCCGTGATCCACGAGGTCGCCCGCGCCACCGGGCTGCCGCTGACCGAGGCGCGCGACCACTTCGAGGCGCAGGGCGCCCGGGACGGGATCGTGGAGACCAGCGGGCAGCTGCGGACCATCGCGGTCGGGCTGACCAAGATCGCCAATGATCTGCGGTGGATGGCCTCGGGGCCGCGCACCGGGCTCGCCGAGATCTCCCTCCCCGATCTTCAGCCGGGATCGTCGATCATGCCCGGCAAGGTCAACCCGGTCATTCCCGAGGCGGTGCTCATGGTCGCGGCCCAGGTCGTCGGCAACGACGCCACCGTCGCCACCGCCGGGGCCGCCGGCAACTTCGAGCTCAACGTCATGCTGCCGGTCATCGCCAAGAACGTGCTGGAGTCGATCCGGCTGCTCGCCAACGTCTCCCGGCTCCTCGCCGACCGGACCGTAGACGGGATCGTCGCGCACCGCGAGCGTGCCCGCGAGTACGCCGAGTCGTCACCCTCCGTGGTCACGCCGCTGAACAAGTACATCGGCTACGAGGAGGCCGCCAAGGTCGCCAAGAAGGCGCTCGCGGAGCGGAGGACCATCCGTCAAGTCGTCGTGGAGGGCGGGTACATCGAACGCGGCGACCTCACCGTCGAACAACTCGACGAAGCACTGGATGTCCTGCGTATGACGCGTCCGTAACCATTGTCGCCCCGGGCGCGAACCGTGACGCGCGCCGCAGCGTCGTATGCCCATGGCACCTAATATCTGTTCATGGCAGACGGTGGAGCGGTGAGAGCGGTGGAAGCGGGCAGGTCGACGTCCTTCTGGGAGCCCGGGAGTCAGATCCTGTGGCGGTACCGGGAGAACGGCGCCGCGCACTTCCATATCGCACGCCCTGTGACCGTCGTCCGGGACGATCATGATCTGCTGGCGGTGTGGATGGCCCCCGGCACCGAGTGCGTGAAGCCCGTGCTCGCCGACGGCACCTCGGTGCACGAGGAGCCGCTGGAGACCCGGTACACCAAGCCGCGCACCGTGCAGCGCGGCCGCTGGTTCGGCACCGGTGTGCTGAAGCTGGCGCGGCCGGGCGAGCCGTGGTCGGTGTGGCTGTTCTGGGAGTCGGGCTGGCTGTTCAAGAACTGGTACGTGAACCTGGAGGAGCCGCTGGTCCGTTGGGACGGCGGGGTCGACTCCGAGGACCACTTCCTGGACATCTCGGTGAACCCGGACCGCAGTTGGGACTGGCGTGACGAGGACGAGTTCGCGCAGGCCCAGCGGGACGGGCTGATGGACGCGGCGCAGGCCGAACAGGTGCGTCGGGCCGGGCGCTCCGCGGTGGACGTGATCCGCTCCTGGGGCGCGCCGTACTCGGACGGCTGGCAGCACTGGCGCCCGGATCCGTCCTGGTCGGTACCGTTGCTGCCGGAAGACTGGGACCGCACGCCCGCGCACTTGTCCTCATGAGACCCTTGATGCGCCCCCGGGCAACAAACGTAGGATCGTCCTCCGCAAGAGCGCGCGGCGGCAACTACCGGAGCGTGCATCGAGCTTGACCATTCGTCACCGAGGGGCGGCAGGACGTGAGCGAGGGGTACGAGGGCAACACCGGTACGGGGGTCAGACGCTCCGCCGGTGGCACAGGAACATCCTCTGACCACGCGGGAATTCCGTTCCTGGGGCACGTATACCGGGTATCGGCATTTCGGCGGGACGAACTGAGCGCGCGGCGCCCAGCCACCGACGGACGGATTCGACACGCGTGACGGAGCAGCCCACCTCCTTCGAGCGCCCCCAGCCGGGCGCCGACCCCGCGGACCCTCGCGGGGCGCTCCTGCGTGCCTCCACGCCCCCGCACAGCGCCTTACCGGCACAGGCCCGGGCCGGCGAGACACCGACACCGCCTCCGGGGACCGACATCCCGACACCGGTGCCCGGCGGCGACCCCGAGCACTCCCAGCCCACCACGGCCGCCGAACCGGACACCCACCGTCCGCGACCGGTGCCCGAGGCCGTCCCCGCCCCGTCGGAGGCCGCTTCCGACGGCCCTGAGCGGCGTACCGGACAGGCGCAGGCGCTCGGCCGGCCCACGCCGATGCGGCGGGACGGCGACCGGCTGCGGTTCGTGGGCGCCGCGACCCGGCGGATCGCCCGCGGCATCGACCTCGACGAGATCGTGATGGGGCTGTGCCGGGCGACCGTGCCGACCTTCTCGGACGCGATCCTGGTCTATCTGCGCGACCCGCTCCCGGTCGGCGACGAGCGGCCCACCGGCCCGCTGGTGCTGCGGCTGCGCCGTACGGACCGGATACCGGAGGAGCGGGACACCGAGGGCGGTTTCGCCGTGCCCGTGCTCCAGCCGGAGCCGACCGAGCTGACCGAGCTGTCGGCGGTCACCGCCGAGCTGTGCGAGGTGCGCACCGGCGGCGCGCTCGCAGAAGTCCTGCGGGGCGTACGACCCGTCTTCACGGACTCTCCGGCGGCCCGCGCAGCGCTGCCTGAACTCCTCGGCGAGGGCGGTGAGTCGATCGTCCCCGGCGGCCGGCGGGCCATCCTGGCCCCGCTGCGCGGCCGGCGCCGGGTCATCGGCGCCGCGCTGTTCCTGCGCCGCCCGGAACGCATCGCCTTCGAGCCCGACGACCTCCTGGTCGCCGCCCAGCTCGCCACCCACAGCGCGCTCGGCATCGACAAGGCCGTGCTGTACGGCCGTGAGGCGTACATCGCCGACGAGCTCCAGCGCACCATGCTGCCGGAGACGCTGCCGCGGCCGACGGGGGTCCGGCTGGCCTCGCGCTATCTGCCGGCCGCCGAGACCGCGCGGGTCGGCGGCGACTGGTACGACGCGATCCCCCTGCCGGGGAGCCGGGTCGCGCTGGTCGTCGGCGATGTCATGGGGCACTCGATGACTTCGGCCGCGATCATGGGCCAGCTGCGCACCACGGCCCAGACGCTCGCGGGTCTGGACCTGCCGCCGCAGGAGGTGCTGCACCACCTCGACGAACAGGCCCAGCGGCTCGGCACCGACCGTATGGCGACCTGTCTCTACGCCGTCTACGACCCGGTGTCGCACCGCATCACCATCGCCAACGCCGGCCATCCGCCGCCCGTCCTGCTCCATCTGGGCGGCCGGGCGGAGGTGCTGCGGGTGCCTCCGGGCGCGCCGATCGGTGTCGGCGGCGTCGACTTCGAGGCCGTCGAGCTGGACGCCCCGGCCGGGGCGACGCTGCTCCTGTACACCGACGGGCTGGTGGAGTCACGGCTGCGGGACGTCTGGACCGGCATAGAGCAGCTGCGCGAGAAGCTTGCCGCGACCGCGCAGTTGACCGGGCCGGACCATCCGCCGCCGCTGGAGGCGCTGTGCGACGAGGTGCTCGACATGCTCGGTCCCGGCGACCGGGACGACGACATCGCGCTGCTGGCCGCCCGCTTCGACGGGATCGCGCCGAGCGATGTGGCGTACTGGTTCCTGGAGCCCGAGGACGCGGCGCCCGGCCGTGCCCGGCGGCTGGCCCGACGCGCCTTGTCCCGCTGGGGACTTGAGGAGATGTCCGACTCGGTGGAGCTGTTGGTCAGCGAGGTCGTGACCAACGCCGTGCGGTACGCCTCGCGGCCGGTGACCTTGCGGTTGCTGCGGACCGATGTGCTGCGGTGCGAAGTCGGCGACGACGTACCGCAGTTGCCGCGGCTGCGGCAGGCCCGGGCCACCGACGAGGGCGGGCGGGGCCTGTATCTCGTCAACAAGCTGGCGCGCAGGTGGGGAGCGACCCGGCTGAGCACCGGCAAGGTCGTCTGGTTCGAGTTGAACCGGAGCTAAGGCGGCAAAACGAAAGGGCGCCCGGCCTGTGCGGCCGGGCGCCCTTCGCTATTGCTCTTCCCCTGGATCCACCGGGTCCGTGTCGCCCGTCGGCGGTTTCGTCGTCGGTGTCGGCGTGGGTGTCGGCGTAGGGGTCGGGGTGGGTGTCGGCGTCGGCGTCGGGGACTGGGTCGTCGGGGTCGGGGACGTCGGCTTCTGGGTCGTAGGCGTCGACGTCGGCGTCTGCGTCGACGTCTGGCTGGGCGTCGGCGTCGGGGTGTACGTCGGCTCGACCGCCGCGCCCTGGTCGGTGTCCAGGTCGAACTCGGCGGACGTGGACGTCACACCGAACATGTACGCCGACCAGATCTGCGCCGGGAAGCCACCGCCGTTGACGCGGGGCAGGCCGCCTGCGCCGTACATCTTGGCCTGTCCCCCGACCTTGTACTTCTCACCGAACAGGCCGACCGAGGTGACCAGGTCGGGCGTGTAGCCGGTGAACCAGGCCGAGAGGTTGTCGTCGGACGTTCCCGTCTTGCCCGCGACCTCCTGGCCGTCGCGCTTGGGGTTGTCACGGACGGACGTCTTGGCCGTACCGTCGTCGACCACGCCGGTCAGCACCGAGGTCACCGTGTCGGCGGTCTCGCGGCTGATGACCTGCTCGCCGATCGGGTCGGGCATCTCGACCTCGGTGCCGTTGCGCTCGGCCGACTTGATGATGGTCGGGGTGACCTTCTTGCCGTGGTTGTCGAGGGTGGCGTACACCCCGGCCATCTGGATCGGGCTCGCGCCCATGGTGCCGAGCGTGTAGGCGGGCAGCGACTTCAGGTCGCCGGTGTCCATACCGAGCTTCTCGGCGGTCTCCAGCACCTTGTCCATGCCGACGTCGACGCCCATCTGCGCGAAGACGGAGTTGATGGACTTGTTCATCGCCGTCTGGACGGTGACGTCGCCGTAGTCCTGGTCGTCCTCGTTCTCCGGGGCGAAGGCGATGTCGCTGCCCTCGACGGGACGCTTGCTGGTGCCGTCGTAGACCGTGCTCGCGGTGATCTTCTTGTCTTCCTGGGTCTCGGCGCTGTTCTCGAGCGCGGCGGCCAGGATGACCGGCTTGAACGTCGACGCGGGCTGGTAGTCGGTGCGGTTGGCGTTGCTGTAGAAGTGCTTGGTGTAGTCCTCGCCGCCGTACAGGGCGACGATCTTCCCCGTCTTGGGGTCGACGGAGGCGGCGCCGGCCTGGATGTTCTTGTCGACCTTGCGCTTGTCCGGGTCCAGCTTGTCGGTCAGCTGGGTCTCGACGGCCTTCTCCAGCTGGGCCTGCTTCTTCCGGTCGATGTTCAGGGTGATGGTCCAGCCGCCCCTGTCGTACTGGGCCTCGGCCTCGTCCTGGGTGAGGCCGTCCTGGTCCATGAGCTGCTTGACGAGCTGCTGCTTGGCGAGCTTGACGAAGTAGCCCTTCTGCCCCTTGAGTCCGGACTCGGCCTTGGGCTCCTTGGGAGTCGGGAACTTCATGTCCGCGCGCTTCGACGCGTCCAGCCAGCCCTCCTCGACCATGTTGTCCAGGACGTAGTTCCAGCGCTGCGTGACCAGTTTCTTGCTGGTCTTCGAGGCCACCGCCCAGTCGTACTGGCTCGGTGCCTGGAGCAGTGCGGCGAGGTAGGCGCCCTGCTCGACGGAGAGTTCGTCGGCGTCGACGCGGTAGTAGGCCTGGGCGGCGGCCTGGATGCCGTAGGCGGTACGGCCGTAGTAGCTGGTGTTGATGTAGCCCGCGAGGATCTCGTCCTTGGACTTCTGGCGGTCCACCTTGAGCGAGATCACCAGCTCCCTGAGCTTGCGGGTGACCGTCTGGTCCTGGGTGAGGTAGTAGTTCTTGACGTACTGCTGGGTGATCGTCGAACCACCCTGCTTGCCCTTGCCCGAGAGCGTGTTGAGCAGACCGCGGGCGGTGCCCTTCAGGTCGACGCCGGAGTCCTGGTAGAAGGACTTGTTCTCGGCGGCGACGAAGGTGAGCTGGACCTTCTTGGGGATCTTGGCGAGGTCCACGGTCTCGCGGTTCACCTTGCCGTCCCGGACCAGGACGTCGCCGTTGCTGTACTTGATGGTGTTGCTCTGGAGCTCGGCCTGCGCGTTCCCCTCGGGGACCTGCACCATCATGTAGAGGACGATGAAGGCGCCGATGCCGAGCAGACAGAAGCCGAGGAACGTACCCAGGATCTTCTTCCAGGTGAAGAGCCTGCGTATGACGCTCTTCTCGCTGCCGCCGCTGCGGCTGACGGCCGCCCTCGACGAACGGCCCTTGGGCGCGGCGCGGCGACCGCCGCGCTGCCGCGCTCGTCTTTCTTCCGCTCGTCCCATGGGTCCGTTCCGCTCCGCTTCGCTCGTGTGTGCGCACACGTCACACAGGTTCGCCGCTCAGGTCAGCTCAGAAAGCTAACACCGGGAGATGTGACAAAGGGCGGCCGATCCGGTCTTTTGCGGACGTGACAATCAGCACCCGTCTCTATGGAACCGACGTGCGAACGGTGTAAAGGGTTGCCCTCAAGGGTAAAAGTGATATCACTTAGATAGTCCAGAGCGAGAAGGCACATCCGTGCACGAGAACCGGGGGACCCCCATGACCACCCACGACGACACCACCGTCGACGTACCCGAGATGCCCGCCCCGCGTGTGCGGGAGTTCACCGCGCACAGCATCGGCGGCGGACTCGCCCTGCTCCTCGGGCTGCTGGGACTGTTCGCGGGCGCCGGAATGATTGCGGGCGCTACGGCGGTCCCGGCGACCGGCGCCAAGGCCGCCCTGATCGTCGGCGGGATCCTGGTCGGTCTCGCCGCGTTTCTCGCCATGTGCGGGCTGAACACGGTGGCGCCGGGCGAGGCACGGGTGGTGCAGCTCTTCGGGCGTTACCGGGGGACGATCCGGCAGGACGGGCTGCGCTGGGTGAACCCCTTCACCTCGCGCACCAAGATCTCGACGCGGGTGCGCAACCACGAGACGGCCGTCCTGAAGGTCAACGACGCCTACGGCAACCCGATCGAGCTCGCCGCGGTCGTGGTGTGGCGGATCGAGGACACCGCGCAGGCCACCTTCGAGGTGGACGACTACATCGAGTTCGTCTCCACCCAGACCGAGGCGGCCGTCCGGCACATCGCCATCGAGTACCCCTACGACGCCCACGACGAGGGCGGCCTCTCCCTGCGCGGCAACGCGGAGGAGATCACCGAGAAGCTCGCCCTCGAACTCCACGCGCGCGTGGAGGCGGCCGGCGTCGAGATCATCGAGTCCCGCTTCACCCACCTCGCCTACGCTCCCGAGATCGCCTCGGCGATGCTCCAGCGCCAGCAGGCCGGGGCGATCGTCGCGGCGCGGCGGCAGATCGTGGACGGGGCGGTCGGGATGGTCGAGGCGGCGCTCGCCCGGATCAGCGAGCAGGGCATCGTGGAACTGGACGACGAGCGGAAGGCGGCCATGGTGTCGAACCTGATGGTGGTGCTGTGCGGGGACCGCGCGGCCCAGCCCGTCCTCAACACCGGGACCCTCTACCAGTGACGGACTCCCAGGAGGATTCCGCTCCCGGGCGGCGGCCGCGGCAGCGCAAGCAGGTGCTGCTGCGGCTGGACCCGTCGGTGTACGAGGCGCTGGCACGGTGGGCCGGGGACGAGCTGCGGTCGGCGAACGCACAGATCGAGTTCCTGTTGCGCAAGGCCCTGGCGGACACGGGTCGGCTGCCGGGCGAGGTCGGACCCCTCCCGCGCCGGGGGCGGCCGCCGGTGGATCCGGAGGCCTGAGATCCGTGTAGCAGAACCGTGACAATCGGCCCTCACCTGCGGCTCAGCACCCGCCTCCGCGCCCTACACACTCGGCGTATACATGCCGTGTATACGCCGCGTGTACAGTCCTCCCCATGTCCATCGGTCACACCCTTTTGGGACTCCTGGAGTCCGGGCCCCGCCACGGCTACGACCTGAAGCGGGCCTTCGACGAGAAGTTCGGTCACGACCGGCCCCTGCACTACGGCCAGGTCTACTCGACAATGTCCCGCCTGCTGAAGAACGGGCTCGTCGAGGTCGACGGCATCGAGGCCGGCGGCGGCCCCGAGCGCAAGCGGTACGCGATCACCGAAGCCGGCATCACCGACGTACAGCAATGGCTGGCCACGCCGGAGAAGCCCGAGCCGTACCTTCAGTCGACGCTGTACACGAAGGTCGTCCTGGCGCTGCTCACGCACCGCGACGCGGCCGACATCCTCGACACACAGCGTTCCGAGCATCTGCGCATGATGCGGATCCTCACCGACCGGAAGCGGCGGGGGGACCTCGCCGATCAACTCATCTGCGACCACGCCCTGTTCCATCTCGAAGCAGATCTGCGCTGGCTGGAACTGACCGCCGCGCGTCTCGACAAGCTCGCTCAGGTGGTGGCCGAATGACTCCCGCTGGTTCCCTGCTCGTGGCCGACGACCTGCGCAAGGCGTACGGCCCGACCCTGGCGCTCGACGGCGCCGAGTTCTCCATCCACCCGGGCGAGGTCGTCGCCGTGATGGGCCCCTCCGGCTCCGGCAAGTCCACGCTGCTGCACTGCCTCGCCGGGATCGTGACACCCGACTCGGGGTCGATCATGTACGGCGGGCGCGAGATGGCGACGATGAACGACGCCCAGCGCAGCGAGCTGCGGCGCTCCCAGTTCGGGTTCGTCTTCCAGTTCGGCCAGCTCGTCCCCGAGTTGACCTGTGTGGAGAACGTCGCCCTGCCGCTGCGGCTGAACGGCACCCCCCGCAAGGAGGCCGAACGGACCGCTCTGACCTGGATGGAGCGGCTGGAGGTCGACGACCTCAAGAAGAAGCGGCCGGGGGAGGTCTCCGGTGGCCAGGGCCAACGCGTCGCCGTGGCACGGTCGTTGGTGACCGGCCCGCGGGTGCTGTTCGCCGACGAGCCCACCGGCGCGCTCGACTCGCTCAACGGCGAGCGCGTGATGGAACTGCTCACCGAGGCCGCGCGGTCCACCAACGCGGCCGTCGTCCTGGTCACGCACGAGGCGCGGGTGGCGGCCTACTCCGACCGCGAGATCGTCGTACGGGACGGGAAGTCCCGGGACATGGAGCGAGTCGTATGAGGCAGTGGACACGGGACCTGGGGATGGGGGTCAGATTCGCGTTCGCGGGGGGACGCGAAGGCTGGATCCGGGTCCTGCTGACGGCCGTCGGGGTGGGGCTCGGGGTGGCGCTGCTGCTGCTGACGACCGCGATCCCGAACGCGATGGCGACGCGCGAGAAGCGGGAACAGGCGCGCAGCGACATGTCGTTCAGCGCGAACCCGCCGAAGAAGGCCGACGACACCGTGATCGTCGGATACGTCACCACGACCTACCACGACAAGAACGTACGGGGCCGGGAGTTGGAGCCCGAGGGGTCCAGGTCGCCGCTGCCGCCGGGGGTTTCCGCATTCCCCGCGGCGGGCGAGATGGTGGTCTCCCCCGCGCTGAAGGAGCTCCTGGACTCCGACGACGGGAAGGCGCTGCGCGAGCGGCTGCCGGACCGGATCGTCGGGACCATCGGGGAGAGCGGACTGATCGGCTCGGCCGAACTCGCCTTCTACCGTGGCGCCGAGGGGCTCGCACCGCAGATCAACGGCACCTACGTGGACCGCATCAAGCGGTTCGGGACCCCGGAACAGGACCAGACCTCGGACCCGCTGGATCCCGTGCTGCTCCTGCTGATCCTCGTCGTCTTCGCGGTCCTGCTGACACCGGTCGCCGTCTTCATCGCGGCCGCCGTACGGTTCGGCGGCGAACGGCGTGACCGGCGGCTCGCGGCTCTCAGGCTGGTGGGATCCGACGCCCGGATGACCCGGCGGGTCGCGGCGGGCGAAGCGATGGCCGGAGCGATGGTGGGTCTGGTCCTGGGCGCCGGGTTCTTCATGATCGGACGTCAGATCGCGGGCTCCGTCGAGGTCTTCGACTACAGCTTCTTCCCGAGCTATCTCAACCCCTCGCCCCTGCTGGCCCTGCTGGTCGCCGTCGCGGTGCCCGCGGCCGCCGTGCTGGTCACACAGCTCGCGCTGCGCGGTGTCGTCATCGAGCCGCTCGGTGTGGTGCGTACGGCGAAGCCCGCGCGGCGCCGGCTGTGGTGGCGGCTGCTGCTGCCGCTGGGCGGTCTCGCGATGCTCTACCCGATGATCGGCCAGGGGCGCGACGGGGGGAACTTCAACCAGTACCTCACCGTCGGCGGCGTCCTGCTGCTGCTGGTCGGCGTGACCGCGCTGCTGCCCTGGGGCGTGGAGGCGGTCGTCTCCCGGCTCGGTGCGGGGCCGGTGGCCTGGCAACTCGCCGTCCGAAGGCTCCAGTTGAGCAGCGGCACCGCGGCCCGCATGGTCAACGGCATCGCGGTGGCGGTGGCCGGCGCGATCGCCCTGCAGATGCTGTTCGCCGGCGTCGACAGCCAGTACACGGAGCGCAAGGCCGATGACACCGCCGGGTCGCAGATAGCCATCAGCATGGCCTCGGGAAGCTCGATCCCCGCCGCCAAGGAGAGGTTCACGACGACCCGGGGCGTCGAGCAGGTCTACGACATCGCCGACGGATACCTCACCGAGTCCCGCGGCGGCGGCGAGAACTACGCCCCCGTGTCCGCCGGGAGCTGCGCGTCCCTGCGCAAGGTCGCGAAGCTCCCCTCCTGCCGGGACGGCGACGTGTTCGTCCTGAAGAACGGCGACTACTCCTACGACACGCGCGAGATGGTCAAGGCCGGCAACCAGCTCTGGTTCGAGGACTCCGACGACGACAAGACGACCAAGCCCCTCGCCTGGACCGTCCCGAAGGATCTCCAGGTCGTCCAGAGCACCGAGGACTCGACACGGGTCGGCCGGGCGGGCCTGCTGATGACACCGGCGGCGCTGCCCTCGGGAGCCGACCGGATGCTGACCCCGGAGCTGTACCTCAAGCTCGACACCGCGGTGCCGGACGCCCTTGAGTACGTCCGCAACACGGCCGCCGAGATGAACCCGTACGAGGAGCCCATCACCTTCGCGTCCAGCCTGCGCGACGAGAACTACGCCGCCATCCGCGGCGGCCTGTTCATCGGCGCCACCTGTGTCCTGATGCTGATCGGCGCGAGTCTGCTCGTGTCCCAGCTGGAGCAGCTGCGCGAACGCAAGAAGCTGCTGTCCGCCCTGATCGCCTTCGGCACCAAGCGCTCGACGCTGAGCCTGTCGGTGCTGTGGCAGACGGCGATCCCGGTCGGCCTCGGGCTGGTGCTGGCGTCGTCGGTGGGACTGACACTCGGCACGGTCCTGCTGAAGATGACGGACACCCCGGTGTCCGTGGACTGGGCGAGCGTGCTGTCGATGACGGGCGCGGGCGCCGCGGTCGTCCTGGTGGTGACGCTGCTCAGCCTGCCGCCGCTGCTGCGGCTGATGCGGCCGGACGGGCTGCGCACGGAGTAGCCGGTACGACGGTGGGGCCCCTCCGGTTCTGGAGGGGCCCTTTCCGTGTGCCCGAAGGGCGTCTCCGCTCAGAGGCTGTACTCCCGTACCACCCGCCGCACTTGGGCGAAGAGCATGCCGACGTTCACCGACTTCCGGCAGACCACCACGGCCACCACGTCCTGCTGCTCACTCAGCCGCACGAACAGGTGGGTGAGGTTCTCGCTGTTGACCAGGATCTCCTGGAAGAAGTGGTTGTCACTGCTGCTGCCACGGCGTTCCTTGAAGACGTCCTCGATCATCACGACCGTGCGGCCCTGGAAGAGGTCGAGGGTGGCACCCGCCAGCAGGTCCAGGACCTCCGGCGGATGGTTCTCGACCGTCTCGTAGGAGAGCAGCATGCCGGTGGACATGTCGACGACGCCCGAGGCGACACAGTCGGGGGCATCGGTACGCAATGACTTGACCAGGCCCATCACCTGGTCGGAGAAACCGGGGGTCATACGCTTCGTCGCCATCCCTTCAGACTCCTTCCGCTGCCTTGTGCGTGAGGATCGATCCGATACGGTCGAGAGCGGGCTGGGTAGCCCGGTGCAGTCGGTCCACGTCCATGCCCTCGTCGCCGAGGACGACCATCAGGGCGGTGTCACCGACCGCGTAGAACGCGGCACAGCCGTGACTGCCGTAGGTCACGGTCTGGCGCAGGGTGCCCCGGGCGGTCGCCTGGGCGGTGCGGCGGGCGAGACCGAGGCCGGCCGCGGCGAGGGCGGCGAGGCCCTCCGGGTCGATGGAGTCGGCGGTGTCCGCCGCGATGAGCAGTCCGTCGGCGGCGGCGACCGCGGTGTCGGTGATGCCGGTCACCTGTTCGCGCAGTCCACGCATTTCCAGTGCCAGCGCTTCGTGATCCATGTATTCAACTCCCCATTTTCTGTTCGGATCTGTTCGTCTTCTTCATAAGAGGGCTCTTTCTGGGGCTCTTTCTGGGGCTCGTTCGAGGGCTCATTTGGGGGCTCCGTTTCGCAGCCGGAAAAATCCGCCGGGTTTACGGCGGGGCAGGGTGCCGGGGACGAGCGGCGGGGCGGTGGGAGGCGACGGATCGCGCTGGCGCACACCCTCGTCGGGGTTGGGGCGGACCGGGATCGGGGTGGGCGCCGCGGCGCACTCCAGGAGCCCCTCGCCGAGCATCCGGGCCATCTCGACGGTGACGGTGTAGACCCCGCGCCCCGTACGGAAGGCCAGGTCACGGGCGGTGCTGCGGCCGTCGGCGTGGGTGAGCAGCTCATGTTGGAGCGCGGTGAGGAGGCCCGCGTCCCAGCCCGGGACCGGCCGCGGACGCTCCCGGTCGGGGTGCACGGGGTGGGGCAGCGCGGCCAGGGCGGTGAGCCTGCGGACGGCCTCCTGGAGCAGCCGGTTCGATGCCTCGCCGACGGCGACCGTGGCGAACGGCTCGGTCTCGGCGACGCGTTCACAGCCGTGCACCCGGCCGGCGAGGACGGCGAAGACCGCGTCGTGCAGCGCCATCACACACACGACCTTGAGCTGGGCGGCCCCGGCGTAGCCACGCGCGATCAGTCCGGCCGCCGGCCAGCGCGCCCCGCCCGACTCCCGTACCAGCGCGGCCCATTCCTCCCCGCTGACCCGGCCCGAGCGCAGCAGCAGTGCCTCGGGGCCGGGGGCGCCGGGACTCTGCGCGCCCACGACGAGCCCGTTGCGCAGATGGAGGATGCCGCCGGGCGCTCCGGCCACTCTCAGTTCCCCGGTGAACTCCTCGCGCCCGCACAGCGTCAGGGCGTGCGCCAGCAGGTCGTGACCGACCTGGTCGAGGTCGAGGGGGTCGCGAAGGCCCGACATCACTCCCCCTGGCATTTCGCACATACGCCTGGCGCGTAGCACTGAGGGGGGTATGTGTATCAGCCGTGAGGCATATATCGGCCGGGTTATTCCGAGCTGCTCCCAGCTGTCGGAAATTGAAGCGTAGAGCCGTTCAATTCGCTTTGTTCGGCGCTCATTTGAACGATTCTCAGGCGACTGTCTCCGAACCTCCGACGAGCCTGACGGGCAGCGGACGCAGTGCCTCGCGCAGCGCGCCGGCCAGTTCGCCGTACTCCGCGGCGCGTACCGCACCCGTGCGCATGGCGAGGGCGACACGGCGGGACGGGGCGGGCTCGGCGAAGTATCCGGCGAGGAGTTGGGTGCTGCGGGACGTCTCGACCTTGACGGCGGTCCGCGGCAGCAGCGTCACCCCGAGCCCGCCGGCGACGAGTTGGACGAGCGTCGGCAGTCCGGCGGCCGTGGTCGTGACCGGGGCGTCGGCCCGCCCGGCCTCCCGGCAGACGTCGAGGGCCTGGTCGCGCAGACAGTGCCCCTCGTCCAGGAGCAGCAGGTCGAGCCCCAAGAGCCGCTCGCGGGTGATGCCCTCCCGGCCGCCGAGCGGATGACCGAGGGGGGTGACGAGCACGAAGTCCTCGTCGAAGAGCGGGATTTCGACGACGCCGGGCACGCCGAGCGGTACGGCGAGCAGCAGCAGGTCGAGCCGGCCGGTGGTGAGGCCCTCGACGAGGTCGGCGGTCTTCTCCTCGTGGACCTGGAGGTCGAGGTGCGGGTAGCGGTCGTGGACCAGGTCGAGGACGGTGGGCAGGAGGTACGGCGCGACGGTCGGGATGACACCGAGCCGCAGCACCCCGGTGAAGGGCGCCCGTACCGCCTCGGCCTCCGCCATCAGCGCCCCGACCTCTTCGAGCACCGCCTTGGCCCGTACGGCGAGACGCGCACCGGCGGGCGAGAGCAGCACCTTGCGGGTGGTGCGCTCCAGCAGCGTCACACCGAGGGTCTCCTCCAGCGCGGAGACGGCACCGGACAGTGCGGGCTGGCTCATGCCGATCGCGGCGGCCGCGTCCCGGAAGTGCAGATGCTCGGCGACGGCCGCGAAGGCCCGCAGCTGGGCGAGACTGGGCTGCTTCTGCCTGCCGACGTTCACCGATAGCCACCTCCGATCAATACGAGACAGTGTAGTGATCTCCCGTATCAATGCACGGCGAGGGCCGGCTCACTCCTGAGGGGCAGGCCCCTCGGCCCTGTCCGTCGCAGGCGCGGCCGCGGCCGCGTCCACCGCGGTGGCGCCTCTCGGCCGCGGCGCCTGCTTGAGCGCCTGCTCACGGGAGTACGACCGCAGATAGCCCACCACGGTGTTCGTCACGGCGACCAGCGGCACCGCCACCACCGCGCCGCCGATCCCCGCGACCATGCCGCCCGCCGCGACCGACAGCACCACGGCCAGCGGGTGGACCCGGACCGCGCGGCCCAGGATGAACGGCTGGAGGATGTGCCCCTCGATCTGCTGCACCGCCAGCACGACCGCCAGGGACATGACCGCCGTGAACACGCCCTGTGTCACCAGCGCGACCACCACCGCCAGCGCGCCCGAGACGACCGCGCCCACCAGCGGGATGAACGCGAACAGGAAGATGAAGACCGCCAGCGGAACGGCCATCGGGACACCGAGGAAGTAGATGCCGAGGCCGATGAAGATCGCGTCGATCAGGGCCACTATCACCGTGCCGCGCACATAGGCCGTCAGTGTGCGCCACGCGCGCGGGCCCGCACCCGCGACGCCGGGCCGCGCCGCCGCAGGCACCAGCTTCAGCGTCCACTCCCAGATCCGCTTGCCGTCGTAGAGCAGGAAGAGCGTCGAGAAGGCCGCGAGCAGGATGCCCGTCAGCGCCTCGACGACGACCGTCACCCCTTCCAGACCCGCCGAGGTGATCTGGTCCGTGTTCGCGCCGACCGCCTCCCGCAGGTTCTCGGCGATGTCGTTGATCTGTTTGTCCGTGACATGGAACGGGCTGTTGAGCAGCCAGTTCCGCAACTCGTCGATGCCGTCCTGGACCTGGTCGGAGACGTTGTCGATGTTCTCCATGACCTGCCAGGTCACGAACCACCCGATCAGGCCCATCACGACGAAGCCGAGAATCGCGGTGAGCGCGGTGGCGAGACCGCGCGGAACGCCGTAGCGCCGCAGCCACGACACCGTCGGCTGGAGCAGCGCGGTGATCAGCAGGGCGGCCACGAAGGCGAGGACGACGAGTTGTACGGCGCTGATGACCCGCATGAGGACCCAGACCGTGCCCGCCAGGACGAGCAGTCGCCAGCCGGCCTCGGCGGCGACGCGCATGCCCCACGGGACCGCCTGCGCGGGATCGGGGCGGGGAGCCACGACGGGGGGTGCTTCGTCGAGGGGCGGCGGGGGCTCGTCGGGAGGCGAGGCCTCTTCCTCCTCCTCGCGCTCCGCCTCCGCCCGGCGCTCGTCCAGCCGGTCACCCATCTCGGTCAGTCCGTGGCCGAGCCGGCCGAGCCACCCAGGCACTCGCGACATGATCCGTATCCGTCCCTTTCCCCCGTCTTTCCCCACCACTCCCCCTGGAGCCGGTGAGTCGTCGGTCAGACCGTACAACAGGCGAAAGCCCCTCACCGTAGGACGATGAGGGGCTGCGCGGGGTTGAGCGGCGGCCGGGGCCGGGCGGCTCTAGTACCAGTGGTTGGCCTGCCAGAAGGACCAGGCCTCGCACGGGCTGCCGTAGCGGCTGTCCATGTAGTTGAGGCCCCACTTGATCTGGGTGGCCGGGTTGGTCTGCCAGTCGGAGCCCACGGAGGACATCTTGGAGCCCGGCAGCGCCTGGAAGAGACCGTAGGCACCGGAGGACGGGTTGGTCGCCGTGTAGCTCCAGCTGGACTCGTGGTCCACGATGTTGCTGAAGCAGGTCCACTGACCGCTCGGCACCATCTGGCGTGCCATCGCCTGGATCTGGGCGGTGGTGTACGAGCTCTGGACCGGGAAGCTGGAGGCGTCACGGGAGGCGGCGGCCTTGGCCTCGGCGCGCTCCTTGGCGTCCTCCGCCGCCTTCTCGGCGGCTTCCTTCTTCTCGACAGCCGACTTGGCAGCAGCCTTGCGAGCCGATTCCTCGGCGTCCTTCTTGGCGCTCGCGTCGGCGGCGATGGCCTGGACATTGGCCTGCTGCGTCAGGGACGCGGTCTGCACCTGGGCCTGCTGGCCCGCGGGTATGTCCGCGAGGAGCGTCGAATCGGCAACTGCCGCCTCGGCGTCGTTCGTCTGCGCGGTGCTGCCCGAGGCAACGCCGACGACGCTTCCGACAGCGGTGACCGCGGTGGCAGAGGCCACTGCGAATCCCCGGACCGAAATCGGACTCACACGGTTTCCTTCCAGCATCGCCCGCTTCGGTGACCCTGGCGGACGCAATCTTGCCCCTGACGCTGACCTCCCAACTGCTGGGTCACGGGAGGTTCGGGCCCGGTGGGCAACTCCCGTGAGGGAGGCGCCGCATGGTGCTCGGGCGGCATACGACGTCGACTATGGAGTTGAACTGGTATTGCTGTGGTGCCGTACCGCTGGGGGTACAGGTGTGTCGTATGCGGGGCCTGACAGGAGTGAGACTCTGCCGTAACCCGACGCCGGGTGGCAATTCTGAGTTGCGTGTGAAAGCTCACATCTCGTTTGACCCCTGGGATTCTGAGAAACCGCAACACGCGAAGGCGCCGCCCGGCTAGGCTCTTGGCCTTTCCGGACGGCGCCAACTGGCGGTTACTACCTCAGATTTGCCCGTCCTCCAGCATTTCGGTCACAAGGGCGGCGATCTGGGACCTCTCGGACCGCGTCAGCGTGACGTGGGCGAAGAGCGGATGCCCCTTCAGCTTCTCCACGACGGCGACGACACCGTCGTAGCGACCCACCCTCAGGTTGTCCCGCTGGGCCACGTCATGGGTGAGAACCACCCGCGAATTGGCACCGATTCGGGACAGAACGGTGAGAAGCACATTCCGTTCCAGCGACTGTGCCTCGTCCACGATCACGAACGCGTCGTGCAGTGAGCGGCCGCGGATGTGGGTGAGGGGCAGGACCTCCAGCATCCCGCGCGCGGTGACCTCCTCGATGACCTCGCGGCTGGCGACCGCGGACAGTGTGTCGAAGACCGCCTGCGCCCAGGGGCTCATCTTCTCGGACTCGGAGCCCGGCAGATAGCCCAGCTCCTGCCCGCCCACCGCGTACAGCGGACGGAAGACCATGACCTTCTGGTGCTGGCGGCGCTCCAGGACCGCCTCCAGACCCGCGCACAGCGCGAGCGCCGACTTGCCGGTGCCGGCGCGGCCGCCCATCGACACGATCCCGATGTCCGGGTCGAGCAGGATGTCCAGCGCGATGCGCTGCTCCGCGCTCCGCCCCTTGATGCCGAACGCCTCCCGATCACCGCGCACCAGGCGGATGTTGCCCTCGGGACTGACCCGCCCCAGCGCCTTGCCGCGCTCGGACTGGATCGTCAGACCCGTGTGAACGGGCAGGTCGGACGCCTCGGGGACGTAGATGTGGCCTTCCTCGAAGAGGATGTCCACCTGTTCGCCCGGCAGGGTCAGTTCGGACATTCCGGTCCAGCCGGAGGAGCCCGTGATGGCGAGTTCGGCGCGGTACTCCTCGGCGAGGAGACCGACCGAGGAGGCCTTGATCCTGAGCGGAAGGTCCTTCGACACCACGGTGACGTCGAACCCCTCGGCCTGCAGATTGCGGGCGACCGCGAGGATGCGGGAGTCGTTGTCCCCCAGGCGGTAGCCGCTGGGCAGCACGCTGGGGTCCGAGTGATTGAGCTCGACACGGACGGTTCCGCCGAGTTCCCCGATCGGGATGGGGGCGTCGAGGCGGCCGTGCCGGACCCGGAACTCGTCGAGCAGACGCAGGGCCTGCCGGGCGAAGTAGCCGAGCTCGGGATGGTGCCGCTTGGCCTCCAACTCCGTCACCACGACGATGGGGAGCACTACCTCGTGCTCGTCGAAGCGGTTCAGGGCGTTCGGATCGGCCAGCAGAACGCTGGTGTCGAGAACATAGGTGCGCCGGTCTGGCATACGGCGCTTTGTGCTGGTCACCACGGAAGGACGTACCCCCTCGGATGAGGTCGGGGAGCGACGGAGTGGAGCTGGACCGGTCGACGGCCGCGATGCACGGGCCGGAGACCGGCCCTCCACTGCTTCTTCCGTGCTGTGACCGCACGGTCGAGCTGGTGCAAAGGGCCTCCCGGGCGAACGGCTCCGGCGCCGTCCGCTGAGATCCGACACCCGTGGTTCGGGTGTCGACCTGCTTGGCTTATGCCCTCGAACATGCGGTGCCATGCCAGCGCATATGACGGCGCGCTGGTGAACTCCTTGTTACTTCCGTCCCAAAGGGGGTAGTCGGCGCTCCGCCGGTCAGCCGCCGGTCAGCCGCCGTAGCGGCGATGCCGCGCCGCGTAGTCGCGCAGGGCGCGCAGGAAGTCGACCTTGCGGAAGGCCGGCCAGAAGACGTCACAGAAGTAGTACTCGGAGTGGGCCGTCTGCCACAGCATGAATCCGGACAGCCGCTGCTCGCCGCTGGTGCGGATCACGAGATCGGGGTGCGGCTGGTCGCCGGTGTAGAGATGACGGCCGATCGCGTCGACGGTGACGGACTCGGCGAGGTCCTCCAGCGAGGTGCCCTTGTCGGCGGCGTCGAGCATCATCGACCGCATGGCGTCCACGATCTCCTGGCGCCCGCCGTAGCCGATGGCGAGGTTGACGAGTATCCCGTCGACGTGCGCGGTCGACTCCGCCGCTTCCTTGAGCGCCATCTGCATCGGGGAGGGCAGCAGGTCGGGGGTGCCGACGTGGTGCACCCGCCAGCGGCCGTCCGCGGCGAGGGTGCGTACGACGTCCTCGATGATGCCGAGCAGCGGGCCGAGTTCGTCCTGGGGCCGGTCGAAGTTGTCCGTCGACAGCAGCCAGAGGGTGACGACCTCGACATCCGTCTCGGAGCACCAGCCGAGGAACTCCTCGATCTTCTCGGCGCCCGCACGGTGACCGTGCACGGTGGTGGCCTTCGCGGCCTTCGCCCAGCGGCGGTTGCCGTCCATGATGACGCCGATGTGCTTCGGCACCTGAGCGTGGTCCAGGTGGCCTTCCACCCGACGTGCGTAGATCCTGACCAGCAGGCCGCGCAGCTTGTCGCGCAGGTTCACGTTCTTGTCAGCCCCTCCGTACGGCGGTCCCCGCGGGCGGAAGCCTACCGGTGCGGTGGAGGGGGACTTGAGCACGGGTCGAGCGGGCGGCCCCGCCGACGCGGTCGAGCCGGTGTCGACGCACAAAAAAACGGGCCGGTCCGTGGGGGGGGAGACGGACCGGCCCGAGGGGGGGTTTCCACCATAACCCTTCGTAAGTGATGCTGCGTGCATCGGCGTGCCACAACTACTCTCCGGAGTCGGACGGCGACGGCCCGATGGCCGGGAAAGGCCCCGTTCACGGAGGATTCATGGCCGAATCACGGCGGATTCCCAAGGCAATCGGGTGGGTTCCGCAGAGATCCAGAGGATTTGGGGCGGCTTGCGGGGTGCTTGGTAACTTGTTCCCGCATCCCCCACGTGGGTGACCCGGCCGCGAACCTCCGCTTGACGCCGGACGCGGGTCGCGTGACGGGGCCGGTGAGCTGCGGAGGCAGGGCACCGCGCGGCCCCCTCCTCCGCGCGGTACCGCCCGCGCTTCTTTGCTCACGCGAATTACCTTGGTCTGAACTTACGTGAGATCCAGGTAAGAAGCGAGCTGACGGTGATAACGATGTGGAAACCTCGTGAATCCCATGGATATAGAGGGGGAATGGGGCATTGATGCATGGATTGACCGATTTGCGCAATCGTGGCGACCGCCATGGATCGGCCATCCCCGCGGAGTCCCGAAGAGTCTTGAGGAGCCCCGAAGAGTCCTGAGAGTCCTGAGAGTCCTGAAGAGGACAGCGGCTGACCTAGTTCCGCCCTAGCGTCGAACCCATGACGGTGAGGATCACATGGACCGAGGCGAGCGCACGCCGACTCGAACGGCAGTTCCTGGCCACTTCCGCGAAGCCGGGTGTCCCGGCCGCCGACGTGGTCGCCACGATGCTCGGGGCACATGCGCAGGTGCTGTCCGCGGCGGAGTTGTCGGTGGGCGTGCGGACCGAGGGGACGACACGGGCGGATGTGCGTGAGGCGCTGTGGGAGGACCGCTCACTGGTGAAGACGCACGGCCCTCGCGGGACCGTCCATCTGCTTCCCACGGCCGAACTCCCTCTGTGGTGCGCCGCGTTGCCTGCCGTCCCGACCGGTTCGGTCTTCGCGCCGGACGTACGGGTCACCGAGGAGGAGGCCGGGCAGATCGTGGCGGCGATCGGGGACGCCCTGGAGGGGGTGTGCCTGACCGTGGACGAGCTCAGCGAGGAGGTCGTGGCGCGCACCGGCGCCCGGGCCGGTGACCTGGTGATGCCCGCCTTCCAGACCCTGTGGCCGCGCTGGCGGCAGGTGCTGCACCGGGCGGGCTGGTCCGGCGCACTGTGCTTCGGCCCCAACCGGGGCCGCAAGGTGACGTACACCCGCCCGCCGCACTTCGATCCGCTGCCGCCCGACGACGCCGTACGGACTCTCGTACGGCGCTATCTGTACGCCTACGGTCCCGGGACCCCGGCGTGGTTCGCCAAGTGGCTGGCGGCGCCCGGAGGTTGGTCGAGCGCGCTGTTCGGTCGGATGGCCCGGGCCGGGGAGATCGAGGAGGTCGACTTCGAGGGGACGGAGGCCTGGGTGGTGGCCGGCGACACGGAGTTCCCCGAGGACGGGGGACGGGAGGGGGTGCGGGGTGTGCGGCTGCTGCCGTACTTCGACGCGTACGGCATCGCCGCCCAGCCTCGTGAGCTGCTGTTCCCCGGTGCCGCGTACCAGCGGGCGCTGGCGGGCGGCCAGGCCGGCAACTTTCCGCTGCTGCTGGTCGACGGTGTGGTGGCGGGGGTGTGCGACGCCGTGGAGGTGGCCGGCGCGGCCTATCAGATCTCCGGTGAGTACTCGATGATCGAGGCCGCCGCGGAGAAGGGCTGGATCGACCGGGAGCGGGCCATCCTGGAGGCGCTGACCGGGATCAAGCGGGCCGGGGCGCAGAACATCCTCA
>NZ_JABERD010000137.1 GCF_013044505.1 Streptomyces sp. S3(2020) | reverse complement strand
GGCCCGAGGCGGGGTAACCCGCACGGCCCGCCCGTATCGCCCCTTTTGCCGGGGATGCTTAGCGTGAGGGCATGACCGCCCCGATACCCAGGGACATCCCGGACCTTCCCGCGGTCCCGGGCATGCCCGCGCTGCTGCCCTCCGCCGTCCCCGCCACGGCGGTGGTGGCCCCCGTACGCCGACCCCTGGCCGCCACGTACCGTCTGCTGGTCGCCCTCACGGCCGCGGCGGCCGTGTCGATCGACCTGCTCCTCGGCAGCCCGGCCCGAGTGCTGAGCTACTTCTCGATCCAGAGCGCGATCCTGCTGGCGCTGGTCTCCGTGCTGTCGGCGAAGCGCGCGTGGAGCGCCCGCCGCCCGCTGCCGGCGGCGCTGACCGGTTCGACGCTGCTCTACGTCCTGATCGCGGGCTCGGTGTACCACCTGCTGCTGGCCGACGGGGCGACCCCGTTCTCGATGACGGGCGGAACGACGGCCCCGACCGGCTGGCAGTCCCTGGCGAGCCACGTCCTCCACACGGCGCTCCCGATCGCGGCGATCGTGGACTGGCTGTTCCTGACCTCACCCGGCCGTCTCCACCTCCGCCGGGCGGCGACGTGGCTCCTCTACCCCTTGGCCTACCTCGCCTTCTCCTTCACCCGAGGCGAGCTGCTCCTGCCCGGCACGCCGGCCCGCTACCTCTATCCCTTCCTGGACGTCGACCTCCACGGCTACAAGAGCATCCTCGGCAACGCCCTCCTCCTCGGCCTCTCCTTCTACGCCCTCGCCGTCCTCCTCGTAGCCCTCGACCACGTCCGCCCGAACCCCCTCCGCCACCGCACCCACCACCGCGCGAAAACCGGATTTCGTCTCCAGCCACCAGTGGGCTAAAGTAAACGTCGTCGCCGCGACAAGCAGGACAAGCAGCGACATCGGGGTGTAGCGCAGCTTGGCAGCGCGCTTCGTTCGGGACGAAGAGGTCGTGGGTTCAAATCCCGCCACCCCGACAGCCAAAACAGCAGGTGAGGCACCTACGGATTTCCGTAGGTGCCTCACCTGTTTCTGCGTGTGTGTCTATCTGCGTGACTATCGCTTTGGGCCGCGCTCGAAGATGCCGTCCATGACCACGGCACCGGTCTGGATCACGGGCCGGATCTGCTTCCGGTAGACCTCCTCGGTGACCGCCGTACCGGAATGCCCGACGAGCCGGGAGATCTCCTCCAGCGGCACACCGCGGTCGGAAAGCAGAGACACGAAGCTGTGCCGGAGCTCCCGGGGCGTCCACTCGGCGGCGTCGACCCCGTCGACATCCTTGAGCGCCTGGCGGAAGGCGCGGCGGACGTTGGCGGCGTCGAGCGGCTTGCCGACGGCCGAGGAGAAGACGAGGCCGTGTTCCTCCCAGTCGTCACCGGCGGCCAGCCGATCCCAGCCCTGGTCTTCGAATTGCTGCCAGAGAGCTTTGACGCAGCGCGCCGGCAGGGCGAGGGTGCGCCGGGACTTCCGGGTCTTGGTGTCGCCGGTGCGGCGAACCGAGCGCCATACGGCGATGTGCGGGGGCTGGGGAGGGTCGAACTCGGGGCGGCCTTTCAGGAACACGTGATCCCAGGTGAGGGCGCGCAGTTCTTCGGTGCGGGCCCCGGTCAGCAGCGCGACGACGATGTACGAGTACATCGAAGTTCCTTCGGCCCCTTTGAGGACGGCCTCCGCCTGGGCGAAGGTGAGCGCCTTGGACGGGCGGCCAGCCTGCCCCTGGGGTACTGAGCAGAGTTCGACGACGTTGCGCTTCACCTTGTCTCGCGCCATGGCCCGCTTCACGGATCGGTTCAGGCAGGAGTGGAGGCCTTGGAGCGTTCGCGTGCTCAGCGTCTTTGCCTTGGTGGCCAGCCAGCGGTCTACGTCCTCCGCACTCAGGTCACGGAGCTTGCGAGCGCCGAGCGAGGGGATGACGTGCTTCTGGCTCATGAGGGTTGTGGTCTCGACGGTGCTGGGGTCGAGGCCGGCCAGGCCGTAAGTGAGCCAGTCCGTCACCGCGTCTTTGACTGTGTAGTTGGTAGGTGCGATGGCGAGGCCGTCTTCGTGGTCCCGCAGTACCTCCTTGAGCTTGTTCTTCGCCTCCGTCTTGGTCTTGCCACTCCCCCGCTTCACGATTCGCTTGCCGCTGGGGTCGAAGCCGAGGTTCGCCGTGGCGATCCAACGCTGTCTCTTCTCGTCCCAGTGCAGGCCGCCATCACCACGGCTACGACGCTTGGTCATCAGGCCGCTTCTCCCATCTGGCCCCGGATGAACGCGCGTACGGCAGCGTCGGGGATGCGTCGGCAGCCGTCGACCTTGATGGAGACCAGGCGCCGGGTGCGGATCAGGTCGTACACCTTGGTGCGGCCGAGCTTGAGCCGCGTCATGACCTCGGGAACGGTGAGCAGTTCGGGCGCGGCCTTGGTCATGCAACGGTTCCTTCCTGGTCGGGGCGGTTGGAGTGGGGCTCTGAGGCAGCTGCGTCAGCGTGGAGGCTCGCGGCGAGCCAGGCTTCGGTGGGCGAGAGGCCCGTGCCTGCGAAGACCCAGTGCGCGAGGACGTACGTGGTGTCGGTGGTGGAGGTGTTGGCGGTTGCGGCTTGTGCGCGGCGCCATTCAGCACGGGCGTCGCGGAGGGCGCCGAGGGTCGTGGAGTAGCGGCGGGACTTGGTCGAGAAGTGGCCGCGGAAGCCGAGCATGTGAGCCCAGGCGCGGAGACGGAGGTGTTCCAGATCCTTGCGAGCACCGAGGGTCCAGGCGGTTCGGACCAGGCGGCGGGCGTGGTCGCTGATGTCGAGCTGGGCCAGTTCGGCGGCGAACTTGAGCGGGCGGTCGAGAGCTCCCGTTGCTGTCTCGGCACCCTTGGTCGCGTACTTGGCGATGTACGCGGCTACGGCTCGCTCGGTCAGCTCCTGGCCGTCGTTGAAGTCGGCGGATCGGATGGTACGGACGTCGAGTTGGCGGCCGAAGGTGAAGGTGTGGGAGCGACTGTCGATGACCGGGCCGTCCACGCGGACCTTGGACACGGCAGCGTCGATGGCGTCGGTGAGCAGCTCGGCGGTGGCCCAGGCCGGGGGTGGAGTGTCTCCCCCACCGGGGCCGTCGAGGCGTATGACCGCGTGGAAGTGGACGGCGCCGCGTTTCTGGTATTCGGCGACCTTGGCGAAGGAGACGCGGGCGTGGTCGCGGAGCCTGCGCTGGGAGATGCCCGCGCGCTTGGCGACCTCCCGGCGCAGGTACGTCGAGAAGCGCCGCCAGAGCTGTCCGGCGTGGGCGTTCCAGAGGACGGCGGCTTCGTAGTCGTAGGTGTCCGGGTTGAGTGGGGTGCCGAGTGTCTCGTCGTCCTGGTCGTGGTGGACGCCGCAGCGGCAAGGGCGGGCGTCGGTGCGGCGGTTGTGGACCGGGCCGAAGCCGGGGGCAGTGAAGGTGGCGAACACGCGCGGGTGGGCGCCGACTTGTTCCGGGGTGCCCTTGCCGCCACGCAGTCCAGCGGTGATCAGTTGGAAGGTGTCACGGCGGTAGACCTCCGCGCAGGCCGGGCAGCGGGTCGTACGGCGGTTGTTGCAGCGGACGAGGAGTTGGCCGGCCGGGAGGCTGGTCGAGTCGAGGTGGTGGAGAACGGCGCCGATCTCGCCCGTTGTGGTGTCGACGTCGTACTCGGTGCGGTGGCCGTCGAGGCGGATCGGGTGGGTGCAGCCGCCGAGGGTGGACAGCTGGCGGAGGGTGCCCGGAAGCGTGCCCTGTGAGGCCAGGGCGGCGAGTGCTGGGAGTGGGGCCGGAGTGGTGCGGGTGAAGATGGCGTTTCTCCTTCTAGCTGGCTGGCTCGGTCGGGAGGAACAGGCCCCGGGGCGGCGTGAGGTTTGGGCGAGTGCTGCCGCCCCGGAGGTCAGGTGGGGGCTCAGCGCCGGTGCTGGTCGCGGAGCAGGGAGCGCAGGACCACGGCGGCCACAGCTACCGAGATGGCCGTGACAGCGACGGCGGCCAGGAGCGCGGTGAGGACGACTCCGCCGACGACCAGGGCAGCGATCGTCTTGTGGTCGACGGAGACCGACGGGAGCGAGCGCTGAACGGGTGCCGGGTCGGCGGGTGCGTGGGTGTGTGCGGACGGCGGGGTCGGGTTGTCGGGGTACTTGGGCAGGAACACGACTGGACTCTCCTCATCTACTCGTCTAGGCATGTGAGCCGTTTATGACGTCCACGCCGGTGCGCGTGCCGGACTCGATGGCGGGGGCGAAGAAGGTCTGTGAGAGCCAGAAGCCGAAGAGGGCGATCAGTACGACGACCCAGGTGCGGACGCCGAGGAACTTGACCGCTCCCCAGGCGAAGAAGCCGAGGACTACGACGAGCGGCAGGCTGAGGGTCACGGTGTGCAGGTCCTTTCAGCGGACGGGGCAGCGGTGGGTGTTGGCGGCCAATTCGGCTGCGGCGCGGCTGTCGTAGTCGGCGGAGAAGCCGCAGCGCGGGGCGGTGCAGGCGGCGGTGTGCTTCTCGCGGCCGCGTTGGTCGTACGAGGTGGCGACCTGGACGGGGCCGATGCGGGTGACGTTGCGGAAGCGGCGATTGGCGGGCACGTGGCCTCTCCTTTCAGAGCTGGGCGGCGATGGCTTCGGCCATGGGCTCGGGGACGCCGAGGCGGGCGCGGAGGGTTGGGGTGTCGATCGGGATGCCGGTGCGGGTGTGGTGTTCGGTGGCGACCTTGCGGGCGTGGTCGACCAGGGCGGCCGGGACGGGTACAGCCGGGCGCTCGGGCGGCGCTTCGATGGCTGGTTGGGCGGGTGGCTCGGGGGTGGGTTCGGGCGCGTCCTCCTGGTCCTCGATGAGCTCGGTGTCGTTGGCTGGTTTCGTGGTCGGGGTGGAGTGGGCGAGGAGCGTTCCGCCGAGGAAGGCGACCGCAGGCCAGCCCGCGACGAGGATGCGCAGCCAGGCCGGCACCTGGTCCAGGTCGAGGAGACCGGCGGTGGCGACGTTCGCGCCGAGGGAGGCGGCGAGTGCGATGACGAACCAGCACCACCCGGACGCTTTCGCCTCACCGGACCGGAGTCGACGCCAGGCGGCGACGAGCAGCAGGTCGACGGAGACGGGGTAGGCCCACGCTTTCCATCCGTCCTGTCCGGCCGCCGAGGCGATGTCGTGGATGTGGGCGAAGGACAGCGCGGCGGCGATCAGCGCCTGGACGAGCACCGCGTCGACGCGGGCCAGTTGGGCACGCATGAGCGGCTCCTTCCGGGTTCAGGCATGGGAGGGGTAGGGACGTGGCGTGATGCGGTCACGCCGAGCGGAGCTGGGGAGGAGGAAGTCAGTCGGCGATCGGACGCGGCTGGACCTGCGGCGCCGGGGATTCGACCGGTCGTACGGGCACGTAGGGCCGGAAGGGCTTGAGTGCGGGCAGGTCAGGGACCAGGTGCGCGGAGTCGCGGCAGGTCTCGGCGGCGTCGCCGAGGGAGAGGTACGGCGTACGGATGCGGGACCAGCCGCCGGAGGTGTCACCGGCGACGGCCAGGCCGGGGCGCTCGGGCGCGATGGCGCAGGCGGCCACGACCGCTTCCGGGGCGATGTCGCCGAGGGCCATCTTGGCGGAGGCTTCGTCGTTGACGCGGTGGCAGACACGGCCCGTCAGCTGGGCGCGAAGCATGGTCGCGCCCTTCCCGAGTTCGGCGCCGAAGCGCTGCCCGCAGACCTCCAGGTAGATGCCGGCGGCGCGGCCGAGCTGGGCGAGGCGGATGAGTTGGGTGACCATCTCGTCGCGCCGTTCCTCGTCCTTGCGGGTGGCGATGAGGAAGAGTTCGGCGACCTCGTCGACGAACAGCACGATGGGGGTGGGGCGTTCGTACTCGGGCAGGCCCCAGATGTCGGAGGTGATCTCCTCGTCGGGGATGTCCGGAGCGATGCCCTGCCGGGCCTTGATCAGGTCGTAGCGGTCCTCCATTTCCTTGACGAGCACGGGAAGCAGCTCGGCAGCCTGCTCAGGATCGGTGGCGAGGGCCGAGAGCCGGGACGCGAAGGGCGCCAGCTCCACGCCCCGCTTGCAGTCGATACCGACCAGGGCGACCGGTTGCGGGGCCAGTCCGGTGATCAGGTGGCGCAGGTACATGGACTTGCCGGACAGGGTTGCGCCGAGGGTGAGTTGGTGCGGCATGGTGCGGTAGTCGCGTACGAAGGCGGTGGCGTCCTCGCGCAGGGCGACCGGGATACGCAGGTACCCGCTGTCGACCTTGCGGGGCATCCGTACGCGTCGCAGGACGTCGTAGCCGACGAGCCGCAGTTCGACGACACCGGGCTTGACGGTGGTGACGTAGACGGCGTGAACGCCCCAGGCGTGCCGCAGCCGTTCGGCGGAGGCGGCGACGTCAGCGGGTTCCTGGCCCGGGGCAAGCCGGAGCCGTATTCGCAGGCCGGTTGTGGTGGGTCGGATGATGCCCCGGCGGGGTGGGACGGGTCGTATCTCTCGGTTCGTGGTGGCCTTGACCGCCAGGACCCGCAGCCGGGACGGGGCGACGGTCAGGCCACATGCCTCCATGACGGAGGCGTACGAGCCGAGCAGTCGGGCGGTGGAGACCGGCAGGCCGACGGTGGACCAGTAGACGGCCGGGTGCTTGGCCCGGGCGTAGGCGGCCCCGCCGCCGAGTGCGGCGACAGGACCACCTACCTCCAGGAGCGTCGCTATGTCGGTCATCAGGCGGCGGCCCCGGTAGCGGCAGCCGGGAAGGCGGCCGGGGTGATGGCAGCGGCGCGGTAGGCGATGCCGTGGCGCTGCTGGCCGTTGAAGACGCTCTCCCACGGCCGGGCGATGAGACCCGGCAGCGAGACGGGCGAGCCGAGGGCCAGCCCGTCCGAAATGCCGCCCTCCGGGATGGTGACCTTGATCAGTGAGGACTCACCCTCCTCGATGTAGACGACGCCGACGGTCATCAGCGGCTCACCGCTGACGGCGTCGGTGGCCCGCTCGCCGGTCTGAGGTCGCGGACCTTCGGCTCAGGGGCCTCGGTCAGCAGGATCGTTGCGGCGGCGGTCTCAACACGGATGGTGCGCAAGGAAGTTGTCCTATCTACTCGTCTACACATGATGCGTCCTGCGAATCCGATCTCCCGGGCTCGCATGGACCACTCTGCCACTCAACTTGCCCACTCGTCTATACGAGTACGCCTGTTGAGGTGTACAAGTCCGAGAACCGTCCCCACGCACCACCGCAAAACATGACGATCAGGTCGCCGGAAGCTGGTACGACAGCACGTATGCGTCAGCCGCCATCACGGTGTCGCAGACCTCCACGGCTCGCCCCTCGGTGTCGAAGGCGGTCCGGACGAGGTGGATGACGGGCACGCCGGAGGCCAGGCGGAGCGTCTTCACTTCGGCCGGCGAGGGCATCCGGGCGCGGATCTCCTCCTCAAAGTGGTCGAGGCGGTGGCCGAGCTCTTCGAGGCGGGCGTAGATGCCGCCGGGGCCGGGATTCGGCTCGGCGATCTGAGTCCCACGGGCGATGTCGAGGGGCAGGTAGGAGGTGGCGAACTCGACCGGACGCCCGTCGAGGAGATACCGCCGCCGCCGGGCGAGCACCCGCCGTACGGAGCCGAGCCGGGTGGAGATGTCCTGGCTGGCCTTCTCTTCCTTCACCTCAAGGCTGTCGACCTGGGGGTGACTGCCGACCGCGTCGGCTTCGACGATGAAGGCCGACTTGCCCTGCTCGCGGTGCCGCCGCGCGAACCGATCGGAGGCGAGACGCCGCACGGGCGGCCGGGGCCGCACGAACACGCCCTTGCCGTGCTCGGCGTGTACGAGCCCTTCCCCCTGAAGGATGGAGAAGGAGTTTCGGACCGTCATACGGGATACCCCGTAATGATCGACAAGCTCTGCTTCCGAGGGCAGCTTCTCGCCTTCCCGGAATCGCCCACGGTCGATGGCCTCACGCAGCTGGTCAGCGATCTGTCGGAAGACCGCACGATCACTCGTGGGGTCGAGATCACCGAGAAGGCCCGAAGAAAGAGGGCTCACGTGTACTCCTTTAGGTATCTAGACGAGTGGGCGAGTCTTGTTGCTACGGTGGAGAGCCTAGCCAGCCGAGAGGGCCGAGGAACGTGAGCATGGACCGTCCGCACTCCGTGAGCGTCGCCGGAGTGGTCGTCGACGCCCAGGGCCGGGCCCTTCTGATCCAGCGGCGCGACAACGACAAGTGGGAACCCCCGGGCGGCGTCCTCGAACGCGAGGAGACCATCCCCGAGGCCCTGCAACGCGAAGTCCTCGAAGAGACCGGCATCAAGATCGCACTTCCCGCGACCCTGACCGGCGTCTACAAGAACATGACGGGCCTGATCGTCTCTCTGGTCTTCCGCTGCCAGGCCGCCGACGGCACGCCCACAACCGGCGACGAAACCCGCGCACTGCGCTGGGCCACCCGCGAAGAAGTCTCGGAACTCTCCGACGAGGCGTACGCCATCCGCGTCTTGGACGCACTCGACTCTCCCGACGGGACGTCCCCGCCGGCCATCCGCGCCCACGACGGCGTGAAACTCATCTAGCCCGAACCCGCTGCACATGGCGGCCTACCAGCATAAAGGAACTTGTATGCACGAGTATACGAGTAGGGCCCGGGTCTGGGGGCTCACTTGCCCAGGTTTTCCGGAAGAGGTGAGCCGGGCCCGCCGCTGGACCCGCGACATCCTGCGGGGATCGCCATTGGCAGAGGACGCCGAACTGATCGTGAGCGAACTGAGCACGAACGCCCTCATGCACACGACCAGCGGCTGGGAACAGGGCAGCTTTCACCTGGCTGTCGCGGTCTCGGCGCAGGTGGTCGCGGTATCGGTGACGGATGACGGCGGCGCGGACACGACTCCGAAGGTGGTGTACCAGGACCAGGAGGCGGAGCACGGTCGGGGCATGGTCAGCGTCATCGCTCACCGGGTCGTGGTCCACGACAGCGACGGCGGCCACACGGTCACCGCGGAACTGTTCACCGACACAGGGAAGGGGGCTCTCCCGTGCTGATGGACGGACCCCGACGCGGCTACTGGTGCGAGTGCTGGACTCAGGACCTCACTGAGGAGGAACGGCCGACGCTCCGGGCATCCCTCGATGCGTACTCGGCTTCCCAGGCAGACAGGTGGGTTGCGGTCACGCTCCGCACGATCTCCCCTGCCCTGGACTCAGACGCTTCCGACGTGGCGTGGGCCTGGCTCTCTCAGGGGCGCATCGCAACCCGGCAAGCCCTCCTGCGCTCTGAGCCTTGCTCGGTCACGATCACGCATGCCCAGACCCGGATCACGTGGACGATCCGACCAGTGCTCTTCCTACCGCTCGCCCACCGCCAAGGCGTCGAACTCCCAGCCTGCACAAACGACTTCAAGCCCCACACGCCCGACTGAGTTACAACTTTCTTTACTAGTTCAAGGCGGCTCGCTCCGCTCCCCGCGCGCAGGCCCGGACCCCGGCCGGGCCTGCGCTCCTGTCTCCGCCCCGCTCCAGCCCGGCCGGCGCCCGTGCCGCGCTCAAAGCATGCAGCCACCTGATGCCAGAGAAGGGGTACCTCGTGGCTGGGGCGGTCGGCTACGCGGCTTTACGGAGCCACTTTGGCGCGAGCCTCGAAGATCATGGCCCCAACGTCGTGCTTTACCGGGCAGGTCCACAGACTGCCCGACGCGCCGGAAGCTTACGGGGCCATGATCACTCGCGCCAAAGCAGCGCCACCCCAAAGCCGCTCCACCGACCTCGCGAGCCACATTTAGGCGCACCAGGAAAATTGCCGGTATAGCCGCCCCGGTTCACTGAGCAAAACTTCACTCAAACCCCTCAGTGAGATGCACGGAGATGCGATGCAAAGCGACGGCATGTAGAGAAAACATGCACCTCCCGACGGCTCGACTTCTCCTCTCCGAAACCCGGATACATACCTTGCTACGTCACCGGACTCCTGCACACACAGCCCCTCCGTCCAAATTCGTTTAGGGCTCAAGACTCAGCACTGAGCTCCAACGACGCCCTCCGGACGAGCACCATCCGAATGTTCCCGGCCACAGGGCGAGTCCGCTAGAGACCGAGACGACTTCGATACGTCCGGGTGGGACCACCGAGACACCGCCATGTGACTGTGGCCTGCATAGATTCACAAGTATCAGGACTTTGAAACCGACCCGAACACCTGAAATCACAATTCGGACCATTTATGATTATTGCTGCGTAAACTCACGCGTCTTAAGCGGGCCTCTAGATCATCTTTTGTCCGAAATTTAAAGTGTCACATACGGCCAATTTTCACCCATGCTCGGCGTTGCCAGGTTGCGATTTCCGATGTGCAATTGAGGTCGATAATGGCGCACAAACGGAGGGGAAGTTATGCGAAAGAGACATGGTGTTCTGCTCGCCGCAGCAAGTGGTCTTTTCGCGATGGTGAGCATGGCGGCACCAGCGCATGCTGCAGTCGCGCCGGCCTGCTCAAGTAACCTTTGCTTCTACCCGAGCGTGGACTATGCCGGTAGCGAACGCACTGCCGGGGTTGTCGCAGGAGTCTGCTATAAAAATTACGAGATTCAGTCGGCCGTAGTTACATTCAGCGCTAAAGTTCGCTTTTATTCCGGGACAGCCTGCAGCGGAGATTACATCGACAAGGGAAAGGGGGCGATTGCCAATATGACGGCATACGCAGGGTTTATTAGTCAGAGCTTTAAGAAGGTCTGATTTTAGATCCATTTTCGGGCTTGCGGGGGTGCAGGACAGGGCCGTGAAGTGTGACGTTCGAGTTGATGCCGATGGGTACGCAAGGACAACCGCGCTTCCGGGAAGCTGCTCCCGCCCAGGTTCGCCGCAATGGCCATGGTCTGACCGAGCGAGATTCACGCCGCCTTACCGGTGAGACCACCATCTCCTGGCGCGAAGCACGCCGAGGGCTTGTTGACATCTACCGGGATAATCTCCGGTAGTTCCCGAAGTGGCGACAGGTGTCTCGAGGTGCCTGGTGGGCGAGTACACGTAGGGTACGCCGATGCTACGCAGGCTCCGCCCAGTAGCACGACCCAGACGTTTTGCCTGAGGCAGCAGCTTGAGTGTCTAACTACGTGACAACGCCGACGAACACCAGCGGACGAGTGCGAACACCAGCGGACCATCCGCCCAGGCGAGAGCCTCAGCCGTCCCCCAACCGCACCCCACCCAAGTTGCTTCGGGACGAAGAGGTCGTGGGTTCAAATCCCGCCACCCCGACAGCCAAAACAGCAGGTCAGGCCCGGTTCTGAGAGATCAGAACCGGGCCTGATTTGCTTTGCGGGCCTGTTCTGGGAGCCATTTGGGAGCCGACCTCGGTACCCGGCTCCCGGGTGGCTCCCAGCGAGGGGGATTCTGGGAGTCCGCCAGCGGCCTGTCCGCCTCAGAACAGGTGTCGACGGTAGGTCCTCTTGGGCACCATCGCTTGTACGGGCTGTATCTCGCCCGCTTGTCGTCGCCGGAGAGCCCACACAATGCCGTTACTGTCCGAGGACCGCCGCCGCATACAGACAGCTGTCGTAGGCCACAAGGACTCCGATCTTGCGGTGATCCTGCCCATGGACGCAGCAGAGCTGACTCGCTGGCGGCAGCAGCATCCCCGGTACACGTACTGGTGCGGCACGCTGCTCGGCGGCTGCGGCGAAGCGCTGACTGACCGCCTGTACCACTCCAAGGTGTGCCACTTCGCGCATCACCCGCATCACACCTGCACACGCACGGCCAACGGTGAGGACAGCGCGGACCACCTGTTCATGAAGGGGGCCCTGGACGAGTGGATCCGGAACCAGGAACTCAAAGGCACCGTGCAGTGGCCGAGACGCGCCGCGTCACTGGGTGAAGCGATCGACGTCGATCTCCCGGACCTACAACGACGGCTGCGTTTTCGGCTCAAACCCGGAAACAGCGGCTCCTGGGCAAATGACGCGGGAAAGACAGCGGAGGTCGACTGGATCTTCGGGCTCGACGGACCTGTCCCCCATGAGTTCTTCGACGGAGACGGCTATGTCTTCCGTATCCGGTTCGAGACAAGAGGAGCCCGGCGCTGCCCCTACCTGGGCGTCCAGCGGCGCAGCGGTGTGACCACCTGGACACCGTTTGCTGAGGCCACTCTGACCGATGAAGGGCTGACGACAACAGCGGTCGAGGAGATCCGGGGCGACTACAGACGAGCCGTAGTCGCCCGAGGTAGCGAAAGCGTTGCTGGCAAGTCGTCGCCAGAGACCACAGCAGGCCCCGGGAGCCGACAGCTCAGCCGGGGCGAGCTCGTTGTCGCCGTCCGTGAAGCCCTGGAGCTGGACGCCCGCTGGGCCACCCGAGCGACCTGGAAGGGTCTAGGTCAGACGGTCGGCACAGACTTCTCCCAATACGTCGTCGCAGATCTTCGAGACCTGCTCTCAGAGGTGGACAGCCCCTTTCCCATGGACGAGCCCGTGCTGTCCGCCCTCATACGATCGGACACCGGCGAACCGTTGCCGTACCTGGACAGCATCCTCGAAGCCCTCGGCCTGGGGCGGCCGTCGTCGGCAACGCACCTGAAGCGGTGGGTCCAACGGGAAGTAGACCGCGCGTTCGCCAAGTACGGGCTCCCCGCGCGCGCTGTGCCACCGGCGCTACCGCTGAACGCAGCCGTCCCCGAGATCCGCATCGTCGATCTCCCTGTCTCTGCTCGTCGGCGCCCGCCCGCGCGAAACCGACGGGCACGCCCCACAGAGGTCCGTCACCAGGCACCAATCGACCGGAGTCAGCTGCAACACCTGATCGCTCAAGGGCAGGAACTGGCGGGCAGCGGGGAGGGAAAGGGCGGGACCCGCCTGAGGTCGGAAATCCGATCGGCCCGTCGGTGGCTCCACGGCACACGGAACACCAAACTCAACGATCGCGGCCTGCGGCTGCTGAGAGAGACCATCGCCGGGCTTGAGGCGGCCATCGAGGATGCGAAGATGGCCACCCAACCCCGCGAGAAGACGCCGGGCGAGAGCAACCAGAGGCGTTGTTCGCTCGCAAGTCCCGAGCCGTCCCAGCAACAGCGTGAAGCTCCGGCGCACCCCGCCCAGGCAGCCTTGGCCCCCACCTTTCGCCGGGACCTGCGGCAGCGGTTGATCGACGTCGCGCAGGCAGGTAGCACCACCAACTGGCCGTTGCTGGCCGGCGTCAAGAACACACCCGAGGAGGAGCGCCGCAGGCTTCTGTCAGCTATCGAGGACGGAACGCACGATGATGCTCCGCTGCTGTCCGCCCTGGTCGTAGCCCCCGGAGGGGGCCCGGTGCCGTACTTCCGGGGAATCCTGCAAGACACGGGCCTCGCTGTACCCCGGTCCGACGAAGCGCTGTTGAGAATCTGGCGTCGAGAACAAGAGCGCGCCTACGCGGCTTACGCCAACCCGCCGCGCCCACTACCGCCCAGGCTCGTTCCAAAGGCCACGGCCGTCCACGACGCGCGTGGGTCCGCCTGAGACTTACGACCACAGTATCCGGTAGCGCAGATTCGTGACGGAGCGCGAGGGCGGGCACCTAGGCCAGCTCCGTGAGTTCATCGATCTCAATTGCGTCCACCCCGTCTTCTTGGCGTGTGATTGAACAGGCAAGGTCGCCGGATGGGTGGCGGGGGGGGGGACGATCAGTGCTGACGCAGTAAATCCGGTATCTACTGCGGTCGTTACCGCCGGTCGCGATCGAGCTTTTACCCAAGTGTGGTTCTGCTATGTGGACTTGAAGGGAGGGCACTGTCAGTGCCCGTTGCAATGCTCTACGCATCCAGTTCAGATGAGTTGAGAGGAGGCTCCGGTGTTGGACGATCTACTCGTTGTGGGGTTCGACCTGGAGACGCAGACCGAAGTCCACATCGGCGACCGCCCCTTGGAACAGTGGCGAGCGCTCGGCTACGGGGCTCGGGAGACCGTGGTGTGCTTCTACTGCTGGCGTGGCATTGACGCCCCGGTGGGTACGAAGGTGGCGCTACTCGCCCGCGGCCGGATCGGCGGCCTGGTGCGGCCACACTTCGCGCACCCGGCTGGAACCGCACCGCCCGGCGGGCACAGCCGCGAAACTGTCTGGCACATCAACGCCAAACACCGGCTCGCCCGCTGGGCGCACACGCGGCACAACGTCACGAGGGTCCGGATGGAGCAGTGGACCGAGGACCGCGACCGCCGCGCCGACGTCTACGTCATCCTCGACGACGGCGCCCAACTGGCTCTGGAGGCACAGCGAGAGCTGATCACCGACGAGCTGTGGCAGGCCCGGCACCGAGACTACGCCGCCGCCGGCGTGCGGGACGTATGGTTCATGCGCCCAGACACCCGCATCCCGCACGTGCTTTTCGCCGAGGGCACTCCGGCCTGGACGCTCTACCATCGCGAAGGCGAGGCCGAAGCCCGGCTCGGCCAACCCCACGCGCGCGGCTCCCAGTGGTGGTCAAAGGACCTGCACCTCTACGCACCGCACCATCCACCCTGCCCCGGCGATGAGATCGTCCGTGAACGCTTCCTGCTCGAAGAACTCGGTTTGGACGCCACCGGCGTGAGCTTCCCGCCCACGATGCACGAGCGTCTGCCCCAACAGGCCGCCCGTGTATACCAAGAGGCAGGTGAGGCCCGGAACCAGCACGAACAGAGGGAGCGACGACGGCGGGAGAGAGCAGCCCGACAGCCCCGCAGTCGCCCATGGGAGCCCACCCCGCTTCCGCCAGTTCGGCCGGTGCCTCGCCCAGCGAGCGGGGAACCGGTCTGCGAAGTCTGCCACCGCCCGCTCGCGGAGCCCCTGGTGCGCTATGGGCGGCACCTTCTGTGCTAGCCCACAACCACAGCCCCGAACCTCACTCAGCGCCTGCTTGATGAGCCACCGGGATTCCTTGTCGCAGGCCCTGCTGCGCACCGGCGACGGCGGATACAGGGATGGATTGTTTTGGAAGCCAGCTTCGGAAAGCCCTTCCCCGGTGGCTCCGCGCGACGGGCGTCTACCTTCGAGCGCGCTGTGTGCCACGTGCCCTGAATGAGCGACTCCACGGCTTGTGCCGAGGAGCCGCAGACGGTACGACGATCGCCATGCACCCTTGGTCTCCGTTAAATGACCGGCAGCTCGCACTTCTCACCCGCATCGGGGGCGGAACCGACCCCGTCACGTCCAACAGCCCCGAGCTCGCCGTCACGGCTCGCGCGCTCAGGGACCGGGGCTTGGTGACCATGCCCCGGAAGAAGGGGAGGTGGCAGGCGGAGATCACTGACGCGGGGCGCTTCTACCTGGAGCACGGGCATCATCCCGACCGTCCGGAGTTGGCTCCACGCAAGCCTCGCGCGGCGGCGTCTAAAGCCGGGGCGCCCGTTGCCGCTGGTCCGTCGCAGGATGCCGATCCTCCGACCGAGACAAAGCCCGCCCCGAAACGGGCTGTGAAACCTCCGCGCCCGTCACCAGCAGCTGTCGGGCCGACGCTCATCGCGCAGGTGCAGGAGGCCGGACGATTTCTTCGGATCCCTGACCCCAGCGCGGAGGAACGGGCCCGGTATCGCAGGGCGTTCGACGCAGCCCGGCAGTGCGCTCCGGATGGGTACCACCTGAAGTACAGCGGGCGGGCGAAGGGGGACTTCTTCCTCGGTCTGCTGAGGGTGTCTGGCGAGGACGACACCGAGTGGAACCGGATCCGTCTGGCGCGCAGCCGTGTGATCACCGATGTCGAGGACGTGCTCGCCGCGGTCACCAAGGACCACAGCGCCTTCGAGATCTCTGACGAGGTCCTGCCGAGGGTGCTCGCGCTGCTCCGGCTGCTCGCCGAACAGGCCCTCGCGCGGTACGGCGAGATCGCGGTGTCCAAGAAGCGCAGGCAGCCGAGGCCGCTGCTCACTGTCCACGGCAGGACGTACGAGGTCGGCTTCCGTGAGCGGCAGAAGCAGGTCCGGTACGTCCCCAAGCAGCCGGGCCGACGCACGTACGACTGGCAGCGGGTCACGCCGGCCCACAAGTTCGAGCCGTCCGGCGAACTGGAACTGCTGGTCAGCGAGAACTCGGGCTACAGCTACAACTACGGCTGGAAGAAGGAATGGGCCGACACGGCCAAGAAGCCGTTGGAGGAGCAGATCGCCTCAATCTTCCGGGCGTTGAAAGCACGCGCGGAGGAGCAGGAGCGGGCCCGTCTGGAAAGAGAGGCCGAGCAACGGCGTCTGCGAGAGGAGCGGGAGCGCCAGGAGACCGAGCGCCGACGACTGGCGGCGGAGCGGGAGGAGCGCGAGCGGCGGGAGTGGGAGGCCGCGGTAAGTGCGGCCTCGGTCAAGGCGGTTCACGCGGTACGGGCCGAGCACTTCGGCACGGCCCTGGAGCAGTGGCGTGCCGCCGGTGAGATCCGGGCCTTCTGTGCTGCGCTGGATGACGTCGCCGCCGCATCGGAGGATGCCCTCGAAGTTGAGAGGCTGCGCGAGTGGTCGGCTTGGGGGAACACAGAGGCCGATCAGCTCGACCCCACCACGAACGGCCAGGGCCTGGCCGCCCGTGACTTCCACGCGGAGCCGACGAAGAAGCAACTGCGACCGTTCCTCGACGGCTGGCGGCCGGACCGGCCGGAGAAGGAGCCTCCGCCTCAGCCAACGCCTCCCAAGCCGGAGCCGGACTCGTGGCGCGGCGTCATCGATGCACATCAGGATCAAGGGTGGCGATATGGACGCCAAGGTCGCGCTCAATGGTGGAGGCGATGACGCCGTGACCTCGGTCGCGTAGGGCCTTGACCGCCTTGTCGACGAGTTCTCCGAGCCGGATGACCTCAGCGCGCAGGGCTACCAACTCGTCGTAGCGGTCAGCCTTGTCTTCGCCGCACCAGGTCCGGACGGTTCGCAGGACAGCTGCCTCCGCGTCCAGCTTCCGGTCGTCCCGTCGGCTGTAGGAGTACCAGGAGGACTGGGCGCGCTCCTGCTCGATACCCTGCTGCTTGCGGTCCACCTCCGGAAGGATCTCCTCGGCGAGGCGGCCGGCTACCTGGCGGGCGACGCGCTCGGTGACTGGCCAACTGGCCAGGCACATGCCGTGGCGGTTCTCGTAGACCATGGCGTCGCTGCGGAGTTCGGCTGCGTCCATGCCGATGAGCGGTGCCGTCTCGTCGAGGCGGCTCAGCTCCAGGACCCCGGCGTCGGCCACTGTTCGGCGCAGGCGGAGCCTGTTCCTCGGACGGACGAAGCCGAGGATCATGCGGGCGGCCTCGAAATCCGTGCTGCCCCGGACCTCCCTCGACGCCTCGGCCAGCGCCAGCTCCGCCGTGTCATCCGCTCTGAAGGAGTCAACGTCATTCCACGAGGCCATCAGGCAGCTGGGGCTCACCCACTCCTGCAGGCCAGCTTCTTCACCATCCAGGAACCGCACATGAATGTTCCCTGATCTTCCAGAACCGCGGACCCGGACAATCTCGACCTGGCGCACCGCGCCACCCAGTTCCTTCGGCGTGGCCCGATACGCCCAGCGTTCCCCGGTCTCCATGCGTCCATTGAGCCAGGTCGACGGCACTGCCACGCCCCAATCAACAGATCCGAGGTATGTCTGATTTCTGCCGTCCCCTCGGCAGCAAACCTGAGAGAGGATCACGGTCAGCTTCTCCCAGGGGGATCTCACATGACAGATCAGCACAACCGCACCTGCGGACGCCCGACCCGCTCCGGGAACCCATGCAAGGTCCGGATATCGGGCTCGGACGTGGCGTGCGGCACGCATGCAACGGAGCAGGACAAAGCCGTGGCAGAGGCTCACCGACACGGGTGGAGCGAAGGCTACAAGTCCGGCAGCGAGAGCAGCGCAAGCTACTCCAGATCCCGGATCGAGCGTTTGGAGCAGCGCGTCAAAGAGCTTGAGGAGCAGCTGGATGACGCGAAGCGCGTGTACGAGATCGGCGGCCACCAGGTCGTGGACGTCGGCGGATACGCCTACCGCTGGCGCGGGAGCACACCACTTGAGGTCGGAGACCGAGTGCTGCTGCCCGAAAACTACGTGAGCCGCATGAAGAACGGGCCCGGCCCCACCCTGGGCGTGGTGAGCAAGCTTGGCACCACCTACCGCGGGTCTCTGTCCGACATCGTCAGCCGGGCGCCAGCGGCGGATGGGTAAGAGGACCTTGAGCACCGTGGCCGTGGAGAGCTCGTCAGCTGAGTCCGTTGTCAGACCCTGCCGCTAACGTCGAGTGGCACAGGTCTCTCGTACATCAGCAGGGAGCAAGGCATGCCAACCACAACAGAAGACGGGCGTGGGGTAGATCACCGAAGAGTGTTCGTGATCCACGGACGCAACGACCGGGCACGCCGGGGACTGTTCGAGTTCCTGCGGGCCATCGGGCTCGACCCGATCGAGTGGTCGGAAGCAGGCCGCATGACGGGCAAGGGGTCCCCGTACATCGGTGAGATCCTCGATGCGGCATTCGGTAGCGCCCAGGCCGTCGTCGTCCTGCAGACCCCGGACGACGTCACCTACCTGCACGAGAGCCTGACTCACCCAGGCGATCCAGAGTGCGACCCGCAGATGCAGCCCCGCCCGAATGTGCTCTTCGAAGCAGGCATGGCCATGGGCCGCGACGCGGACCGCACTGTGATCGTGGAACTCGGACAGGTGAAGGTCTTCAGCGACATCCACGGCCGGCATGTCGTCCGCCTCGACAACAGCGTCAAGAAGCGGCAGGACCTCGCGACCCGCCTGGAAACCGCAGGATGTGCTGTCCGGCTGACAGGGACGGACTGGCACGAGGCCGGCGACCTGACTCCACCCGTTCCTCCGGGCGGCGGGCTTCCGCTGGGCCGGAAACTGCCGTCTTCTCAGGCGGCGGGCACGCCCCGGCTGAAGGCCCGGTACATCGACAATGGGCGCAACAAGATCGACGCTGTCGAGATCACCAACCACGGTCCCGGCGATGTCTACGAGCTAGACGTCGACGCTGATGCCAAGGTTGGGCTCATCACGCGAAACGCCGATGAATTCCCTGTCCCGAAGCTGCCCGAAGGCAAGTCCGTGCGCGTGGGGCGCATGTCGTCGGACTCTCTCGCGTCGCGCTCGAACTCGTACTTCACCATCACCATCACTGCCAAGACCGTCGATGGGACACCAATCGAGATCGACGAGTTCGTGAGCGGAGCGTGACATGGACGTCCAGTTGACCTTTCCTCTGGATCACGACGGGTTCCTCCGACGGGAATGCCCGCACTGCGTACGACAGTTCAAGTGGCATCACGGTCCAGCGAACGAGGAGGCCGAGGAACAGTCCGCCCCTACGGCCTACCATTGCCCCCTGTGTGGGCAGCCCGCGGGAATGGGCTCCTGGTGGACACAGGAGCAACTCGAATACGCCCGAGGTATGGCTCTTCCTGCAGCCACGCGAGAGATCGAGCAGGGGCTGCGGGACGCGTTCAAGGGTGCCAGCAACAAGCACGTGAAGTTCGACTTCAAAGGCGGCATCGACGCACCGGACGTACCGGCTCCACTCACCGAGCCTGATGACATGGTCATCGTGACGTCCCCCTGCCACTCGTACGAGCCGATAAAGGTCCCTGAAGAGGGGGCAGGCCCGTATCACTGCCTCGTTTGCGGTCAAGCCTTCGCCGTCTGATCCTCGGCGGTCGAAATGGCTGCGGCACGGAGGAAGCACCTGTGCCCCGCACGGTGATCGCGGGGTACAGGTGTCGCACCCTTCATCCAGGCGTCGCCAGGCTGCGGGCCTCCCTGCGTGCGCGCAGGAGTTCACTGAGTACGCGAACCGGTGACATGGAGCTCATCGCGAGGCGAGCGTCGAGTGCCGTCTCCCACTGCTGGGTCAGTCCGAGCATGAGGCGCTCGCGCATGCCAGGGGTGACATGGGCGTAGCGCGCCGAGACCGAGCCGTCGATGTGGCCCATGCGGCCGTCCATGAGGACCTTCTCGGTGCCGAGGTCCTCCATCACGGTGCGGTGGGTGTGGCGGAGGCCGTGGGGTGTGAGGCCCTTGGCGATCGGGAGCCAGCAGGCGTCGGCCCGGTCGCTGGCGCCACGCCCTCGGGCTGGGACGCCGGGCCACGGCTCGCCGAGGAGCGGTACGGGGCGGGCTTCCTGCGGCGCCTTCTTCGGGTACCAGCCGGAGACCGCCGGGGTGAACAGCCAGGTGGCGAAGCCGTTTCGGCGCCAGTGGGCTGCGTGCTGCGGTACCGCTCCGCCGCGCACGAATCCCAGGTCTGCGATGGCCTGTTCCACCCTGACCCGCTTGGCTTCGGTGACGCGGTCGGGGTGGTTGAGGACGTTGGACACCGTGCCGGTGGAGACTTCGGCTCGGCGGGCGACGTCGACCAGTTTCGCGCCGTGGTGGCCGCCGGTGCGGGCCGTGCCCTGGCCCCGGAAGACGTAGGTCTTGCCGTGGCACGGGCAGGGTTTCGGCTTCGTGCGGGCGACGTGGTTGGAGACCAGGGCCGACAGCCAGTCCGTCACGTCGATGGTGCGGTAGCTGTCGTCCTTGGGTGGGCAGCGCACCAGCTCGCCGGTGTCGAGTTCGTACAGCTGCCATTCGACGCGGACGGCCCCGGGGCGGGCGAACTCCGTCTCCAGGCCGACGATTTCGCCCCAGCGCATGCCGGTGTAGCCCTTGAGGACGACGGCGACGAACTCGTCGTCGCGGCCGGAGAGCAGGGCGGCCCGTTCGGCGGTCAGCAGGATGCCGAGCGGGTCGGTGACCACCTTCTCCGGGCCGCGGTCACGGGAGCGGCCAGCGCGCTTGCCGCGTCCGCGTCGCCTGGCGGCCGGGTTGGAGGTAATCAGGCCCTCGTCGATCGCGTCCTCGAAGATCAGGTGGAGCGTCGAGCGCCAGGTCTTGACGCTGGAAGCCGCGTAGACGGCCTTCTCCTTCTTCTCCCACAGGTCGACGTCCGTGCGCAGGATGCCGGCGAGCGCCTTGTCCTCGAAGTCGGGGAGCAGGTGCTCCTCGATGTGGCGCTTGTAGTTCTGCATGGTCGAGGCGGCCAGGTCCTGGGCCTCGTACCAGCGGTTCGCGTACTCGCCGAAGGTCTCCTGGCCGAGTGCCGGGTCGCGCCAGTCGCCGCGCCGGTACCTGTTCTCGGCCTCGCTCGCGGCGCGCTGGGCCTCGCCCTTGGTGGCGAACCGGATCGCCTTGCCGTTCTCGTCGACCACCGTGAGGTGCTTGCCGGGCGCGGTCTTGTACCGGCCGCGCCAGTATTTTCCGCGCTTCTCCGCGAAACCCAACTTCCGTCGTCCTCCCCTGCTCTCGGCTTGTGACTGGGCGCGGGCGCGCTACGCGACGGTCTCGTACTGGGTACGGCGCGGCGGTCGAGCCCGCAGACGCCCTGGCGTCGGGGCCGTAGTCGGCTCAGGAGGCCGGGCGGCACGAGTTCGTGCAGCCGGAGGACTTGTCGTTGCACGGCTCACCGGCGTGCTGCTGACGGATCGCTTCGGGCGCTCTTCGTGGAGGCGGACGATCTCGGCGAGGTGCGCGGCGGTGAAGCGGTAGGCGCGGCCGACGCGGGTGTGCGGGATGAGTCCACGTCGGGCCCGGTCCTTGACCCACCAGGCGGAGCAGCCGAGGGCTTCGGCGATTTCTTCGGGGCGGTAGAGGCGGGGCAAGGGGGATCCCCCCTCGGTGCCGGGAAGGCGTCGTACGAGGGCAGGGGGTATCTCGGAGTGGTGCAAGAAGGGCGGGTCCTTACTGGGCGGGGACGTGCTCGGTCAGCGGTGCTGAGCGGCCCTCGTCACGTGGCGGTCGGCCCCTGCAGCAGCACGAGAGGCGAGACCAGGAGGGCTTCGGCGATCGCGACGAGGTCGTCGGCATCGCATCGGCGTTGGGCGCGTTCGATGCGGGACAGCATGGTGTTGGACATCGGGTGGCCGAGGGCGGTCACGCGGCCGGCCAACTGGCGTTGTGACAGGCCGCGTTCGGTTCGGAGGATTTCGATGGTGCGGGCCGCCTGCATTCCTGCGGGTCCGACTTCCAGTGGGCGTGGGGGCATGGCTCCAATTGAAAGGTGCATTCGCCGGTTTCGGTAACCGGCGATCGTGGTCTATGTTGCGCTCGCGTCGTTCACCGAGACTCGGTTCCAGGGAGTCGGGAAGAGGCACGGAACAGCGCACCGATCATGGCTCTGACGTGCCGTGTTGTGTTGTAGCTTCCCCGTCTGCGGCTCGTCAACGGCTTGCCGACGTGATGCTTCTGGCTCTGCGGTCCGGGCAACTATTTGGTCAACAGCGGATCGTGCCTTACGGCTTCCCTCCCGCCTGCAACCGAGCCCCATTTCTCGCAGCCTTTCTGCCGTGAGAGATTGCGCCGGATAGGGCTGGACTTGCGCGACCGGGGTGTGGCTATGTTGACGACACCCCCGGAAACGCAATCGCTTCCCGGCGCGCGTCCGCGCCAACACCCCCTCGAATCCCACCCCGACCGACGGTAAGCCGTGATGTCCGCGCACAGGCCACCGAGTGAGGACCGCCCCGCACTTGGCACGAATCCGCACCATCAAGCCCGAAGCCTTCGTCTCCGAGTCCCTGGCCGTTGTCTCCCTGACCGCCGAGCGCACTTTCCTCGGCCTGCTCACCCAGGCCGACGACCAGGGCCGCCACCGCGACCACGCCGCGATCATCGCCGGGCAGCTGTGGGTCCTACGCCCGGAGCACACCCCGTCCGACGTCGAGACGGACCTCGCCCAGCTCGCCGACGCCGGACTGATCTGCCGGTACAAGGCGCCGGATCACAAGCGGTACCTGCACGTCGTGACCTGGCATCAGCATCAGAAGATCAACCGGCCGAGCAAGAGCCGGCTCCCGGGCTGCCCGGTCCACGAGGCTTCGGTCACTGCCGCTCCTGCCGTGAGCACCGGTGTCACGGAGTACGCGCCGCCGCCTCACGCAGTCCTCACTGAGGGCTCCGGCGAGGTCCGGGAGTCCGCACTGAATCCGGGCCTTGAGAGCGAAGTCACAGGTCAGGAGCGCTTCACTGAGCACTCCGTCAGGGATCAGAGAGCACTGGGTGAGGCAGCAGTGACGTCTCACGGTCCGGATCTAGGACCTAGGACCATGGATCTAGGAGATATCCCTTCGGGGGGCGCAAGCGCCCACGCGCCCGACACCGTCTCGGCCAAGCAGCTCCTCGGCGAGTACATCGCCGCGTGCAACCACCGCCCGCCAGATGCCTTCCTGGGCCATCTCGGCAATCAGGTGCGCAAGCTGCTCGACGAGGGCATCGCCCCCGCTCACCTCCGGGCCGCCCTCGAACGCCACCGGACCAAGGGCCTGTCCCCGGGCGTCCTGCCCAGCGTCGTCCACGAGGTCATGAACGCCGCATCCCCCGCCACGCCCGCCGCCCACCGGGCGTGGACGAACCCCACCGACGTCGTCGCCGCCTACGGAGATGAGCTCTGACCGCCACCCTCACCCGCGCACCCCAGCCCGTCGGGGCGATCGCCGACCGGCTCAACACGATCCTCGCCAACCGCGGCATCGACCCCACCACGGCTGCCGCCCACGAGCCAGCGCCCGAGACCGTCACCGCCCTGGAACTCGCCGACGCCCGCATCCCCGCCCGCTACCGCCGCGCCCTGGCCGACCACCCCCAGATCACCGCCTGGGCCGACCAGATCGCCAGAGCCGGACGCCCCGGCCCGACCGGACCCGGTATCGCGGAGGGCCCGTCGCTGCTGATCGCCGGCCCCACCGGCACCGGCAAGACCCACCAGGCATACGGCGCCGTACGCGCCCTCCTCACCCGCGGCGTCCGCCTGCGCTGGGAAGCCACCACCTCCGCCGACCTCCACGCACGGCTCCGCCCCCGCGCCGGCCACGACGGCGAACGGGAACTGCAAACGTTGGCCCGCTGCCCGCTGCTGCTCCTGGACGACCTCGGCGCGGCCAAGACCAGCGAGTGGACCGAGGAGCTCACCTACCGGCTCATCAACCACCGGTACGAGCACATGCTCCCCACCCTCATCACCACCAACCTCCCCACCGCCGAGCTGCGCACCGCGCTCGGCGACCGCGTCTCCTCCCGCCTCGCCGAGATGACCGAACGCGTCATCCTCACCGGCCCCGACCGACGCCGCACCGCGCCCACTGCCTGAACGGCCCGCGGTCCCTCCCCGTCCCACCACCTCACCCGCGCGGGCTTCCGCCTGCCCTCGAACGCGCGGGCCCCTTGGAGAGCCTCTGCATGACCCCTGGCACCACCACTCTCATCAGCGCCATCGGCGTCGGCATGCCCGCCTTGCCGCACTGGTTCCCTGCGTCTGCTGCCATCGCGGCTCTGCTCGTCGTCGTACTGTCCGCCGTATGGTCCCTGTGGAAGTACCGACGGAAGCCAAGCGCTGGACAGCGCCGTAGCGCCGCCGCGATCCCGGTCGCCGCCGTCGCCGCGATCGGCTGCACCGCCTACAGCGCGGACACCAGCTGGCGATTCGCCGCCGACTACCTCGACATGGGCAGCGCCGTCGAGCGCGCCGCGATGTTCGCCGCCGCCGAACTGGCGCTGTTCGCCACCGCGCTGATGGCGCGGGCGAACCTCAACGGCCCCAAACAGGCGCCCGGGGTGCCCGGCACTCTCACCTGGGTGATCACCTGCGTGCAGATCGTGCCCGCCTACGCCGAGTCCGGGCTGGTCGGCGGAACTGTGCGGGCCTTCGTCGGCCCGGTCCTGGCGGCAGTGCTCTGGCACCTGGCCATGGGCATCGAACTACGCCACCGCAGCCCGCACGCCGACTCCCGCAGCCTGACCGCCCTCCTCACCCGACAGGCACGCGAACGGCTGCTGGCACGTCTGGGTATTGCCGACCGGGACGCGGATGCCGCCCGGATCATCCGCGACCGCGCCCTCGACCGGGCCGTCACGCTGATCCTCCGGGCAGAGAGCATGGCACCCGAGAAGCGCACCAAGTGGCGAGGCCGACGCCTCACCCGCCGCCTGCACCAGGCCCTGGAGCAGGCTGACGTCGACCGCGACGAACGCCAGGACGAGCTGCTGCTGCGCAAGCTCGCCACCCGCCAACAGGTCAATGTCCTGGCCTCTAGACCATTGCCCGCGCGCTGGCCCGACACCGCCGCACTCACGAGGGGCGGCTCCGCGACTGCCCGCCCTCGGGCCACGGCAAGAGAACGGGCAGAAATCTCGGGCAGCGCGCCCTACAAGGTCGCGGGCGATAACGCCGCCGACCGGGCAGCCCGCCCCCTGCCCGAAAACCGCCCGCAACAGCCCGTCCGCACCACCGTCGGCCCGGAACCAAAACCGGGCGAGGAAGCGCCGGGCAACGACCCACGCACCGCCTCGCGGGCGGAGTCGAAGCGCCCGAGTTCCAAACCCCGCGCGACGCGGGACGTCCTCAACAAATACGCCCGTGACCTCTTCCGCGAACACGGACGTCTCTCCCGCGACCTGCTGGAGGAGGCCGTACGCAAGGACGGCTACAGCGTGGCCAGCGACACCGCCGGCGAGGTGGTCCGCACCGTCAAGGCCGAGCTACCGACGGCGCCCGTCGGCCACCCACACTGAGACCACCCCCAACGCCCAAGGAAAACCACTCAATGCACGACTCGCATAACGAACTCCCCACCTCCCAGGAGGAGATGATCACCGGCCTCGACAGCGCGTCGGGTAGCCGGAGCCCATCTCTGGGCCCCGGCCCCCTCAGAACCGGACGTGCGCCTTTCAACGCATCCGGCTCAAGCAAGCCGCAAGGGCTTCGCTGGACGTCAACTTACGTCCCGATTTCCGTC
>NZ_JABERD010000136.1 GCF_013044505.1 Streptomyces sp. S3(2020) | reverse complement strand
AGCCGGAGCAGCCGGAGCACGACGGTCCGCCGCGGCGCGGACAGACGTACGCCCGTACCGACCGCCCGGCCCGCGGCCACCGCCCCGCCGCCCGGCGAGAGCCCCACCACCCCGTGCCGCCGGCCGCCCTCGACCGCGCGCGGCCGCACGCCCCGCGGCCCCGCGTGTCATCCGGCTCGGCAGCCCCCGGCCCCGGCTCCGCATGGTCAGCCTCGCCCTGACCCTCGTGCTGATCGCCTTCGCCGTACGGCTGCTCCAGGTCCAGGCCGTCGACGCGAGCACCTATGCCGCCCAGGCCGAGCAGAACCGGTACGTCGGCTACACCCTGGCCGCCGAGCGCGGTCAGATCACCGACCGCTCCGGCGTGGCCCTGGCGACCAGCGTGGACGCGTACGACATCACGGCCGACCCCACGCTCTTCAGCCGCAAGCAGCTCAAGATCGACGACGGGCCCGAGCAGGCGGCCGCCCTGCTGGCCCCGATCCTCGGCCAGGAACAGGCGGAGCTGACCGAGAAGCTGCGGACCAAGGGGCAGTACGTCAAGCTCGCCGGCCGGCAGACACCGCAGGTCTGGAAGCAGATCAAGGACCTCAAGAGCGCACTGGCCGCCAAGGCCGAGGACGACCCCACCACCGTCAACGTCCTCGCCGGTGTCTTCGCGGTCGCCACCAGCAAGCGCGTGTACCCGAACAGCGACCTGGCCGCCGGGATACTGGGCTGGGTCAACGCCGACGGCAAGGGCGGCGGTGGGGTCGAGCAGAAGCTGAACACCCTGCTGTCCGGCAAGGACGGCAAGATCCGCTACGCCCAGTCCGGTGGCCGCCAGGTCCCGACCGCGGGCTCCACCGAGACCCCGGCGGTGCCCGGCAGCGACGTCGAGCTCACCATCGACCGCGACATCCAGTGGGCCGCGCAGGACGCCATCACCGAGCAGGTGAAGAAGTCCAAGGCGGACCGCGGGTACGTGATAGTGCAGGACACCCGGACCGGCGAGATCCTCGCCATGGCCAACTCGCCCGGCTTCGATCCGGGCGACCTGTCCCAGGCCGACCCGAGCACCCTGCACAACTGGGCGCTGGAGGACGCCTACGAGCCCGGCTCCACCGCCAAGGTCCTGTCGATGGCCGCCGTGCTGGAGGAGAACGTCGCGACGCCGCTGACGCATGTCGTCGTACCCAACCGGCTGCACCGCGGCGACCGGCTCTTCAAGGACGACATCGACCACGAGACGTGGAACCTCACGCTCAACGGAGTGCTCGCCAAGTCCAGCAACATCGGCACCATCCTGGCGACCGGCCAGCTCGGCAAGACGCAGGCGCGGTCCAACCAGATCCTCTACTCGTACCTGCGCAAGTTCGGTCTCGGCAGCTACAGCGGTCTCGGCTTCCCCGGCGAGACCAAGGGCATCCTCGCGGCGCCGCAGGACTGGTCGACCTCGCAGCAGTACACGATTCCTTTCGGCCAGGGCGTCTCCCTCACCGCGATGCAGGCCGCGTCCGTCTACTCGACGATCGCCAACGGCGGCGTACGCGTCGAACCCACCCTCGTCCGTGGCACCCAGGGACCCGACGGACGCTTCACGCCCGCCGCGAAGCCCGAGAAGTCCAGGGTGATCAGCGAGAAGACGGCGAAGACCCTCGCCCGGATGCTGGAGTCGGTCGTGGACGACCGGGAGGGCACCGGCACCAAGGCGCGCATCCCCGGCTACCGGGTCGCGGGCAAGACGGGTACGGCCAACCGCGTGGATCCGGCCACCGGCAAGTACCACGGCTACACCTCGTCGTTCGCCGGGTTCGCGCCCGCCGACAAGCCCCGTGTCACCGTCTACTGCGCCATCCAGAACGCCACCAAGGGCAGCTACTTCGGCGGCCAGATCTGCGGACCCGTCTACAAGCAGGTCATGGAGTTCGCTCTGAAGACCCTCCAGGTCCCGCCCACCGGGGCCAAGTCCGCCAGCCTCCCCGTCACCTTCACACCCTGACCCGCACTGTTCGGCACGGAACCACTCAGGAACCAGCTCGTGACAACGATCACTCCCGATTCCGGGAACCAGGGCGCGCCCCTGCCCTCACTTCGCTCCGAACGGGGTGTGCCCGGTACGCTCACCGCCGTGCCACACGCTGATCAGTCCCAAACCACCCAGAAGGGCCATCCCGTGACATATCCGGGGCCGCCCAGGCCGGTTCAGATCTCCGCCACACCCCTCGCGGACCTCGCCGATCAGCTGGGTGTCGTACGGCCGGAGACCTCGACAGGCACCGCGGACGTCACGGGCATCACCCATGACTCGCGGGCCGTCCGCCCCGGCGACCTGTACGCCGCCCTCCCCGGCGCCCGCTTGCACGGCGCCGACTTCGCCATCCAGGCCGCCGGCCTCGGCGCGGTCGCCGTGCTGACCGACCCGGCCGGCGCCGAGCGCGCCGCGGCGACGGGGCTCGCGGTGCTGGTCGTCGACGACCCGCGCGCGCGGATGGGCGAACTCGCGGCCACCATCTACGGTCGTCCGGGCCGCGATCTGCTCCAGATCGGCATCACCGGCACCTCCGGAAAGACGACCACCGCGTATCTCGTGGAGGGCGGCCTGAAGGCCGTCCGCAGCACCGGACTCATCGGCACCGTCGAGACGCGGATCGGCGACGAGCGCATCAAGTCCGAGCGCACCACCCCCGAAGCCACCGACCTCCAGGCCCTGTTCGCGGTCATGCGCGAGCGCGGTGTCGAGGCCGTCGCGATGGAGGTCTCCAGCCACGCGCTGGTGCTCGGCAGGGTCGACGGCTGTGTCTTCGACATCGCCGTCTTCACCAACCTCAGCCCGGAGCACATGGAGTTCCACTCCGACATGGAGGACTACTTCCGGGCCAAGGCACAGCTCTTCACACCGCAGCGCAGCCGGCACGGCGTGGTCAACTTCGACGACGAGTACGGCCGCAGGCTCGTCACCGAAGCCACGGTCCCGGTCGTCACCTTCTCCGCCGAGGGCCACCCCGACGCCGACTGGCGTGCCGAGGACGTCCAGGTCGGCCCGATGGACTCGACGTTCACCGCGGTCGGCCCCAAGGACGAACGGATCGCCGCCAGGTCGCCGATCGCCGGGCCCTTCAACGTGGCCAACACCCTCGCCGCGATCACCGCCCTCGCCGCCGCGGGCCTCGACCCGCAGACCGCCGCCGACGGCATCGCCGCGGTGCCGGGCGTGCCGGGACGCCTGGAGCGGGTGGACGCCGGACAGCCGTATCTCGCGGTCGTGGACTACGCGCACAAGACGGACGCCGTCGAGTCCGTGCTCAAGGCGCTCCGCAAGGTCACCGAGGGCAGGCTGCACATCGTGCTCGGCTGCGGCGGCGACCGCGACAGGACCAAGCGCGCGCCCATGGGCGCCGCCGCGGCCCGGCTCGCCGACACCGCCGTACTGACCTCCGACAACCCCCGCTCGGAGGACCCGCTCGCGATCCTTGCAACCATGCTCCAGGGCGCGGCGTCCGTACCAGCACACGAGCGCGGTGAGGTCCAGGTCTTCGAGGACCGGGCTGCCGCGATCGCCGCCGCCGTCGCCCGCGCCCGGCCCGGGGACACCGTGCTGGTCGCCGGCAAGGGCCACGAGCAGGGCCAGGACATCGCCGGAGTGGTCCGTCCCTTCGACGACCGCCAGGTGCTTCGAGAAGCCATCCAGAAGACCCAGGGATGAACTTGTGATCGCCCTCTCTCTCGCCGAGATCGCCTCAGTCGTCGGCGGGCAGACCCACGACATACCGGATCCGTCCGTCCAGGTCACCGGATCCGTGGTCCGGGACTCCCGCGAGGTGGAGCCCGGCAGTCTCTTCGTCGCCTTCGTCGGCGAACGCGTGGACGGCCACGACTTCGCCGAGCAGGTCGTCGCGTCGGGCGCGGTCGCCGTACTGGCATCGCGTCCCGTCGGGGTGCCCGCGATCGTCGTGGACGACGTCCAGCGGGCCATCGGCGCGCTCGCCCGTCATGTCGTACGACGTCTCGGCGCGACCCTCGTCGCCCTGACCGGCTCGGCCGGCAAGACCAGCACCAAGGACCTGATCGCCCAGGTGCTGCAGCGCAAGGCGCCGACGGTGTGGACCCCCGGCTCCTTCAACAACGAGATCGGGCTGCCGCTGACCGCCCTCAGCGCCACCGACGAGACGAGGTTCCTCGTCCTGGAGATGGGCGCCCGCGGAATCGGCCACATCCGCTACCTCACGGATCTGACGCCCCCGAAGATCGGCCTCGTCCTCAACGTCGGCACCGCCCACATCGGCGAGTTCGGCGGCCGGGAGCAGATCGCGCAGGCCAAGGGCGAGATCGTCGAGGGGCTGCCCGAGGACGGCGCGGCGATTCTCAACGCCGACGATCCCCTCGTACGGGCCATGGCATCCCGTACGAAGGCGAAGGTGATCCTTTTCGGAGAGTCCGACGAAGCGGACGTACGCGCCGAGAACGTGAGACTCACGGACACCGGACAGCCCTCCTTCAGGCTTCGCACACCCTCCGGTGCAAGCGACGTGACCATGCGCCTGTACGGTGAGCACCACGTGTCGAACGCGCTCGCAGCGGCCGCCGTCGCCCATGAGCTGGGCATGTCCGCGGAAGAGATCGCCACCGCGCTCTCCGAGGCGGGCTCCCTCTCCCGCTGGCGGATGGAGGTCACCGAGCGCCCGGACGGCGTGACCGTCGTCAACGACGCCTACAACGCCAACCCAGAGTCCATGCGGGCCGCCCTGCGCGCCCTGGCAGCCATGGGCCGGGGGCGGCGGACCTGGGCGGTGCTCGGCAAGATGGCCGAGCTCGGGGACGAGGCGCTCGCCGAGCACGACGCGGTCGGACGGCTCGCCGTCCGGCTCAACGTCAGCAAGCTCGTCGCGGTCGGGGGCAGGGAAGCGTCCTGGCTGCAACTGGGCGCATATAACGAGGGTTCGTGGGGTGAGGAGTCGGTGCACGTGTCCGACGCACAGGCGGCGGTCGACCTGTTGCGCAGTCAGCTGCGCCCGGGAGACGTCGTACTCGTGAAGGCGTCCCGTTCGGTCGGCCTGGAAAGCGTCGCCACGGCGCTGCTCGGCGCCGAGGGTGAGGTTGCCGCCCGATGATGAAGCAGATCCTGTTCGCAGGAGTCATTGGTCTGTTCCTGACCCTGGTCGGCACTCCGCTGCTGATCAAGCTGCTCGCGCGCAAGGGGTACGGCCAGTACATCCGCGACGACGGCCCGCGTGAGCACGCCAGCAAGCGCGGTACGCCGACGATGGGCGGTATCGCCTTCATCTTCGCGACGGTGGCCGCCTACTTCCTGTCCAAGGTCATCACCGGCTACCCGCCGACCTACTCGGGTCTGCTGGTGCTCGGCCTGATGGTCGGCATGGGACTGGTCGGCTTCCTCGACGACTACATCAAGATCGTCAAGCGGCGCTCGCTGGGCCTGCGGGCCAAGGCCAAGATGGCCGGCCAGCTGATCGTCGGCATCAGCTTCGCGGTGCTCGCGCTGATGTTCCCGGACGCCCGCAACAACACCCCGGCCTCCGACAAGCTGTCGTTCATCACGGACTTCGGCTGGAAGATCGGCCCCGTGCTGTTCGTGGTCTGGGCGCTGTTCATGATCCTCGCGATGTCGAACGGCGTGAACCTGACGGACGGTCTGGACGGCCTGGCCACCGGCGCCTCCGTGCTCGTCTTCGGTGCCTACACCTTCATCGGTGTCTGGCAGTTCCAGGAGTCCTGCGCCAACGCGTTGACCCTGACCAACCCGGGGGCCTGCTACGAGGTACGAGATCCCCTGGACCTGGCGGTCATCGCCTCGGCGCTGATGGGCGCCTGCCTCGGCTTCCTGTGGTGGAACACCTCGCCGGCGAAGATCTTCATGGGCGACACCGGTTCGCTCGCCCTCGGCGGTGTCCTCACGGGCCTGGCGATCTGCTCCCGCACCGAGCTCCTCGTGGCCATCATGGGCGGTCTGTTCGTCCTCATCACGATGTCGGTCGTCATCCAGGTCGGCTCCTTCAAGCTCACCGGCAAGCGCGTCTTCCGCATGGCACCGCTCCAGCACCACTTCGAACTCAAGGGCTGGTCCGAAGTCCTCGTGGTGGTCCGTTTCTGGATCATCCAGGGCATCTGTGTGATCGTCGGCCTGGGTCTCTTCTACGCGGGATGGGCAGCAGAAAAGTGACCTCCTCGGAGCCTCTCGACTGGCAGGGCAAGCGCGTCACCGTCGCCGGACTCGGCGTCTCCGGCATCCCGGCGGCCAAGGCGCTGCACGCGCGCGGGGCGGTGGTCACCGTCGTCAACGACGGCGACGACGCACGCGCGCGTGAGCAGGCCGCCGAACTGGAGGCGCTCGGCATCACCGTCCGCCTCGGCGACGGCGCGACCCTGCCCGAGGGCACCGAACTCATCGTCACCGCACCCGGCTGGAAGCCCGACAAGCCGCTGTTCACGGCGGCCCGCGAGGTCGGCGTCGACATCTGGGGCGACGTGGAGCTCGCCTGGCGGCTGCGCGGCCAGGACGGCAGGAAAGCAGCCCCCTGGCTCGCGATCACCGGCACCAACGGCAAGACCACGACCACCCAGATGCTGGCGTCCATCCTGAAGGCGGCGGGCCTGCGCACCGCCGCCGTCGGCAACATCGGCGTCTCCCTGCTGGACGCGGTCCTCGGCGACGAGCCGTACGACGTCCTGGCCGTGGAACTGTCGAGCTACCAGCTCCACTGGGCGCCCTCCCTGTGCGCCCACTCCGCCGCCGTCCTGAACCTGGCGCCGGACCACCTCGACTGGCACGGCTCCATGGAGGCCTACGCCGCCGACAAGGGCCGTGTCTACGAGGGCAATCGCATCGCCTGTGTGTACAACGTGGCCGACAAGGCGACCGAGGACCTGGTGCGCGAGGCGGACGTCGAGGAGGGCTGCCGGGCCATCGGCTTCACCCTCGGCGCCCCGGGCCCCTCCCAACTCGGTGTGGTGGACGGCATCCTGGTCGACCGCGCCTTCGTCGAGAACCGGCAGAAGAACGCCCAGGAACTCGCCGAGGTCTCCGACGTCGATCCGCCGGCCCCGCACAACATCGCCAACGCCCTTGCCGCGGCGGCGCTCGCACGCGCCTTCGGGGTGCCCCCCAATGCCGTACGGGACGGTCTGCGGGCCTTCACGCCGGACGCGCACCGCATCGCGCACGTGGCCGACGTGGACGGTGTCGCGTACGTCGACGACTCCAAGGCCACCAACACCCACGCGGCGGAAGCCTCGTTGGCGGCGTACGAGTCCATCGTGTGGATCGCGGGCGGGCTCGCCAAGGGCGCCTCCTTCGACGAGCTGGTCGCCAAGTCGGCAAAGCGACTTCGCGGCGCGGTTCTGATCGGCGCCGACCGGGCTCTGATCCGCGAAGCCCTCGCGCGACACGCGCCGGAAGTACCCGTCGTCGACCTCGACCGGACCGACACTGGGGCGATGCTCCAGGCGGTGACGGAGGCGAAGCGGCTGGCTCGGCCCGGCGACACGGTGCTGCTGGCCCCGGCCTGTGCCTCCATGGACATGTTCACCAACTACAACAAGCGCGGTGACGCGTTCGCGGAGGCGGTTCGCGAACTCGGCTCCTGACCGACGTAGCGGAGGCTCTGATGCCCAGCAGCCGTACCGGCCGACCGCCCGTGCAACGGGCCGTCAGACGTCCCGCCGCTTCCCGGACAGCGCGCCAGAATCCCGTCCTACGGCTCTACACACGCGCGCGTAAGGCCTGGGACCGGCCGCTGACGGCGTACTACCTGATCCTCGGCGGCAGTCTGCTGATCACCGTGCTCGGTCTGGTGATGGTCTACTCGGCCTCCCAGATCAAGGCGCTGCAGATGTCGCTGCCGGGCTCGTACTTCTTCCGCAAGCAGCTCCTCGCCGCCGCGATCGGCGCCGTGCTGCTGCTCGTGGCCTCGCGGATGCCGGTGAAGCTGCACCGGGCGCTGGCCTACCCGATCCTCGCGGGCGCCGTGTTCCTCATGGCGCTGGTGCAGGTGCCGGGGATAGGGATGGCGGTCAACGGCAACCAGAACTGGATCGCGCTCGGCGGCTCCTTCCAGATCCAGCCCAGTGAGTTCGGCAAGCTCGCCCTGGTGCTGTGGGGCGCCGACCTGCTGGCCCGTAAGCAGGACAAGAAGCTGCTGACCCAGTGGAAGCACATGCTGGTGCCGCTCGTCCCGGTCGCCTTCATGCTGCTCGGGCTGATCATGCTCGGTGGCGACATGGGCACCGCGATCATCCTCACAGCGATCCTTTTCGGCCTGCTGTGGCTCGCGGGGGCGCCGACCCGGCTGTTCGTCGGGGTGCTGTCGGTCGCCGCCGCGATCGGCATGATCCTCATCAAGACCAGCCCCAACCGGATGGCCCGGCTCCAGTGCATCGGCGCCACCGACCCGGGCCCGGGCGACGCCTGCTGGCAGGCCGTGCACGGAATCTACGCGCTCGCATCCGGCGGAATCTTCGGCTCCGGGCTCGGCGCCAGTGTGGAAAAATGGGGCCAACTACCCGAAGCGCACACGGACTTCATCTTCGCCGTCACCGGTGAGGAACTGGGCCTGGCGGGGACGCTGTCGGTGCTCGCCCTCTTCGCGGCTCTAGGCTATGCGGGTATCCGCGTGGCCGGCCGCACGGAGGACCCCTTCGTCAGGTATGCCGCGGGTGGCGTGACCACCTGGATCACCGCACAGGCGGTGATCAACATCGGTGCGGTGCTCGGCCTGCTGCCGATCGCCGGCGTCCCGCTCCCGCTGTTCTCCTACGGGGGATCCGCCCTGCTGCCGACCATGTTCGCCATCGGGCTGCTGATCGCCTTCGCACGTGACGAGCCCGCTGCGCGGGCAGCGCTTTCGCTGCGGCAGCCCCGCTTTGGTAGAAAGCGGGGAGGCGGGGGACCCACGGGGCCTCGGAGATGGAACACGATGCGACGGCGTGCCTCGGCGCGTTCGTCCGGAGAGCGGTGAATTTCGGTGCATGTCGTACTCGCCGGTGGGGGGACCGCCGGCCACATCGAGCCCGCGCTCGCCCTCGCGGACGCCCTGCGCAGGCAGGACCCGACCGTGGGGATCACGGCCCTCGGCACGGAGCGCGGCCTGGAGACCACGCTCGTCCCGCAGCGGGGCTACGAGCTCGCGCTGATCCCGGCGGTGCCGCTGCCACGCAAGCCCACCCCCGAGCTGATCACCGTCCCGGGCCGGCTGCGCGGCACGATCAAGGCCGCCGAGCAGATCCTGGAGCGCACCAAGGCGGACGCCGTCGTCGGCTTCGGCGGGTACGTGGCCCTGCCCGGCTATCTCGCCGCCAAGCGCCTCGGTGTACCGATCGTGATCCACGAGGCCAACGCCCGCCCGGGCCTCGCCAACAAGATCGGTTCGCGGTACGCCGCCCAGGTCGCCGTCTCCACCCCGGACAGCAAGCTGCGGGGCGCCCGCTACATCGGCATCCCGCTGCGCCGCACCATCGCCACCCTCGACCGGGCCGCCGCCCGCCCCGAGGCCCGCGCGATGTTCGGCCTCGACCCCAACCTGCCGACCCTCCTGGTCTCCGGCGGCTCCCAGGGCGCCCGCCGCCTCAACGAGGTCGTCCAGCAGGTCGCCCCCTGGCTCCAGCAGGCCGGCATCCAGGTCCTGCACGCGGTCGGCCCGAAGAACGAACTGCCGCAGGTGCAGCAGATGCCGGGGATGCCCCCGTACATCCCGGTACCGTACGTGGACCGGATGGATCTCGCGTACGCCGCGGCCGACATGATGCTCTGCCGCGCGGGCGCGATGACCGTCGCCGAACTCTCCGCCGTCGGACTCCCGGCCGCCTATGTCCCGCTGCCCATCGGCAACGGCGAACAGCGGCTCAACGCCCAGCCGGTGGTCAAGGCCGGCGGTGGTCTGCTGGTCGACGACGCGGAGCTGACCCCCGAGTGGATCCAGCAGACCGTGCTGCCCGTGCTCGCCGACCCGCACCGGCTCTACCAGATGTCCCGTGCGGCCGCCGAGTTCGGCCGCAGGGACGCCGACGACCTGCTCGTCGGCATGGTGTACGAGGCGATCGCCGCCAACCGTGCACACCGCTAGGCACATGTGACGAAGGGCAGGCAGCGTGGCCGGAACGACGACCGCCGAGCGCGGTGAACGCCAGCAGGAGTCGTCCGGCCCGCCCCCTGTCCGACGGTTGAGGGTGCCTCAGCCTCGTACGATCATCGTTCTCGCCGCCGTCCTGGTCCTGCTGGGCGCGGGCGGCGTCTGGGCCCTGTACGGCTCGCAGTGGCTGCGTGTGGAGCGCGTGTCGGTCTCCGGCACCGGTGTTCTGACGCCCGGACAGGTGCGCGAGGCGGCCGACGTGCCGGTCGGATCGCCGCTGATTTCCGTCGACATCGACGCGATCGAGGCACGGTTGCTCCGGAAATTGCCCCGAATTGACTCGGTTGACGTGGTCCGCTCCTGGCCCCATGGAATCGGTCTGAAAGTGGTCGAGCGTACTCCGGTTCTGATTGTCGAAAAGGGCGGAAAGTTTGTCGAAGTGGACGATGACGGAGTCCGTTTTGCCACGGTTTCCCGGGCCCCGAAAGGCGTTCCCGCACTGGAATTGACGGTCTCCGAGTCGGGTTCCGCCGCCGCGAGCCTGCGCCGCTTCGGCGAGGACCGGCTCGTACGCGAAGCCGTCCGGGTCGCCGGTGACATTCCGGCCGCCGTCGCGAAGCGCGCCCGGACCGTCAAGGTGCGTTCGTACGACGACATCTCGCTGGAGTTGAGCGACGGCCGGACCGTCGCGTGGGGGAGCGGCGAGAAGGGTGCCGCCAAGGCCCGTACGCTCACCGCTCTTCTGAAAGCGGCGCCCGGCGCGCGGTACTTCGACGTCTCGGTTCCCACCGCCCCTGCGTCATCAGGGAGTTGACGTACATCCGCGCAGGCCAGCACCCTGGTTGGCTACCGCTACGGCTGATCACATAGGGTGAAAAGAAAAACGGGAGGTTCGGCGTGTTCGTTGAACGTGCGCCACTTGTCGACTTAGTGTCCTGTTCAGAAGACTCCAGGGAACAGACACACTGGTAACCCTAAACTTCAACGTTAGGGTTCGGGTCGGCGCTATGGACCGTCCCATTCGGCATCCGTCGCGTATCGCATCTCCCGCGAGACGACGACACGTAACTCGAGGCGAGAGGCCTTCGACGTGGCAGCACCGCAGAACTACCTCGCAGTCATCAAAGTCATCGGTGTCGGCGGCGGTGGTGTCAATGCCATCAACCGGATGATCGAGGTCGGTCTCAAGGGCGTCGAGTTCATCGCCATCAACACCGACGCTCAGGCGCTGTTGATGAGCGACGCCGACGTCAAGCTCGACGTCGGCCGTGAACTCACCCGCGGACTCGGCGCCGGAGCCAACCCGGCCGTCGGCCGCAAGGCGGCCGAGGACCACCGCGAGGAGATCGAGGAGGTCCTCAAGGGGGCCGACATGGTCTTCGTGACGGCCGGCGAGGGCGGCGGCACCGGCACCGGCGGCGCACCCGTCGTGGCCAACATCGCCCGTAACCTCGGCGCCCTCACCATCGGCGTGGTCACCCGGCCCTTCACCTTCGAGGGACGGCGCCGGGCCAACCAGGCCGAGGACGGCATCGCGGAACTCCGCGAAGAGGTCGACACCCTCATCGTCATCCCCAACGACCGGCTGCTGTCCATCTCGGACCGCCAGGTCTCGGTCCTCGACGCCTTCAAGTCGGCCGACCAGGTCCTGCTCTCCGGCGTCCAGGGCATCACCGACCTCATCACCACGCCGGGTCTGATCAACCTCGACTTCGCCGACGTCAAGTCGGTCATGTCCGAGGCCGGTTCGGCTCTCATGGGCATCGGCTCGGCCCGCGGCGACGACCGCGCGGTGGCCGCCGCCGAGATGGCGATCTCCTCGCCGCTCCTGGAGGCCTCCATCGACGGCGCCCGGGGCGTGCTGCTCTCCATCTCCGGTGGCTCGGACCTCGGCCTGTTCGAGATCAACGAGGCCGCCCAGCTGGTCTCCGAGGCGGCCCACCCCGAGGCCAACATCATCTTCGGCGCGGTCATCGACGACGCCCTCGGCGACGAGGTCCGGGTCACCGTGATCGCGGCCGGCTTCGACGGCGGCCAGCCGCCGGCCCGCCGGGACAACGTCCTCGGTTCGGCTTCGTCCTCGGCCCGCCGCGAGGAGCCCACTCCGGTACGGCAGACCGAGAGCCGTCCGTCCTTCGGCTCGCTCGGCAGCGTCACGCCGAAGGAGGAGCCGGAGCCCGCGCCCGAGCCGGTCGCCGACCTCCCGGTCTCCCCGCCGGTGCCGCCGTCGCGGACCTACTCGGACAGCGCGGCCGAGGAGCTGGACGTGCCGGACTTCCTGAAGTGATAGGACAGCGCTCCGCAACGAGCACTGTGAGCGGCGCGCACTTCGCCTTCACCGACCGGTGGGGTGGGGTGAGCGCCGTTCCGTACGAGGAGCTCAACCTCGGCGGGGCGGTCGGCGACGACGTCGACGCCGTACGCACGAATCGTGAACTGGCCGCCAAGTCGCTGGGGATCGACCCCGGCCGGGTGGTCTGGATGAACCAGGTGCACGGAGCGGAGGTGGCCGTGGTCTCCGAGGTGTGGGGCGACCGTCCGGTGCCGGAGGTCGACGCGGTCGTCACCGCGGAGCGCGGCCTCGCCCTCGCCGTCCTCACCGCCGACTGCACGCCCGTGCTGCTCGCCGACCCTGTCGCCGGAGTCGTGGGCGCGGCCCACGCGGGGCGGCCCGGCATGATCGCCGGGGTCGTCCCCGCCGCCGTACGGGCCATGACCGAACTCGGCGCCGAGCCCGCCCGGATCGTCGCCCGCACCGGACCCGCCGTCTGCGGCCGGTGCTACGAGGTGCCGGACGCGATGCGCGCCGACGTGGCCGCCGTCGAACCGGCGGCGTACGCCGAGACGAGCTGGGGCACTCCCGCGGTGGACGTGACCGCCGGAGTGCACGCGCAGCTCGAACGGCTCGGGGTGCGCGACCGGGAGCAGTCGCCGGTGTGCACGCTCGAATCGGGCGACCACTTCTCGTACCGCCGCGATCGCTCCACGGGGCGACTCGCGGGATATGTCTGGCTGGACTGAGAGAACATGACGGACCGTAAGGGCGAACTCGCCGCGAACCTGGCGCAGGTGGAGGACCGTATCGCCGCCGCCTGCGCGGCCGCGGGCCGCAAGCGCGAGGAGGTGACCCTGATCGTGGTCACCAAGACCTACCCCGCGAGCGATGTGCGGATGCTGGCGGAACTCGGTGTGCGCGACGTCGCCGAGAACAAGGACCAGGACGCGGCACCCAAGGCCGCCGAGTGTTCGGATCTGCCGCTGACTTGGCATTTCGTGGGCCAGTTGCAGACCAACAAGGTGCGGTCTGTGGCTGGTTATGCCGATATGGTGCAGTCCGTCGACCGTGGTCGACTCGTCACCGCGCTCTCCAAGGAAGCGGAGCGGCAGGAGCGGGAACTCGGCTGTCTGATCCAGGTCGCGCTCGACGCGGACGAGGGCGGACGCGGGGAGCGCGGAGGAGTCGGACCCGGTGGAATCGAAGAGTTGGGCGAACTCGTGGCGGCGGCGCCGGGTCTGCGGCTGGCGGGTCTGATGACCGTCGCACCGCTCACCGGTGTTTACGCGGGACGCGAACTCGCGGCGTTCGAGCGGTTGATGGATTTGTCGACCGACCTGCGCAGAGCCCATCCGGCTGCGAACATGGTGTCGGCAGGGATGAGTGCGGATCTCGAGCAGGCCGTGGCGGCCGGAGCGACACATGTGCGCGTCGGTACGGCGGTACTCGGAGTCCGCGCGAGGCTCGGGTAACGTCGCCAGGAAGTCGGACCACAGCAGAAAATATGGTCATTACCGCCGATAGGCGGGTGTAACGACCACGTGGATCGCGGGCACTTGGCAGTTCGTCAGCCGATCCACCACAGAGCGGAGGACTCAGAGCATGGCCGGCGCGATGCGCAAGATGGCGGTCTACCTCGGCCTCGTGGAGGACGATGGTTACGACGGCCGCGGTTTCGACCCCGACGACGACTTCGAACCCGAACTGGACCCGGAGCCCGAGCGTGACCACCGGCGGCATGAACCGGTGCACCAGGCGCACAGTGCACATCAGTCCCAAAGGGACGAAGAGGTGCGAATCGTACAGCCATCGGTGTCGCGCGAGCCGGTAGCCCGTTCCGCTTCGCTGGCCGCTGAATCCGGACGCCCCGCACGGATCGCGCCCGTGGCGTCCATCACACAAGAACGTCAAAGCCTGGAGAAGAACGCGCCGGTGATCATGCCCAAGGTCGTGTCGGAACGAGAGCCTTACCGGATCACCACGCTTCACCCGCGGACCTACAACGAGGCCCGTACCATCGGGGAACACTTCCGTGAGGGCACCCCGGTGATCATGAATCTGACTGAGATGGATGACACAGACGCCAAGCGACTTGTCGACTTTGCGGCCGGTTTGGTGTTTGGTCTTCACGGCAGCATCGAGCGGGTGACGCAGAAGGTGTTCCTGTTGTCGCCTGCTAACGTCGATGTCACGGCGGAGGACAAGGCCCGTATCGCAGAGGGCGGGTTCTTCAATCAGAGCTGAGATAGCCGACCGGTAAGAAGTACGGAACAGGGGAGAGGGAAAGACAGACCATGGGCGTGTTCGCGCAGGTGATCTACATCGCGCTGATGGTGTTCCTCATCGTGCTCATCTTCCGGTTGGTCATGGACTACGTCTTCCAGTTCGCCCGCTCGTGGCAACCTGGCAAGGCGATGGTGGTCGTTCTGGAGGCCACCTACACTGTCACCGATCCACCGCTGAAGCTTCTGCGGCGGTTCATCCCGCCGCTGCGTCTCGGGGGCGTGGCGCTCGACCTGTCCTTCTTCGTACTGATGATCATCGTCTACATCTTGATCTCTATCGTGGGCAATCTCGCGAGGTGACAGTGGACGATACGGTCTTGCCGACTGCCGATGACTACGTTGAGGTGAAGAGATGCCGTTGACCCCCGAGGACGTGCGGAACAAGCAGTTCACGACCGTCCGCCTCCGAGAAGGCTATGACGAGGACGAGGTCGATGCCTTCCTCGATGAGGTCGAAGCCGAACTGACGCGCCTGCTGCGCGAGAACGAGGACCTGCGCGCCAAACTGGCCGCGGCGACGCGTGCTGCTGCCCAGAACCAGCAGAACATGCGCAAGCCTCCGGAGGGCCCCGGCGGCCCCCAGGACCAGCAGCAGGGTATGCCGCCCCAGGGCGGAATGCCGCAGCAGGGTATGCCGCAGCAGGGTGGAATGCCGCAGCAGGGCATGCGTGGGCCCGGCGGCCCCGTGCCGGCCGGCATATCGGGCCCGCCGCAGCAGCAGATGGGCGGCCCCATGGGCGGTCCGCCCCAGCTGCCGAGCGGTGCGCCGCAGCTGCCCGCCGGTCCCAGCGGTGGTCAGGGTGGCCCGCAGGGTCCCGGTCCCATGGGTCAGGGGCCGATGGGTCAAGGCCCTATGGGTCAGGGGCCGATGGGCCAGGGTCCTATGGGTCAGGGACCGATGGGTGGCCAGCCCCCCATGCAGCAGCAGATGGGCGGCCCCATGGGCGGTCCGATGGGTGGCCCCATGGGCGGTCCGATGGGTGGCGGCCCGATGGGCGGCCCCGGTCAGGGCCCCGGTGGCGACAGCGCCGCCCGTGTCCTCTCGCTGGCCCAGCAGACCGCCGACCAGGCGATCGCCGAGGCCCGTTCCGAGGCCAACAAGATCGTGGGCGAGGCGCGTTCGCGTGCCGAGGGCCTCGAGCGTGACGCCCGTGCCAAGGCCGACGCCCTGGAGCGGGACGCGCAGGAGAAGCACCGCGTCGCGATGGGCTCCCTGGAGTCCGCCCGCGCCACGCTGGAGCGCAAGGTCGAGGACCTGCGCGGTTTCGAGCGCGAGTACCGCACGCGGCTGAAGTCCTACCTGGAGTCGCAGCTGCGTCAGCTGGAGACCCAGGCCGACGACTCGCTGGCCCCGCCGCGCACCCCCGCGGCCGCGTCGCTTCCGCCGTCCCCGGCGCCCTCCATGGCCCCGGCCGGCGCGAGCGCCCCGTCGTACGGCGGCAACCCGGGCGGCATGGGCGGAGCCCCGGCTCCGGCGGCGCCGTCCTACGGTGGCCAGCAGCAGATGTCGCCCGCGATGACCCAGCCGATGGCTCCGGTCCGGCCGCAGGGCCCCGGCCCGATGGGTCAGGCCCCGTCGCCGATGCGCGGGTTCCTCATCGACGAGGACGACAACTGACGAGTTGTAGTACGCCTTAGGCGTCGGCAGCGTTCAGGGCGAGGCCCCGGGTTTTGATCCGGGGCTTCGCCCTTTTGCGCGGCTGTGGTTGATCGCGCAGTTCCTCGCGCCCCTTGGGCGGGTGGAGTCACGGCACGTGGAAGGGCCCGGCCTCCCAGGGGAGACCGGGCCCTTCGGGCACCGTGCCGTTATGCCTTGCGCAGGCGGAACGTCAGCGACAGACCCTCGTCGGTGAAGGCGTCGCCGTATGTGTCGTCCGCCTCACCCTGCTGGAAGTCCGTCGCCAGGACCTCGTCGGCGATCAGGCCCGCGTGCTCGGCCAGGGCGGCGATCACCGCCGGGTCCGTGGACGTCCAGCGCAGCGCGATGCGGTCGGCCACGTCGAGGCCGCTGTTCTTGCGGGCCTCCTGGATCAGACGGATCGCGTCACGGGCGAGGCCCGCCTGCCGCAGCTCCTCGGTGATCTCCAGGTCGAGAGCGACCGTCGCACCCGAGTCGGACGCCACGGACCAGCCCTCGCGCGGGGTCTCCGTGATGATCACCTCGTCCGGAGCCAGGGTGATCGTCTCGCCGTCGACCTCGACCGACGCCGTGCCCTCGCGCAGGGCGAGGGACAGAGCGGCCGCGTCGGCGTTCGCGACGGCCTTCGCCACATCCTGGACGCGCTTGCCGAAACGCTTGCCCAGGGCGCGGAAGTTGGCCTTGGCGGTGGTGTCCACCAGGCTGCCGCCGACCTCGCTCAGCGACGCCAGGGACTCGACGTTCAGCTCCTCCGTGATCTGCGCGTGCAGTTCACGGTCGAGGGCGTCGAAGCCGGTCGCGGCGATGAGCGCCCGGGACAGCGGCTGACGGGTCTTCACGCCCGACTCCGCGCGCGTGGCCCGACCCAGCTCCACGAGCCGGCGCACCAGGACCATCTGCCTGGACAGCTCCGGGTCGATGGCGTCGAGGTCCGCCTCCGGCCAGGACGCCAGGTGCACCGACTCCGGGGCGTCCGGGGAGACCGGAACCACCAGGTCCTGCCAGACCCGCTCGGTGATGAACGGGGTCAGCGGGGCCATCAGCTTCGTCACCGTCTCGACGACCTCGTGCAGCGTGCGCAGCGCGGCCTTGTCGCCCTGCCAGAAGCGGCGGCGGGAGCGGCGGACGTACCAGTTGGACAGGTCGTCGACGAACGCGGACAGGAGCTTGCCGGCGCGCTGGGTGTCGTACGCCTCCAGAGCCTGCGTCACCTGGTCGGTGAGCGCGTGGAGTTCGGACAGCAGCCAGCGGTCCAGGACCGGGCGGTCGGCCGGGGCCGGGTCGGCCGCGGACGGCGCCCAGTTCGACGTACGCGCGTACAGGGCCTGGAAGGCGACCGTGTTCCAGTACGTCAGGAGGGTCTTGCGGACGACCTCCTGGATCGTGCCGTGGCCCACGCGACGGGCCGCCCACGGGGAGCCGCCGGCCGCCATGAACCAGCGCACCGCGTCGGCGCCGTGCTGGTCCATCAGCGGGATCGGCTGAAGGATGTTGCCCAGGTGCTTGGACATCTTGCGGCCGTCCTCGGCGAGGATGTGGCCGAGGCACACGACGTTCTCGTACGAGGACTTGTCGAAGACCAGGGTGCCGATGGCCATGAGGGTGTAGAACCAGCCGCGCGTCTGGTCGATGGCCTCGGAGATGAACTGCGCCGGGTACCGGCTCTCGAACAGCTCCTTGTTCTTGTACGGGTAGCCCCACTGCGCGAACGGCATCGAACCCGAGTCGTACCAGGCGTCGATGACCTCCGGCACGCGCGTGGCCGTCTTCGCGCACCGCGGGCAGTCGAAGGTGACGTCGTCGATGAACGGGCGGTGCGGGTCCAGGCCCGACTGGTCCGTGCCGGTCAGCTCGGTGAGCTCCGCGCGGGAGCCGACCACGGTCAGGTGGTCGTCCTCGCAGCGCCAGATCGGCAGCGGGGTGCCCCAGTAGCGGTTGCGGGACAGCGCCCAGTCGATGTTGTTCTGGAGCCAGTCGCCGAAGCGGCCGTGCTTGACCGTGTCCGGGAACCAGTTGGTCTTCTCGTTCTCCTGGAGGAGACGGTTCTTGACCTCGGTGGTGCGGATGTACCAGGACGGCTGCGCGTAGTAGAGGAGCGCGGTGTGGCAGCGCCAGCAGTGCGGGTAGCTGTGCTCGTACGGGATGTGCCGGAAGAGGAGGCCGCGCTGCTGGAGGTCCTCGGTGAGCTTTTCGTCCGCCTTCTTGAAGAAGACGCCGCCGACCAGGGGGACGTCCTCCTCGAAGGTGCCGTCGGGGCGGACGGGGTTCACCACGGGCAGGCCGTAGGCGCGGCAGACCTTGAGGTCGTCCTCGCCGAAGGCGGGGGACTGGTGGACCAGGCCCGTACCGTCCTCGGTCGTGACGTATTCGGCGTTGACGACGAAATGTGCCGGTTCCGGGAACTCCACGAGCTCGAACGGACGTTGATAGGTCCAGCGCTCCATCTCGGCGCCCGTGAAGGACTGGCCGGTGGTCTCCCAGCCCTCGCCGAGCGACTTGGCGACGAGCGGCTCGGCGACGACGAGCTTCTCCTCGCCGTTCGTGGCGACGACGTAGGTGACCTCGGGATGGGCGGCGACCGCGGTGTTGGAGACCAGCGTCCAGGGCGTGGTCGTCCACACCAGGAGCGCGGCCTCACCGGCGAGCGGACCGGAGGTGAGCGGGAAACGGACGTACACGGACGGGTCGACGACCGTCTCGTAGCCCTGCGCCAGCTCGTGGTCGGAGAGGCCGGTGCCGCAGCGGGGGCACCAGGGGGCGACGCGGTGGTCCTGGACCAGCAGGCCCTTGTTGAAGATCTCCTTGAGCGACCACCAGACCGATTCGATGTACTCGGGGTCCATCGTGACGTAGGCGTCGTCGAGGTCGACCCAGTAGCCCATGCGGGTCGTCAGCTCGGAGAAGGCGTCGGTGTGGCGCAGCACGGAGTCGCGGCACCTGTCGTTGAACTCCGCGATGCCGTACGCCTCGATGTCCTGCTTGCCGGAGAAGCCGAGCTCCTTCTCCACCGCGAGCTCCACCGGGAGGCCGTGGCAGTCCCAGCCGGCCTTGCGGGCCACGTGGTAGCCGCGCATGGTGCGGAAGCGGGGGAAGACGTCCTTGAAGACGCGCGCCTCGATGTGGTGGGCGCCGGGCATGCCGTTGGCGGTGGGCGGGCCCTCGTAGAACACCCATTCGGGGCGGCCCTCGGACTGCTCCAGGCTCTTGGCGAAGATCTTCTGCTCGCGCCAGAAATCGAGCACGGCGTGCTCGAGGGCGGGCAGGTCGACCTGGGCGGGCACCTGGCGGTACGTAGGCGATGTCATCAGCGAGCTTCCTCCGGCGGACTTGCTGCCTTCCGTCCGGAGGGACGAGAGCTGTCTTGTGTACGCCGGTTTCGGCGCGCTCCCGCGGTACCACCCTCCTTGGCTCCCCGGTGCGCCTTCCACACCGATGAGCCCCCTCATTGGGGTCGCGATGCCGGGTCTACCGCCCCACAGGGGGCTTCTTCCGGCGGCTCCGGGGTGATCTTCACGTCGCGCTCGCCCCCGGGCTTCCACCGTCCCCGGGTCGCTCTGGGCTGCGTACGCCGCTACTCGTCCCCATCCACGCTTCTCGCTCCGCCCAGTGTACGGCGCCGCACGGACAGCGGCCGACCGGTTTTCCGGGCGCGGGGGACGCGGGCGCCGGACGGCCGGGAGTGACCCGAATGGAGCGGTACGCGTGTTCGGATTCTGGGACGCACGACACGGCGGATTACCCGGCGGGGAGCTGGGCACAACGCTTGCAGGTTCGGCGCGCCCCATGCGCGAGCCGGGCGAATCGGGCGGTGTGCCCCGTTGCCGCGGGACTCAAGTCGATTTATCGTCCCAGCACGATTCGCGTGCAAGATCACAATATGTGAAGGGGCCGCGGCCATGGTGGCGAAGAAGACCGCCGTACAGCAGTCGGCGTCGGGCAGCTCGGGGACTGCCGAGGCCTCCGGGGGTGCGGCCAAGGACGTGGGTGGGAAGAAGAGCGCACAGGGGGACGGCGAGGGGCGCGCCGACAAGGCCGTGAAGACGGTGGGCGGCGCCGCGAGGAAGGCGGCGGCCAAGAGCCCCGCGAAGAAGACCGCGGCCAAGAAGGCCACGGCGAAGGCCACGGAGTCCAAGGCGGCACCCGCGCGGAAGACCGTCGAGGAGGAAGAGCCCGAGAGACCGGCGGCCAAGAAGGCCGCCGCGAAGAAGACGGCGGCCAAGAAGGCGGCCAAGAAGACGGCGGCGTCGAATGCGGCAGTCAAGAAGACCACTGCCGCCAAGAGCACTTCCACGAAGAGCACCTCCACGAAGAGCGCGGCAGGCAAGAGCACGGCCAAGAAAGCGGGCGCGGCGCAGGCCGCGAAGCAGACGGGAGCCACGACGGTGGTTGCGAAGAAGACTTCTGGCACGGCCACGGCGGCGAAGACCGCCGTCCCCAAGGCACGCCTCGCCGCGGCGGTGGTGCCGGGCGAGCTCGCGGTCCGCCCCGGCGAGGACCCCTGGACGCCGGAGGAGATCGCGGAGGCGCGTGCCGAGCTGCAGTCCGAGGTGTTGCGGCTGGGCTCCGAGATCACGACCTCCGAGGAGTCCCTGGTGGGTCTGATGCGGGACTCCGGGGGCGGCGCCGGCGACGACGAGGCGGACACCGGCACCAAGAACATCACGCGCGAGCACGAGATGTCCCTCGCGGCCAACGCGCGAGAGATGCTCGAACAGAGCGAGCGGGCCCTGCAGCGCCTCGACGCGGGCACGTACGGCCTGTGCGAGAACTGCGGCAACGCCATCGGCAAGGCGCGCATGCAGGCGTTCCCGCGGGCCACGCTCTGCGTGGAGTGCAAGCAGAAGCAGGAACGCCGGTACTGATCGTGCGGTGGGGCGTGCCGTACCCTCGTCCTCAGTCAGGTACCTAGGTCGAGGGACTCACGTGACAGAGGCGGAGCGCATCATCGGTACGCCGGACTCCCCGGAGGGGGCGGAGGCCGAGCCGGAGCAGTCAGCCGGTGCGGAGGGGCAGGGGAGCGCCGAGGCGCGGCCCAGGGGGAAGCGGCGGATCGCCGTGCTGTTCGCGGTCGCCACGTTCGCGTACGTCCTCGACCTGGTCAGCAAGATGATCGTGGTCGCCAAGCTGGAGCACCACGCGCCGATCGAGATCATCGGGGACTGGCTGAAGTTCGAGGCGATCCGCAACGCGGGCGCGGCCTTCGGCTTCGGCGAGGCCTTCACCGTGATCTTCACGGTGATCGCGGCCGCCGTGATCGTGGTGATCGCCCGGCTCGCCCGCAAGCTCTACAGCCTGCCCTGGGCGATCGCGCTGGGCCTGCTGCTGGGCGGTGCGCTCGGCAATCTCACCGACCGGATCTTCCGCTCGCCGGGCGTCTTCGAGGGCGCGGTCGTGGACTTCATCGCGCCCAAGCACTTCGCGGTGTTCAACCTGGCCGACTCGGCGATCGTGTGCGGCGGCATCCTGATCGTGCTGCTGTCCTTCAAGGGCCTCGACCCGGACGGCACCGTCCACAAGGACTGAGGGGCTCGTTTACGGGGGTGTCGGTGGTGTCCGGCATACTCGACGGGTGAGCACAGTTCCCGAGATCCGTACCCTGCCCGTGCCCGACGGCCTGGAGGGCGAGCGCGTAGACGCCGCCATCTCCCGCATGTTCGGCTTCTCCCGCACCAAGGCGGCCGAGCTGGCCGCGACGGGCAAGGTCCAGGTCGACGGGGCCGTGGTCGGCAAGTCCGAGCGGGTGCACGGCGGGGCCTGGCTGGAGGTCGAGATGCCGGGGGCGCCCGCGCCCGTGCAGATCGTCGCCGAGCCCGTCGAGGGCATGGAGATCATCCATGACGACGATGACGTGGTGGTCATCGTCAAGCCCGTCGGGGTCGCCGCCCACCCGTCGCCCGGCTGGACCGGGACCACCGTGATCGGCGGGCTCGCCGCCGCCGGGTACCGGATCTCGACGTCCGGCGCCGCCGAGCGCCAGGGCATCGTGCACCGGCTCGACGTGGGCACCTCCGGTCTCATGGTGGTCGCCAAGTCGGAGCGGGCGTACACCTCGCTCAAGCGCCAGTTCAAGGAGCGCACGGTCGACAAGCGCTACCACACGCTGGTGCAGGGCCACCCGGACCCGACGAGCGGCACCATCGACGCGCCCATCGGCCGCCACCCCCAGCACGACTACAAGTGGGCGGTCACGGCGGAGGGCAAGCCGTCGATCACCCACTACGACCTCATCGAGGCGTTCCGCGCGGCCTCCCTGCTCGACGTGAAGCTGGAGACCGGCCGCACCCACCAGATCCGCGTCCACATGGCCGCCCACCGCCACCCCTGCGTCGGCGACCTGACCTACGGCGCCGACCCGACGCTCGCCAAGCGGCTGCACCTGACCCGCCAGTGGCTGCACGCCGTCCGCCTCGGCTTCGAGCACCCCGGGGACGGCCAGTGGGCCGAGTTCGAGAGCGACTACCCGGCCGACCTGCAGAAGGCCCTGGACCAGGTCCGCGAGGAGACGTACGGATGAGCCTGCCGTCGTACGCGGTCCGGGTCGCCGAGGACCCCGCCGACCGCGAGCTGTGCTTCGCGGTGCGCAAGGAGGTCTTCGTCGCCGAGCAGGGGGTGCCGGAGGACCTGGAGTACGACGCGTACGACGCCGCCGCCGTACATGTGCTGGCCGTGCGGGAGGACGGGGTGCCGCTGGGCACCGGGCGGCTGCTGCACGGCCCCCGGGCCGCGGAGAAGGTCGGCGGTGATCTGACGCTGGGGTCGCTCGGGCGGCTCGCCGTCACCCAGGACGTGCGCGGACTGGGCGTCGGTGTCGCGCTCGTGCGGGCCATCGAGGACGCGGCACGCGCGCTGGGGCTGGCCGCGGTGGATCTGCACGCGCAGACACATGCGCTGGGGTTCTACGAGCGGCTGGGGTACGAGGCGTACGGGCCGGAGTACCTGGAGGCGGGGATGGCGCACCGCGGGATGCGGCGCGCGCTGTAGCGAGGGCGGCACCCTGTGACACAGGGTGCCGAAAACGCTGGTGAGAGCCGTGGCGTGGCACGCTTGAGGTCTGTCGTCCGAACGCCCAGAGCTCATCGGAGTGCTGACCGTGGATCAGTTGGCCCTGCTGTTCGTGCTGTTGCTCGGGGCCGTGGTGAGCGTCCCGGTCGGGGACCGGGTCGGGCTGCCGGCGCCGGTGCTGATGACCCTGCTCGGGATGGTCCTCGCCCTGCTCGACTTCGTGCCCAACGTCGAGATCCCGCCGGAGCTGATCCTGCCGCTCCTGCTGCCACCGCTGCTCTACGCCGCCGTACGGCGGACTTCCTGGCGGCAGTTCGCGGCCAACATCAGACCGATCTTCCTGCTCGCCGTGGCGCTGGTGTTCGTCACCACCCTGTGTGTGGCCGTCGTCGCCAACGCGATCGTGCCGGGGCTGCCGATCGCCGCCGCCGTGGCCCTCGGGGCGCTGGTCGCACCGCCCGACCCGGTCGCGGCGACCGCCGTCGCCGGGCAGCTCGGGCTGCCGCGCCGGCTGGTGTCGATCCTGGAGGGCGAGGGGCTCTTCAACGACGTGACGGCGATCGTGCTCTACCACGTGGCGATCGCCGCGGCGGTCAGCGGCACGTTCTCGCCCTGGCGGGCCGGCCTCGACCTGGTGCTGTCCGCCGTGGTCGCCGTCGTGGTCGGCGTGGCCCTCGGCTGGGGCGCCAACCGGCTCATGAACCTGCTCGACGACGCGACCCTCCAGATCGGCCTCACCCTCCTCGTGCCGTACGCCTCCTACGTGCTGGCCGAGGAGCTGCACGGCTCCGGGGTGCTCGCGGTCCTCACCACCGCCCTCTTCCTCGCCGAGTACGCCACCGACGCCGACGACGTGCTCACCCGGCTCGCCGGGCACACGTTCTGGGACATCGTCGACACGCTCGTCACCGGCGTGGCCTTCGGGCTGATCGGGCTCGAACTGCACAACGCCATCCGGACCGCGTCCGGGCGGTGGGGCGAGATGCTCGGCTGGGCCGCCGCGATCGTGGGGGTCGTCGTCCTCGTACGGCTGTTGTGGCTGTTGCCCGCGACCTGGGTCGCCAAGCGGCTGCACGCGAAGCAGGACTACGCCGAGGAGATCCCGATGAGCTGGCGGGAGACCGTCGTCATGTGGTGGTCCGGGATGCGCGGGGTGGCGTCCGTGGCGCTGGCCCTGGCGATCCCGCTGAAGACCGACGACGGATCCGCGTTTCCCGACCGGGACGAGATCGTCTTCGTCGCGTTCGGGGTCATCATGGCGACGCTCGTGCTCCAGGGGCTGACCCTGCCGTGGCTCGTGAGGAAGCTCGGTGTGAAGGCCGACACCGAGCGGGAGAAGGAGTTCGAGAAGACGCTGGCGATCCGGGCGGCCAAGGCGGCCAAGCGCAGGCTGCGGGAGATCGAGGAGGTCGAGGAGCTGCCGGAGGAGCTGTCCGAGCAGATGCTGCGGCGGGCCTTCGACATCGGGGTGCGGATCAGTCCGGACATGGGGGACGAGGAGCGGCGGGAGGCCCACGAGCAGCGGGTGAAGCGGCTGAAGCGGGTGCGGCGGATCCAGGGCGAGATGATGAGCGCCGCGCGGCACGAGGTGCTCGCGGCGCGGAGCGAGCCGGGGGCCGATCCCGAGGTCGTGGACCGGGTGCTGAGACATCTCGACGTGCGCAGCCTGCGGTGATCTGTCCGTCGTATGGCAGTCGTGTAAAGGGCGACGGCTGTGCGGGCGGCCCTTCTTAGGGTGGGGGCATGTCTCGCAACATCGTGATCAGTGGTGGCGGTACGGGGATCGGGCTCGCGGCGGCGCAGGCCTTCGCGGCGGACGGGGACCGGGTGCTGCTGCTCGGGCGGCGGGCCGAGGTGCTGGAGAAGGCCGGGGTGCCGGGGGCGTTGACCTACGCGGCCGATCTGAGTGACCCGCGCGGTGTGCGGGAGGTCGCCGGGTTCGTCGCCCGGGAGCTGGGGACCGTGGATGTGCTGGTCCACAGCGCGGGCGGGACCGGACAGCTCGAACCGCCCGCCTCCGGCGACGATCCGCTGGACGCCGTCGCCCACAACTGGACCGTCAACTTCCGGCTCAATCTGCTGACCGCGGCGCTGCTCACCGAAGCCCTGAAGGAGCGGCTCGCCGAGCCCGGCGGGCGGGTGCTGTTCGTCAGCTCCGTCGCCGCCTACCGGGGCTCCGGCAGCGGGGCGTACGCGGCGGCCAAGGCCGGGCTGCATCCGTACGCCCATGACCTGGCCCGGGAGCTCGGGCCGCGCGGGATCACCGTGAACGTCGTCGCGCCCGGCTACATCGAGGACACCGAGTTCTTCGGCCCGGCCATCGACCCCGCCCGCCGTGCCCGGCTCATCGCCGACACCGCCAACGGTCGCGCCGGGACACCCGGCGACATCGCCGCCACGCTGCACTGGCTGGCCTCGCCGGGGGCGGGGCATGTGACGTCGAAGAAGGGGCAGGTGAACGGGGGTGAGATAACTGTCGCGTATACACATGTCCGAGACCACGAGACTCCTGAGCAAGTCGGGTGCCGTATTCGTTTTGAAAAAAAAAACAAAACCTCAACGACTAAGAGCAGATGTCGCAGTGCGAA
>NZ_JABERD010000135.1 GCF_013044505.1 Streptomyces sp. S3(2020) | reverse complement strand
TGTGGTGCACCCAGCCGGTTTTACACTTTCTCTTTGGTGGGCAGCGTCAGGTGGTGATAAGAGACAGCTCGTTTGTCAGTGGTGGGCCGTAGGGTTGTCGCGCTATGACGAAGCCCTCACTCCCCGAACTCCTGCATGCCGCCGTCGCTGCCGTCGGCGGCACGGAGCGCCCAGGTCAGGTGACCATGGCCGAAGCCGTCGCGGAGGCGATCGACGACGGCTCCCATCTGCTGGTCCAGGCCGGCACCGGCACCGGAAAGTCGCTGGGCTATCTCGTGCCCGCGCTCGCGCACGGGGAGAGAGTCGTCGTGGCCACGGCCACCCTGGCCCTGCAACGCCAGCTCGTCGAGCGGGACCTTCCGCGCACGGTCGACGCGCTGCACCCTCAGCTCCGCCGCCGCCCGGAGTTCGCGATGCTCAAGGGCAGGTCGAACTACCTGTGTCTGCACCGCCTCCACGAGGGCGTCCCGCAGGACGAGGAGGAGGGGCTCTTCGACCAGTTCGAGGCGGCCGCGCCCACCAGCAAGCTGGGCCAGGACCTGCTGCGACTCCGCGACTGGTCGGACGAGACGGAGAACGGTGACCGCGACGACCTCACCCCGGGCGTATCCGACCGGGCCTGGGCCCAGGTGTCGGTGTCGTCCCGGGAGTGCCTGGGAGCCACGAAGTGCGCGTACGGCGCGGAGTGCTTCGCCGAGATGGCCCGTGAGCGCGCCAAGCTCGCCGAGGTCGTCGTCACCAACCACGCGCTCCTCGCCATCGACGCCATCGAGGGCGCCCCGGTGCTCCCGCAGCACGAGGTACTGATCGTCGACGAGGCACACGAACTGGTCTCCCGGGTCACCGGCGTCGCCACCGGCGAGCTCACCCCGGGGCAGGTCAACCGCGCGGTGCGCCGGGCGGCGAAGCTCGTCAACGAGAAGGCCGCCGACCAGCTCCAGACCGCAGCCGAGGGCTTCGAGCGGTTGATGGAGCTCGCGCTGCCGGGCCGCCTGGAGGAGATCCCGGAAGACCTCGGCTACGCCCTCATGGCGCTGCGCGACGCCGCCCGCACCGTCATCTCCGCCATCGGTGCCACTCGCGACAAGTCCGTCCAGGACGAGGACGCCGTACGCAAGCAGGCTCTGGCGGCTGTGGAGAACGTGCACGACGTGGCGGAGCGGATCACCAACGGCTCCGAGTGGGACGTCGTCTGGTACGAACGGCACGACCGCTTCGGCGCTTCCCTGCGCGTGGCCCCCATGTCCGTGTCGGGCCTGCTGAGGGAGAAGCTCTTCGCGGACCGTTCCGTCGTCCTGACCTCGGCGACCCTGAAGCTGGGCGGCGACTTCAACGGCGTCGGCGCCTCCCTGGGACTCGCCCCCGAGGGCACCGAGGGGGACGACGTCCCGCAATGGAAGGGCGTCGACGTCGGCTCGCCCTTCGACTACCCGAAGCAGGGCATCCTCTATGTCGCCAAGCATCTCTCGCGCCCCGCGCGGGACGGCGACCGCGCGGACATGCTCGACGAGCTGACGGAACTGATCCAGGCGGCAGGCGGCCGCACCCTGGGCCTGTTCTCCTCGATGCGGGCCGCCCAGCTCGCCGCCGAGGAACTGCGGTCCCGCATCCCCGAGTTCCCGATCCTTCTCCAGGGCGAGGAGACCCTCGGCGAGCTGATCAAGAACTTCGCGGCAGACCCGAAGACGTGCCTGTTCGGCACGCTGTCGCTGTGGCAGGGCGTCGACGTCCCCGGCCCCAGCTGCCAACTGGTCGTCATGGACAAGATCCCGTTCCCGCGCCCCGACGACCCCCTCATGAGCGCCCGGCAGAAGGCGGTGGAGGATGCGGGTGGCAACGGCTTCATGGCGGTAGCCGCCACGCACGCGGCGCTGCTCATGGCGCAGGGCGCCGGCCGTCTCGTACGGGCATCGGGGGACCGTGGAGTGGTCGCCGTACTGGATCAGCGGCTCGCCACCGCGCGATACGGGAGCTATCTGAAGACGTCACTGCCCGACTTCTGGTACACGACGGACCGCAACCAGGTCCGGAGGTCGCTGGCGGCGATCGACGCGGCGGCGAAGCCGGCGGAAGAAGAGTAAGGGTGTGGGTTGGCCCGACCGGCTCCGGTCGGGCCAACCCACACCCTCTGGAAGACACCGGGTGCCCTGGGATACGTCACAGGGCACCCCGCACAGCGCTGGGCCCCGGAACCGGCGCAGAGGTCCCGAGGCCCAGTCAGAGGGCGGACCTCGAAGTGGTCCGCTCGCCGCAGCCGTCACACGCGGCGCAGCACCGCCACCACCTTGCCGAGGATGGTCGCGTCGTCGCCGGGAATCGGCTCGTACGCGGCGTTGTGCGGGAGCAGCCACACGTGGCCGTCCTCGCGCTTGAAGCGCTTGACGGTGGCCTCGCCGTCGAGCATCGCGGCCACGATGTCGCCGTTCTCGGCGACGGGCTGGCGACGGACCGTGACCCAGTCGCCGTCGCAGATCGCGGCCTCGATCATGGAGTCGCCGACGACCTTCAGCACGAACAACTCACCGTCACCGACGAGCTGTCGGGGGAGCGGGAACACGTCCTCGACGGACTCCTCCGCGAGGATCGGGCCACCTGCGGCGATACGGCCCACCAGCGGGACGTAGGACGCGGCGGGCTTGCCGGCGGTGTCCGTGGGCTGCACGGAGGCGGCCTGGTCGGAGCCGCGCACCTCGTATGCGCGCGGGCGGTGCGGGTCGCGGCGCAGGAAGCCCTTGCGCTCCAGTGCCATGAGCTGGTGTGCGACAGAGGAGGTGCTGGAGAGGCCGACGGCCTGTCCGATCTCCCGCATGGACGGCGGGTAGCCGCGCCGCTGCACGGAGTCCCTGATGACCTCGATCACCCGGCGCTGCCGGTCGGTGAGCCCCGAGCTGTCCGCCCGGATGCCTGGAGGTCGGCCCGGCAGGGAGCGCTTGTGCCCCTCGGGATTCGTGGCTTCGTTCATCGCATGCACCGGCTCGAGTCGGCCCTGGGAGCGGTCCTGGGCAGTGATGGTGGCACTGTCTGCGGTGGTGGTCACGTCGGCCCCTCTCGATGGTCTCCCTGCTGGACAACGGTAGTTGCTTTCGAAAGGTTGCGCCAAACACACGTTCGAGTGAAAAATCGCGGATTGCCCGCCGCGATCATGTGTCTGGGTGTATGGCTAACGCGATGTCCAGCGGACAAAAGGGCTCATTGTTGTACTCTTCACCGCCGAGGTGGTGACCCCGTGGGTTGTTGCCCCAGTCTGCCATCCGGTGTTCCGGCGACAGGGGCCCGGTCCTCATCTGTGCGGGAGCCCCACGTCCCCTCCGTGCGGTGCCCACGGTATCTCCGCATGCGCCGCAGCGGTACGCCTGTGCATGAGCGTCCCCGGCGTGGCGGCGTTGTCGTGCGGCACATGCCAATACGGGTGCGACACGCGCGTACGGCGTGTTTATAGAGCCGATCCCTACATCTAGTGCTTGGATTGCTACAGCAGCCCAGAAGTTGTGGTCCCCCGGGTCTTCGGACCCTCCGCGATCGCCTATGCTTGGGGCTGCTTCGAGGGGCCCAAGAGGCCCAGCGAGGCTATTGAGTCTGCTGTGAGGAGGGTTGGGACTTCATGCACTGCCCCTTCTGCAGGCACCCCGACAGCCGCGTCGTCGACAGTCGTACGACCGACGACGGCACGTCGATCCGCAGGCGCCGCCAGTGTCCGGACTGCTCCCGTCGTTTCACGACTGTGGAGACGTGTTCGCTCATGGTGGTCAAGCGGTCCGGAGTCACCGAGCCTTTCAGTCGTACCAAGGTCATCAACGGTGTGCGCAAGGCATGCCAGGGACGACCTGTCACCGAGGACGCGCTCGCTCAACTCGGCCAACGGGTCGAGGAGGCGGTGCGGGCCACCGGAAGCGCCGAGCTGACCACTCATGACGTGGGGCTGGCCATACTCGGCCCGTTGCAGGAGCTCGACCTGGTGGCCTATCTGCGATTCGCCTCCGTCTACCGGGCGTTCGACTCGCTCGAGGACTTCGAGGCCGCGATCGTGGAGCTCAGGCAATCGGCGGGACGCCCCGTTGCGGACGACGAGGACCGCGAAGGTGTTGTCACGGGGAGCCAGGAAGACGACCGCGGGTCGGGAGAGGCCGTTCAGGTCCCCGAGCCCGCAGGCGCCGCCGACTGATCGGAGGGCCGGCCCGGTCGGAGACACCGGGACCGGCCTGGACGGCGGCGGACGAAGACCTGTTGCGGGTGGCAGCGAGAGGGTGCCCGCAACACCAGACAGAACACCGTGCCCGGGAACATCAGGGCACTTCAGGGCGTTTTAGCCCGTAGAGGGAGGCGGCATGACAGAGACGGCGAGCGGTCCGGCACGGAGTTCCCGCGCCAAGGGCACCAAGGCGACCAAGGGACTGCGTATCGAGCGCATCCACACCACTCCTGGCGTGCACCCGTACGACGAGGTGGCCTGGGAGCGCCGTGACGTCGTCATGACCAACTGGCGCGACGGCTCGGTGAACTTCGAGCAGCGTGGCGTCGAGTTCCCCGACTTCTGGTCGGTGAACGCGGTCAACATCGTTACCAGCAAGTACTTCCGCGGTGCCGTCGGCACCCCGCAGCGCGAGACCGGCCTCAGGCAGCTGATCGACCGCATCGTGAAGACGTATCGGAAGGCCGGCGAGGACTACAAGTACTTCGCCTCGCCCGCCGATGCAGAGATCTTCGAGCACGAGCTGGCGTACGCCCTCCTGCACCAGATCTTCAGCTTCAACAGCCCCGTCTGGTTCAACGTCGGAACCCCGCAGCCGCAGCAGGTTTCCGCGTGCTTCATCCTGGCCGTCGACGACTCCATGGAGTCCATCCTCGACTGGTACAAGGAAGAGGGCATGATCTTCAAGGGCGGCTCCGGCGCCGGCCTGAACCTGTCCCGGATCCGTTCCTCCAAGGAGCTGCTCTCCTCGGGCGGCAACGCCTCGGGTCCCGTCTCCTTCATGCGCGGTGCCGACGCCTCCGCGGGAACGATCAAGTCGGGTGGTGCGACCCGTCGCGCCGCCAAGATGGTCATCCTCGACGTCGACCACCCCGACATCGAGGACTTCATCGAGACCAAGGTGAAGGAAGAGGAGAAGATCCGCGCCCTGCGCGACGCGGGCTTCGACATGGACCTGGGCGGCGACGACATCACGTCCGTCCAGTACCAGAACGCCAACAACTCGGTCCGTGTGAACGACACGTTCATGAAGGCCGTCGAGACGGGCGGCAAGTTCGGCCTGACGTCCCGTATGACCGGCGAGGTCATCGAAGAGGTCGACGCCAAGTCCCTGTTCCGCAAGATGGCCGAGGCGGCCTGGGCCTGCGCCGACCCGGGCATCCAGTACGACGACACCATCAACCACTGGCACACCTGCCCGGAGTCCGGCCGTATCAACGGCTCGAACCCCTGCAGCGAGTACATGCACCTGGACAACACGTCCTGCAACCTCGCCTCGCTGAACCTGATGAAGTTCCTCAAGGACGACGGCAAGGGCCACCAGTCCTTCGAGGTCGAGCGCTTCGCCAAGGTCGTCGAACTCGTCATCACCGCGATGGACATCTCCATCTGCTTCGCGGACTTCCCGACGCAGAAGATCGGTGAGAACACGCGCGCGTTCCGCCAGCTCGGCATCGGCTACGCCAACCTCGGCGCCCTGCTGATGGCGACCGGCCACGCGTACGACTCGGACGGCGGCCGGGCCCTCGCCGGCGCCATCACCTCCCTGATGACCGGCACGTCGTACAAGCGTTCCGCCGAACTCGCCGCGGTCGTCGGCGCGTACGACGGTTACGCCCGCAACGCGCAGCCGCACCTTCGGGTCATGAAGCAGCACGCTGACGAGAACACCAAGGCTGTCCGCGTGGACGACCTGGACTCGCCGATCTGGGCCGCCGCCACGGAGGCCTGGCAGGACGTGCTGCGTGTCGGTGAGAAGAACGGTTTCCGTAACTCCCAGGCATCCGTCATCGCCCCGACCGGCACCATCGGTCTCGCGATGTCCTGCGACACCACCGGCCTCGAGCCCGACCTCGCCCTGGTCAAGTTCAAGAAGCTGGTCGGCGGCGGCTCGATGCAGATCGTCAACGGCACCGTTCCGCAGGCTCTGCGCCGCCTGGGTTACCAGGAGGAGCAGATCGAGGCGATCGTCGCCCACATCGCCGAGAACGGCAATGTCGTCGACGCCCCCGGCCTCAAGCACGAGCACTACGAGGTCTTCGACTGCGCCATGGGCGAGCGTTCCATCTCCGCGATGGGCCACGTCCGCATGATGGCGGCGATCCAGCCGTGGATCTCCGGTGCGCTCTCCAAGACGGTCAACCTGCCGGAGACGGCGACTGTCGAGGACGTCGAAGAGGTCTACTTCGAGGCCTGGAAGATGGGCGTCAAGGCGCTCGCCATCTACCGCGACAACTGCAAGGTCGGCCAGCCCCTCTCCGCCAAGACCAAGGAGAAGGAGAAGTCCGCGACCGACGCCGTCACGGCGAAGGCCGAGGCGACCATCCGTGAGACGGTCGAGAAGGTCGTCGAGTACCGCCCGGTCCGCAAGCGCCTCCCCAAGGGCCGTCCCGGCATCACGACGTCCTTCACGGTCGGCGGCGCCGAGGGTTACATGACCGCCAACTCCTACCCGGACGACGGTCTCGGCGAGGTCTTCCTGAAGATGTCCAAGCAGGGCTCCACCCTCGCGGGCATGATGGACGCCTTCTCCATCGCGGTGTCCGTCGGCCTCCAGTACGGCGTGCCGCTGGAGACGTACGTCTCCAAGTTCACCAACATGCGCTTCGAGCCGGCCGGTATGACGGACGACCCGGATGTGCGGATGGCGCAGTCGATCGTCGACTACATCTTCCGCCGCCTGGCGCTCGACTTCCTGCCCTTCGAGACGCGCTCCGCGCTCGGCATCCACTCCGCCGAGGAGCGTCAGCGCCACCTGGAGACCGGTTCGTACGAGCCGTCCGACGACGAGGTGGACGTCGAGGGGCTGGCCCAGTCGGCGCCGCGCGCCCAGGAGCTGAAGGCCGTCGTCACCCCCAAGGCCGAGGTCGAGGCGGCCAAGCCCGCCCCGAAGCAGGCCCACACCAGCGCCGAGCTGGTGGAGATGCAGCTGGGTATCCAGGCCGACGCCCCGCTCTGCTTCTCCTGCGGTACGAAGATGCAGCGGGCCGGTTCCTGCTACATCTGCGAGGGCTGCGGCTCGACCAGCGGCTGCAGCTGAAAGTGAGCGCCGTTCAGGCGTGAAGTGACTGCCAGAGGAGGGGAGTCGGCGAAATGCCGGCTCCCCGCCCGGGTTTGAGCGGCCCGTGTCGTCAGGTGCGTCAGCGGCCGTGGGTCACGACGCCCAGCCCCTCTGAATGATCAAGAGAATCGCGCGCCCGACCTTCTGGTGAGCAAGGTGACCATCTCCTTGATCGAGTACGCGCTCCGCCTGCGCCTATGGACGCCGCGCACCCTGTCACTGCGACGGTGAGTCGTTCCCGGACTGGTGATCGTCGTCGGAGCGGGGCGATCGGGCCCGTACGACCGGTCGTTGGCTCGTACGCCATGGAAGCCGGGAGACGCTGGCCGCCTGGCCACCTGGCGGAGCGGGTGACGAGCTGGGGCGCGGGCATGGGCACGACACGCTCGGGCCGTCGACCGAACGGTCCTTCAACGCCGGGTCGCCGACCAGGAGTCCGGGTTCGGAGAGGCAGCGGGACTCCGTCGGTCCCGCTGCATGGTGGGCGGTGTTGCGTCACGCGTATCTCGTGCCGCTCTGCCGTGAGGCTGGTACGAGGCTGCCCGAGCCGGACTTGTTGCCGGTGACGGGCAGTTGACGTGGCGCGCGGATATCGCGGCGGAGCTGGAGCTCAGAGGGCTGGGTTCCAGCATCCCTTGATCAGGGCCGGTGCGCCTGACCCATGGACCGTGTGTACTCCGCCGGGTCGTCCTCGAAGCCGTGGATGCCGGGATGGAGCTCCCATGTTCCGGACCCGTCTCGCACGAACTCCGCGACCGTCGCCGCCGTGGCCCCGAGGACATCGCCGAAGTCGTTCTCGGTGAGCACGGTGTATCCCTCGCGGATCCGCAACGCCGGATTGATCACGCCGACGAACGTCCGCTCCTCGGAGCGCTGCTGGATGACGACACCGACGACCACGCGCGCGTACCGGCTGTCGAGCCGGTTGAGCTCCAGGGTCATGACCTCGTCCCAGCCGAAGCCCTTGCCGTCCTTGCTGTCCCGGTTGAGGGTGATGGTGCCGTCAGGGGAGCGGCTGTCGAAGTGCACCACATAGGCGGGATCGCCGTACGGGTCCGCCTCCAGATACGTCGCGGCGACGATGTCCAGATCGGTGGCAGCGCTCCCCACCGGACTCGGATCCCACTTCAGCGAGACCTCGATCTTGCGGATCCCCTTGTTGAGGGCGTTCACCAGGTTTCCCCTTCCCCGTGTCCTCGGTCCGAACTGCCAGACAGTCGGGGCCGATTGTCCATCCTGCCACGCGCGCGTGACGCTCGCGGGAGAGATCTCTGTCGGAGCGTGACCTGGGCCACGCTGCCTGGCCGTACGATGGCGCGGTGCTGGTCAAGTGGATTCGCTGCACCGTGGTGGACCGCCGCGGCTTCGAGCGGGGGCAGCGAAAATGGGCGGGGCTTCTGGGGGAGCCGGGGTTTCGGGGACAGGGCGGAGGCTGGAGCCGGGGGCGGCCCGGAGTGGCGCACATCTTCTCCTTCTGGGAGAGCCGTTCCTTCTACGACTCCTTCATGGCCCGTTCCCACGACCGGCTTGCGTCCTCGCAGTCGGGCACGTTCAAGGACGCGCAGGTCAAGCTCTTCGACTACCGCTTCGACGTGAAGACCGGCTTCGAACCGCGCTTCACGGACACCGACCTGGTGCGGGTCGCCCACTGTCGGGTCCACGGTGAGCGCGCCGAGCACTTCACCCTGATGCAGGAGAAGGTCTGGAACCCCGCGATGGCCGGTTCGCCCGGCATGATCCGCGGCCTGTTCGGTGAGGCGCCGGGCCACGAGTTCCTGGTGCTGTCGATGTGGCAGTCGGCCGCCGAGCACGGCAAGTACCGGACGGAGCGAATCGAGCGCCTCGCGCTGCGCGCCCAGACGGAGGCGGACGTGGCGTCCTTGACGGGCGACATCGTGCAACTGGAGCCGAGCTGGACGGTTTGAAAACCGGACTGTGAATCGTGCGCCCTGGTGTGGCTCGTGGTGCAGGAAATGTGTGACGTACGCCGTATGGAGGCCGTACGGGTGCTCGATCGGCCATCACTCGATCTAGGGTCTTGGCATGGCACGACCACGGCGCATCGTCCTTGTCCGGCACGGCGAGTCAACGGGCAATGTTGATGACTCCGTGTACGAACGCGAGCCAGACCACGCTCTGGCACTGACCGAGCGGGGCTGGCAGCAGGCAGAGGAGACCGGCAAACGCGTGCGCGAGGTGTTCGGCCGCGAGCGGGTCAGCGTGTACGTCTCCCCGTACCGCCGCACCCACGAGACGTTCCGCGCCTTCCACCTCGACCCGGACCTCGTACGCGTGCGTGAGGAGCCCCGACTGCGTGAGCAGGACTGGGGGAACTGGCAGGACCGTGACGACGTACGCCTGCAGAAGGCCTACCGGGACGCCTACGGCCACTTCTTCTACCGCTTCGCCCAGGGAGAGTCCGGGGCCGACGTGTACGACCGGGTCGGCGGCTTCCTGGAGAGCCTGTTCCGCAGCTTCGAGGCCCCTGATCATCCGCCGAACGTCCTGCTGGTGACCCACGGACTCGCGATGCGCCTGTTCTGCATGCGCTGGTTCCACTGGTCCGTCGCGGAATTCGAGTCCCTGTCGAACCCGGGGAACGCGGAGATGCGGATGCTCGTTCTCGGAGACGACGGGAAGTACGCGCTTGACCGGCCTTTCGAACGCTGGCGAGATCCGGAACCGTACGGGATCACCGGATAGAGTGGCAGAGCGATGACCGCTGATTCCTCTCCCGACGGGCGCATGGCCCGCGCCCTGTCCAGCCTGCGCGGACTCGCGGTCGGGGACGCGTTGGGCTCGCAGTTCTTCGTGCCGGTGAACTACCCGCTGCTGAAGCGCCGTGAGCTGCCGTCCGAGCCCTGGCAGTGGACGGACGACACCGAGATGGCCTGCTCCGTGGTGGCGGTCCTGGGCGCCCACCACCGGATCGACCAGGACGCGCTGGCCCACTCCTTCGCCCACCACCACGACTTCGACCGTGGATACGGCCCCGCCGTCAACCGTCTTCTGCGACTGGTCCGGGAGGGCGGCGACTGGCGGGAGCTCGCCGCCGCGCTCTTCAACGGGCAGGGGTCGTGGGGCAACGGCGCCGCGATGCGGATCGCCCCCCTGGGAGCCTGGTACGCGGACGACCCGGAGCAGGCGGTCCACCAGGCGGAGATCTCCGCCTACCCCACGCATCAGCACCGCGAGGCCGTGGTGGGCGCCATGGCCGTCGCCGCGGCGGCATCGCTGGCTGCGGCTCCCGGCGGGCCGCCCAGCCCCGAGGCACTTCTCGACGGGGTCATCGCGCTCGTCCCGAAGAGCGCCGTCGGAGCAGGCCTGCGACGCGCCCGCGACATGCTCGACTACGGCGACGCGGGCACGGTCGCGGCCGTGCTGGGCTGCGGACGGCGCACGACGGCCCATGACACGGTGCCTTTCGCCCTCTGGTCGGCCGCCCGGTCCCTCGGGGACTACGAGGAGGCGTTCTGGTCGACCGCTCAGGTGGGCGGCGACGTGGACACGACCTGCGCCATCGTGGGCGGAGTGATCGCCGGAGGCAAGGCGGGGACACCGCCTGCCGCGTGGGTGGGGCGCACCGAGGCGCTGCCGGAGTGGGTACCGGTCGGCGTCTGAGGCCTCGCTGTATCCACCTCTAGGAAACTCTCTGTGCATGCCGGGAACTCTGCGTGACCGTGCGCTCGTTGTCGTGACATCCGCTGTGTGAGCCATGGGGGCGCACAGGCAGGTGACACGCAAGGGGTGCAGGGGGTGGTCATGCGGTTCATGTCGATGCTTGTGGTCCTGCTGGCCGTGGCAGCCGTCGTGGCCGGAGCATGGGGTGTACGGCGAGGCGCCGCCCGCGTCTCGTCGCGGCCCTTGCGCGGAGTGCGGATGACCGGAGCGTCGTTCTCGCCCTCGGTTCCCTGGGCGTGGTCCGGCCATCCGCGACCCGGCGCGGGCCAGGAGGAGTCAGCCGACTCCGGGGCCCGCCGCGCCCGCGAGCGCCTCCAGGTCGCTCTTGCGGACCCGGATGACCAACCAGGCGGTGGCCAGGGCGAGTACCGCCATGGAGGCCGCGGCGACGAATCCCGTCGAGATGCCCTGGGTGAGCACTTCGTGTCCCCAGGGAGCGGGCAACTCGTGGGTCTTGGCGAACTCCGCCTTCTGCTCGGGCGAAGCGTCGGCCATGAACCGCGGCAGCTGCTTCTCCGCCTCGTTCTTGCTGGCCGTGCCGAACACCGTGGTCAGGATGGACAGACCGAGCGAGCCGCCCACCTGCTGCGTGGCGTTGAGCAGCCCGGACGCCGCGCCCGCCTCGTGCTGGGCGACCCCGGAGACGGCGGTGATCGTCAATGTGACGAAGTTCAGGCCCATGCCGAAACCGAAGACCAGCATCGGACCGAGCACTCCGCCGGCGTACGAGCTGTCGGAGCTGATGAGGGTCTGCCAGAACAGTCCGATCATCGAGAGCGCCGAACCGACGATCATGAACGGCTTGGGTCCCAGCACCGGCAGGAACCGCTGGGACAGGCCCGCGCCCAGAGCGATCACGACCGTCACCGGAAGGAAGGCGAGGCCTGCCTCGATCGGCGTGTACCCCAGCACGTTCTGCACGAAGAGCACGATGTAGAAGAACATGCCGAACATCGCCGCGGCCAGGCTCAGCATGATCACGTACGTGCCCGAGCGGTTGCGGTCGGCGAACATCCGCAATGGTGTGATCGGCTCCTTCGCCCGGGTCTCGATGAAGACGAAGGAGACCAGCAGCACGATCGCGGCGCCGAACGAACCGATGGCCAGACTGTCCCGCCAGCCCTGGTCCGCCGCGCGGATGAAGCCGTAGACGAGGGACGCCATGCCTGCCGTCGAGGTCAGGGCGCCGGCGATGTCGAAGCGACCTGTGTGCCGTTCGGACTCGCTGATGTACAGCGGCGTGAGGACGGCGATCAGGACACCGATCGGCACATTGACGAAGAGCACCCAGCGCCAGTCGAGCCACTCGGTGAGCATGCCGCCCGCGAGCAGGCCTATGGCGCCGCCGCCCGCGGAGACCGCGGCGAACACTCCGAACGCCCTGTTCCGTTCCGGGCCTTCGGGGAACGTGGTGGTGATGAGGGCCAGGGAGGTGGGCGACGCGATCGCGCCCCCGACACCCTGAAGGACGCGTGCGGCCAGCAACTGCCAGGGTTCCTGGGCGAGTCCGCCGAGCAGCGAGGCGAAGGTGAACAGCAGGATGCCGGCCGTGAAGACCCGGCGCCGACCGAGGATGTCGCCGGCCCGGCCGCCCAGGAGCAGCAGCCCGCCGAAGGTGAGTGTGTACGCGCTGACGACCCAGGTGAGGTCGGTGGTGCTGAACTTGAGAGCGTCTTGAATGTGCGGGAGGGCGATGTTCACAATCGTCGCGTCGAGGACCACCATGAGTTGGCAGGCCGCGATGACTGCGAGCGCGATGCCGGGGTGGCCTTCCCGGCGGGCCGCACCTGGCTTCTGTTCCTTGATCAACTGAGAGGTTGTCACTATGGGTCCCCCACAAGTGCGTTAGTGAACGCTCGCGTTCACTGTCGCGTCAACCGTAGTGAGTCCCTCATAGTGAACGCAAGCGTTCACTCAGGTTCTCGTCGTGCGGCGTATTCCCCCGTCGTCGCCGCGCGCCGTCCCCTTGTCCCCGGAATCCCCGCTTCCTCTGCTCGCTGGAGTCACTCAGATGGTTACCTCGCGCTGGACGGCCGCCCCCGCTCAGGCGGCCTCCCTCCGTCGGCGCGGCGCCGTGCTCGAACGCGCGATCCTCGATGCCGCGCTGGAACAACTCAGTACGGTCGGCTGGAGAGGCCTCACGATGGAGGGCGTCGCCGCCGGCGCCCAGACCGGCAAGGCCGCGGTCTATCGACGCTGGCCGTCCAAGGAGGATCTCGTCGCCGACGCCCTGCAGTCCGGGCTGCCGATCATCGAGACGGCTCCCGATCTGGGAGGCGTGCGTGAGGACCTGCTCGAGCTGTGCAGGCAGGCGCGTGAGGCGATGTACTCACGTCCGGGTTTCGCTCTTCGTGCCGTGATTCACGAATGCGACCCCATCCAGGCGGAGCGCTTCCATGGGGTGATCTTCGACGGGGTCGTCGAGCCGACCATCAGGCTGCTCCGAGAGGTCATCACCCGAGGAATCGAACGGCAAGAGGTCCGCTCCGACGCGGCGAACAGCTACGTCTTCGATGCCATACCGGCGATGATGATGTACCGATCGAAGATGTGCGGGAGCGAATGGAGCGATCAGGATCTCGAGGAGATGATCGACCAGTTGATGGTTCCGCTGCTGCGGACGAGCAACGGCTGAACGTGGCTCGGGCCGGACACGGCGGTGCTCGGGGAACCAGGGTGTCGCCGGGTGATCCAGGCGGCGTAGGCTAAGGGCGCCATGCCGTACGAACCACCTACACACGCTGTCGAGCGCTCCCTCCGTGCCACGACCGGAGCGAAGGTCATTGCCGGTGTCGACGAGGTGGGGCGCGGCGCGTGGGCCGGCCCCGTCACCGTCTGCGCGGCGATCACCGGACTGCGTCGACCCCCCGAAGGCCTCACCGATTCCAAGCTGCTCACCGTCAAACGGCGCACCGCGCTCGACGAGGAACTCCGGAAGTGGGTGACGTCGTACGCCCTCGGGCACGCGTCCCCGGAGGAGATCGACGCCCTGGGTATGACGGCCGCGTTGCGACTGGCGGCGGTCCGTGCCCTGGAGGTTCTGCCGGTCCGGCCGGACGCGGTGATCCTCGACGGCAAGCACGACTATCTCGGGGTCCCCTGGAAGGTCCGTACGGTGATCAAGGGTGACCGGTCGTGCGTGGCCGTCGCGGCGGCTTCGGTGATCGCCAAGGTTCAGCGCGACAAAATGATGGCCGAACTGGGTATCGACCATGCAGACTTCGGTTTTGCGGACAATGCCGGGTATCCGTCGCCCGTGCACAAGGCCGCACTGGAGGAGCGGGGACCCACCCCGTACCACCGGATGTCGTGGGCGTATCTTGATGCGCTGCCCCAGTGGCGGCACCTCAAGAAGGCCCGCAGCTGGGCGGACGGAGGCGTTCCGGAGATCGAGGGCCAGCTCGGATTCGATTTCTGACCGTTCCGTTCGTACTCATGTGCCACCCGCCGACGCGTGTCGCACCAACGTTTGATAGAAGTCAGCCATGCCTCTCCTTCCCGAGGAGCCTCAGATTCACGAGAGTGCCCAGGGTCCCCGCGCTACTTCGGCCAGTGGCCGTACCGCGCCGACCCCTCGTCCCGTACCCGGCCCTCGGCCCGCGGCGCATCCGCGTCCCGGCCGTCCCGGCCCCCTCCGGCCCACGCCTCCGGTGCAACGCATGCCGCATGACGTGGCCGCCAAGCCCGGACCGTCGGGTCCGGCTGCCCACACCGCCGCCGCTCCGGCTCCGGCATCCCCGCAGGTCCAGCTGATCCCGGCCTCCGCCGAAGGCGCGCTCGACGCCGCCGAGGAAGCCGTGGACATGCTGCTGGATTCGGGTCGTGCCCCCGGCGAGGTGCTGGTGATCACCACCGGCGAGCAGCACCCGTGGGCCACCCACGAGCTGACCTTCGGCGAAGCCTCCTACTGGGCCCAGCACGACGCGGGCGACGACGTCTTCTACACCGACGCCGCCGCACTGGGCCGTGCCACCACGCGTCCCGTGGTCGTGGTCGCCGTCAACGGCGGTCCCGACTCCTTCGCCGCGACCGTTCTGCCCCTGGCGCACGGCCGGGCCGGCACCCTGCTGATCGTCTGCGGCGACCCGCAGCAGATCAACTCGGTGCTGGGCGCGGGCGTCTGAGCCCGTTCCGGCACTTTCGGGGGCGCGGGGGTGACGAAGGTGCTGCTTCGGCGGCACCTGCACAGTGGGGGGTTTGTCGTGCGCGGACGATCGTGGGGATGGTCCGTGCGCGTCTGCCCTCGCCAGAGTTCACCGTGACGCCGTGCGGGAGTTGGGCCGTCGGCCCGCAGCACAGATCAGCGCAGGGCCGGCGATCGCTGAGCGGGCGGCCCGATGCTCCTCGCGTCCGGCTGTCGTATGCCGTACGAAGTCGTATGCCGTACGAATTCGTGTGTCGTTCGAAGCCGTGTGCCGTGCGCGGCTGATCGTGACGCGAACCGGAGCGATCCGTAGGCATGCTCAGCATGGCCGCTCCATCGGCGTCAGCTCGGAGCGTTTCCCCGACCTCTGATCCGCAAGGGGCCGGTCGGGGTTCCCCGGTGGCCCTTCAGCGGGCTGCCGCGCGACGCAGGACTTCCGAGGCGGCACCGCCGGTGCGGGGCAGCGGGGGCGGCGCCTCGGAGAGGGCGAAGGGCTCCGGCGACGAGTCGGAGTTGGGGCGGCGGCCGCCGCGCCCCTCGCCGAGAACCTGCCAGCCGTCACGGGTCAGCGTGATGTACGCGCCGCAGCGCAGCCCGTGCAGCGTGCAGGCGTCCCGCAGGCCCCACATCCACGCCCCGTCCTCCTGCGTCCAACGCGCGTCGCCGTCCCGGCAGTAGAGCAGCACGGCGGTGCGCACCGGAGTGCGGCGCCGCAGGTCGTGCGGGATGACCCGGCGCAGCTGTGCGAGCAGCGTGTTGCGGAACATCCAGCCGTCGGCCGGGGCCGGGCGTCGGGTGAACGACGCACTCGCGCGCAGCCGCTCGTCCGGATCGAGCACGGCCACGATCGCGGTCGCCGGCTTCGGGCGATGCCGGGAGTGAAGTCCGCTGACGACCTCCCGGGGGTTGCGCAGCAGGGGAATCCCGGCTGCGGCCCACTCCGCGGGTTCGAGCATGCGGGTCAGCGGGTTGTTGGATGCGGCGGACAGGTCGGCAGACGTCGACGTGGATGCCGCGGAGGACGGAGCGAATCCGAAGGTCACGGTCCTCCCTTCGGCTACGCGCCCACACTGCGGGCGAGGTCGGATTCGGGGGAACGCACGCCGCAGCAGAGCCCTACCGGACCACGGGCGAGCCGTGCGGGGAGCGGACTTCAATTCTTCCTGTCGAACTTGGTTGCGGCAACGAGCAATTGGGGCCGGCGACCGGAATCTGGTGATGTGTGGTTTATATCCCTACCCTGCGAAGTGCCGTGTGACGCCTGGGGCATCCCCGCACCTCAGAGAGGTGCGGACTCACGAGGTGCCGGGCGAACCGTGTGTGCCGTCGGAGGCCGGGCTTCGCGACTGGGTGTCATCAACCTTGTACGGCCAGCACCAGCGGCAACACCCCCTGCGCACCGGCCCGTCGGAGCATCCGGGCGACCACCGCGAGGGTCCAGCCCGTCTCGGTGAAGTCGTCCACGAGGAGGACGGGACCCCCGGCTTCGGCCAGCGCGGCGGAGAGGTCGGGCGGCACGACGAGGGCTCCGTCGAGTGCCTTGAGGCGCTGGGCGCTGTTGCTACGGGACAGCGGGGGCGCCTCGCCCGCGTACTCCACCGAGCCCAGCAACGGCAGTCGGCCGACTTCCGCGATGCGCGCACCGAGGGACTTGATCAGCTGAGGCCGGGTGCGCGAAGGGACGGTGATGACACCGACGGGCCGCGGCTGGGCGTCCGCCGTCCCCGAAGCCCAGCCACCAGGACCCCGGGCCCAGTCGGCCAGCACGCCCACGACCGCCTTCGCGACGTCGTCCGGCACCTGACCGTCCGGGGCATGCGGGGCGAACATCGGTCGCAGCCGGTTTCCCCACCCGATGTCCGACAGGCGGCCCAATGCCCGTCCAGGGGCGGTCTGTTCGCCTGCCGGGATGCGCCCCTTCAGTTCGACACCGATCGCCGGCAGCCCGGTCGGCCACATGCGGCGCGGCTCGACCTCGACGCCCGCCCGGCCCAGGTCGACGCGTGCGGCGTCCAGTGCGGCCGTCGACGTGTCCGCGGTGAAGCGTGTCCCCGCGCAGTTGTCGCAGCGGCCGCAGGGCTTGGCACCCTCGTCGTCCAGCTGACGCTGCAGGAACTCCATCCGGCAGTCCGTTGTGGACGCGTACTCGCGCATCGCCTGCTGTTCGGTCTTGCGCTGCCGGGCGACCCAGTCGTACCGCCCCGCGTCGTAGGCCCACGGCTCCCCGGTCGCGACCCAGCCGCCCTTGACCCGGTGGACGGCCCCGTCCACGTCCAGGACCTTGAGCATGGTCTCCAGCCGGGAACGGCGCAGCTCGACCAGCGGCTCCAGCGCGGGCAGCGACATCGGTCCGGTCGCGCGGGTGAGGACGTCGAGCGTGCGGCGCACGAGGTCCTCGGAGGGGAAGGCGAGCGAGGCGAAGTACTCCCAGATCGCCTCGTCCTCCTTGCCCGGCAGGAGGAGCACCTCGGCGTGCTCGACCCCACGTCCCGCGCGGCCCACCTGCTGGTAGTAGGCGATGGGGGAGGAGGGGGAGCCCAGGTGGACCACGAAACCCAGGTCGGGCTTGTCGAAGCCCATGCCCAGAGCGGAGGTGGCGACCAGGGCCTTGACCCGGTTGGCGAGCAGGTCGTCCTCGGCCTGCTGTCGGTCGGCGTTCTCCGTCTTGCCCGTGTACGACGTGACGGTGTGGCCCCGCTGCCGGAGGAAGGCGGTGACCTCCTCGGCGGCGGCCACGGTGAGCGTGTAGATGATGCCGGAGCCCGGCAATTGGTCCAGGTGGTCGGCCAGCCAAGCCATCCGGTGCGCGGCGTCCGGCAGCGGCAGGACGGCCAGGCTCAGGCTCTCCCGGTCCAGCGGGCCCCTCAGGACCAGGGCGTCCGAGGTGCCCCCGGTGCCGAGCTGCTCGGCCACGTCGGCGGTCACGCGCGCGTTGGCGGTGGCGGTCGTCGCCAGCACGGGGACGCCGGGCGGGAGGTCGGCGAGCATGGTGCGCAACCGCCGGTAGTCCGGGCGGAAGTCGTGGCCCCAGTCGGAGATGCAGTGCGCCTCGTCCACCACGAGGAGTCCGGTCGCGGCGGACAGCTTGGGCAGCACCTGGTCGCGGAAATCAGGGTTGTTGAGCCGCTCGGGGCTGACGAGCAGGACATCGACCTCGCCCGCCGCGATCTCGGCCTGGACCGTGTCCCACTCCTCCGTGTTGGAGGAGTTGATGGTCCGTGCGTGGATGCCGGCCCGGGCCGCGGCGTCGACCTGGTTGCGCATCAGCGCGAGAAGCGGCGAGACGATGACCGTGGGGCCGCTGCCCCGGGAGCGCAGGAGTGACGTCGCCACGAAGTACACCGCGGACTTGCCCCAGCCCGTGCGTTGCACGACGAGAGCCCGCCGTCTGTCGGCCACCAGCGCCTCGATCGCCCGCCACTGGTCCGCCCGCAGCCGGGCCGTGCCCGTGGTGTCCCCGACGAGACGGGCGAGAACCGCGTCGGCGGCCGCCCGGAGATCGACGTTGCTCGTGTGCTCCATGCGTCCATACAACAGGACGCCACTGACAATCCGGGCCCGGACGGCTCGGGGTGGGGGTGCTGGGGCCGCACCTGTGGACGGAGCGCCGCGGTCACGATCTGCATTGACGTGTCCCTGGTCGAGGTTATCCACAGGGCAAAGCGGAACTTCATGATCCGCGAGATCGTCTGCGCATGACGAACCACAGCGAAACGACTGGATCCCCTGAAAACGGCGATGCGGCGGGACACGAGCCGAGCACACACCGCGGTGCACAGGGCGGGCATGCGACGCCCATGGGCCACCTCGACTGCACCACGTACGACGGCCACGGCGGCGAGCATCAGGTCACGCTGCGCACCCCGGCCGAACTGGCCGACGCCCTGCCGTATCTGCTCGGATACCGCCCCGAGGACAGCATCGTCCTGGTCGCCCTCCATGACAGGGGAGGCCGAGGGCGCTTCGGGGGCCGCGCCCGGCTCGGCATCCCCGGCAGTGCCGACGACTGGCCCGCCGTGGCACGGCAGCTGGCGCACGGACTGGTCACCGGCAGTGAACGCAGGGGCGCCCGCCCCGAGCAGATGGTCGCCTACCTCTGCCAGGAGCCTGGGAAGGGCGAGTCCGGCAGGCAGGTGATGGAGCGCCTGAGGGGGCTCGCCCAGAAACTGCGCGTCGAGTGCGGCCTCCTCGACGTACCGGTGATCGAGGCGCTGTGCATTTCGGACGGCCGCTTCTGGTCCTACTGCTGCGGAAGCGAAGAGTGCTGCCCGTCCGAGGGCGAGGCGATGGGCCTGCCCGGCACGTCCGTCCTGGCGGCCGCCGCCACCTACGCGGGGCTTCAGGTGCGCGGCACCCTCAGGGAGCTGCGGGGCAGGCTGCTGCCCTGGGAGAACGCTTCCGCACTGGCTCAGGAAATCGCCCTGGACACGGGCAGCATGGCGATCGTCCCGAGGATCATCGACGGCGCGAGCCGTACGGGGGTGGCCGAGGAGACGCTTCAGCTCGCGAGGCAGATCATGCAGCGCTTCGCGCTGGCTCCGGCCGTGTCCGGCACACTCACGGAGGATCTCCGCGACGATCAACTGCTCGACCACGACGAGGCCGCGACGCTCATTCTCGGTCTGCAGGACCGCACCACTCGCGACCGCGCGGCCGAGTGGATGGAGGGCGACGAGGCCGTCCTCGCGCTCCGTCTGTGGCGGGCACTGGCCCGGCGTTGCGTCGGCCCGTACGGCGAACATGCCGCCGCGCCGCTCACCCTCGCCGGCTGGGTCGCCTGGTCCACCGGTGACGACCTGGAGGCCAGGGAAGCCTTGGCCATGGCACTTGGCGCAGACCCCGGGTACCTCTTCGCCCGGCTGCTGCACCAGGCCTGCAACGAGGGCTTGGACCCGGAATCGATCCGCCGCTGTCTGCGCGCGGAACGGGGCGACAGGGAACAGCCGGACTCCGGAAGTCCCGAGGGCGCGGAGGGCGCGGAGGGCGCGGAGGCAGGCCATGCGGACGGGCCTGAGCCCTGCGCCGCACCGGCTACCGGACGCCGTCGCAGGACGCGCTCCGGTGACGGCGTGGACGCCGGGGCACAGGGACGCGGGGCGAGCGGTCCCCGCCCTCGTACGACGGCGACGGGAGGCACAAGGCCGCTGGCGGCGCGGGTGAACCGCACACGCAAGAGGTCGGTGCGAAGTCGCGGTGGTGACACCGACGGTGACGCGTGAGGAGGAAGAGTTGGTAGGCAGGTCGATGTCGGTGCGCAAAGGGCTTGGGCTCTCCGGACCTGAGTCCTCGGGACCTCCGTACGTCCGCACGTCTACATGCGCTGCCGGCCAGGGGCCTCGCCGGACTCGGACACCCGCACTTCCGCACGTCCGCCCACCTCGGCGTCCAAGGGCCCCGGCCGACCGAACACCGACCTCAGGTATGTCGGCCCATGCCCTGCCCAGTGGGCTTCGGCCGACCGTTCCGGCCCGTGGCATGCCGTCCCACACCGAGGCCCGGACGCTCTACGACCGCCCCGACACCCGCCGCCATTCGGTCGGCTCGGTCGGCCGCAGGCGTGACCCTGAGGAGCTCTGTTCCGTTCACCTGAGTGGCGGAACGCTGGACGGGCCTTGCCGGTGGGCCGCCCAGGCCGTTCAGAACTTCCACCCCGACACCCCGACACCCCAACACTCCTATGCCGACCATGCCCGAGGCGCACAGAGCGCAGAAGAAGCCGCCCATGCATCAGCCGACTCCGCCCTCCACCGCCGACGACAACCGCTCCGCCGCGGGCGGACCAGGGCCGCAGACTGGCGTGCCACCGCACGCGGACGGCGCCGACCGGCACGCGCAGGGAGGCCCGAGCGGTCCCCCTGCGGCCCCCGTCCAGAACCGATACGCACCCACGTCGTCCAAGGAGAGTGCGTCTTCCACCTGGCCGACGGGCCGGGTCACACGCCCTGGTCTGGTGACGGCTCCGGGCCCACTGCGCTCAGAGGAGACGGCACCGGGCGGCCATCCTGAATCTGCGATGTCTCAGACTTCGGTCCCCTCGTGGGAGGCGGACCTGGTTGGTCGCGCCGGTCCGGCGATGTCTCCGACGTCGGTCCCCTCGTGGGAAGCGGACCCGGTCGGTCGCCCCGGTCCTGCCATGCCCTCGGCCTCAGGCCCTTCGTGGGAGGCCGACCCGGCCGATCCCCCCAGCCGGGCGAGGAAGCTGAGCCCGCCCGTCTTGAGGGATGAGGATCCGACCCATCTGTCCGGCCCGCCCCTCACCCGATCGGCAGGCCGGCCACGCCGCTCAGGTCCGTCGGCCGACGGCGGGCTCACCTCTCCGCCTCCCACGGGCCGTGGCTCGGCACTGCCCCAGCCCACCGGCCAGGCAGGTCGTCCGGCGGCTTCACCTGGTCACGGCAACCCCCTTCCACCACCCCGCCACCCCGCCGACCTGCCGTCCGTCCACACCGCCCTGATCTGCATCGCTCTTCCGGGCCTCGCGATCTCCACGCAGCAAGGACAGTTGACCGGACGGGGGCTGGAGGGGTTCTACCGGTCCGGTCGGCGCGTGCTGTCCCGCTGCCAGGTCCGAGTCGCCGGACGCGAACCCGTCGCGGTCCAGTCGCGCATGACCACGGCCGACAGCGCCCGCTTCCTGGGAACGGTTCGGACCTCCGCGCACGCGGGCCCGGACCCGGACGTCGTCGTCGAACGCGTCCGCCACGCGGACGGCACAGAGCGGATCACCTTGTACAGCTCGGCCCCGCGCCCGCTGCGTCTACCTGTCGAGGTGGCTCTAGGGACGGACCTGGCCGACCTGGGGGCCATCGCGAGCGGTGCCCCCGGACCCGAACTGCCCGCGAGCGTCCACGACTCCGGTCTGCGCTGGTCCTCTCCCGTCGGGAACTCGTCGGTCACGGCTGACCCGCAGCCCGCCGACGCGCTGGCCTCGGCCGGGTTACTCCGCTGGGAGTTCGTCCTGCCCCCAGGAGGCAGTACGAGCGTGGAGCTGCGGGTCCGCCCGGACGGCGCGGGACCCATCCGGGCCGTGGGCCGGGCGGCCACGAGCCCCCTCGCTCCGGCAACGGCAGCGGGCGACGACTCCCGAGTCCAGGAACTGCTCCGGACGAGCATCGAGGACCTCCAGGCGCTGCTCCTGCGGGACCCCGCACACCCCACCGATACACACCTGGCCGCCGGGGCGCCCTGGCGCTGCGGCCTGGCCCCGGCCGAGGCGCTTGCCGCGGCCCGGATGCTCCTGCCCCTCGGTACCCGGCTCGCCGCTGGCACCCTGCGCACCCTTGCCCGCACCCAAATCCAGGGCCCGGGAGAGCAGTCCGGCATGATTCCCGGGCCCAGACGCGACGCGGGCACACATCTCCCGCCGAGTTGCACCGGTACGGAAGCCACGCTGCTGTTCCCGGTACTCCTCGCGGAGGCCCGCCGCTGGGGGCTTCCCGACCCGGAGACGGAAGAACTGCTGCCCACGGCCGAGCGCTGTCTGAACTGGCTGCGGACCACCGTGGGCGACGCCCTGTACCTGTGCGATCCCCAGCCCGCCGGTCCGGTCCGTTGTGAGACACAGGCCCACGCCCATCGCGCCGCGCTGCTCGGCGCCGACCTGCTGGACGCCTGTGGCAGACCGGGTGGTGCCGGGCTGCGGCAATGGGCCCAGGAACTGCGGACCGCGTTCAGGGAGGAGTTCTGGATCGACGACCTGGGCGGTGGCCGGCCCGCGGTCGCCCGCGCCGCTGACGGCCGACTCGTGCCGCACCTGGGCGTGGCAACCGTCCACCTCCTCGACACCGGTCTGCTGGGCGGCGGCGAGCGGGCGTCCGGGCTGCTCGACAAGGTACGGACCGAACAGCTCGCCCGACTGCTCGGCAGCCCCGCGATGGACTCGGGTTGGGGGTTGCGCGGCCTGGGCGCGAAAGAAGCGGGGTACAACCCGTTCGGCCACCGCGGGGGAGCCGTGCGCACCCACGAGACGGCCGTGGCCTTCGCCGGCCTGGCCGCCGCCGGCTACGAGAAGGAAGCGGCCTCCCTGCTGCGGGGCACACTGGCGGCAGCTGAGGCCTTCGGCCACCGGCTGCCCGAGATGTACGCGGGGGAGCAGCGCACCCACGGGAGCGCGCCCGTCCCGCATCCGGCGGCGTGCCGGCCCGCGGCCACGGCGGCGGCAGCGGGCGTACTGCTGCTGACCACGCTCGCGGGCATCCGCCCCGACGCCCCCGCCGGGACCGTCACCCTGCGCCCGGTGCGCAGCGCACCACTGGGCGAGATCGCCCTGACCGGACTGAGGATCGCGGGTGCCCCGTTCTCCGTACGCGTCAGCCGGCTCGGTCTCGCCATGGCCGAGGAGGCGGCCGACGGGCTGCAACTGGGGGTGTGACCTCCTGTGATGTGCCGCAGCACGACGGCAGGGAGGACAGTGGAACCCGCTTGAGTCGCAGTGGATCAGACATCGATGCGGTCGACGAAGGGAGTGTTTATCGTCAGGCAGACGACTATGATCGCCGCATGCCCTACGACCCGTCAGCCTTTCCGCCCTTCGCCGTCACCGTGGACCTGGTCGTGCTGACCGTGCGCCGCCATGCCCTGTGCGCGCTGGCGGTGCGCAGGGGGGAACCGCCGTTCCAGGCGCGCTGGGCACTCCCCGGCGGTTTCGTACGGGCCGACGAGGACCTGTCGCAGGCCGCGGCCCGTGAGCTGGCCGAGGAGACCGGGCTGCGTGCCCATGAGCCGGCCGTCCCCGTGCAGGACAACGGTGCCCATCTGGAGCAGCTCGCGACGTACGGTGACCCCAAGCGCGACCCTCGGATGCGGGTGGTCAGTGTCGCCCATCTCGCGCTCGCCCCCGACCTGCCCGCACCCCGCGCGGGTGGCGACGCCAGCAACGCCCGCTGGGCGCCGGTCGAGGAACTGCTCCAGCAGAGCGGTTACGGCCGTGACGGCGAACCGGTCGCGCCGCTCGCCTTCGATCACGCCCAGATCCTGGCGGACGGCGTGGAGCGCGCCCGTTCCAAGATCGAGTATTCGTCGCTGGCGACGGCGTTCTGCCCCACCGAGTTCACGGTCGGCGAGCTGCGCCGCGTCTACGAAGCGGTGTGGGGGGTGGCGTTGGACCCGCGTAACTTCCACCGCAAGGTGACGGGTACGCCGGGCTTCCTCGTTCCCACCGGCGGCACCACCACCCGTCAGGGCGGCCGTCCGGCCCAGCTCTTCCGGGCCGGTGGCGCCACGTTGCTCAATCCGCCGATGCTCCGCCCCGAAGTGTGACAATCGCTCAATCCCCTTGCCGACGGCGTGAGATGTGACGCCGCCGCTGCTGCCCAGGCCGACCGGTCTCGCCGACAGGCGTCGAACCACAGGCCCGGCCGGGCCCATTTCCGCTTGCGGTGCGGGCCTCGCTATGCCCGCAAAACAGGACATAGCGCGCTATCTTGCTACGGGTGATCCAGGCCTTCGGACTGACCAGCAACCCCCGCAAGGAGCTTCCGCCCGCTGTCGACGACGTCTCCTTCGAGGCGCGCGCGGGCCATGTCACCGCGCTGCTCGGCGCTTCGGGGGCGGGTAAGACGACAGCACTCAGACTCATGCTCGAACTCCAACAGGGCCGCGGGGTCACCTACTTCAGAGGGCGCCCCCTGCGACGGATCGCCCATCCGTCGCGTGAGGTCGGTGTGCTCCTCGGTGATGTGCCGGGGCACCCCGCCCGCACGGTCCGCGGTCATCTGCGCATGCTGTGCGCCGCCGCGGGCGTCCCGGTGCGCCGCGCCGATGAAGTGCTCGAGGTCGTCGGCCTCGTCAGTCTGCGCGAGGAACGCCTCGGCACCGTCGCGCGCGGAATGGACCGCCGCCTCGGTCTGGCCTGCGCCCTGCTGTCCGACCCGCACACGCTTGTCCTCGACGATCCCGCCGACGGGCTCTCCGCCAGCGAGAGCCGCTGGCTGTACGGCATGCTGCGCGCTCACGCGTCCCAGGGCGGCACGGTCCTGATCACCACCACCGACCCCAAGGAGGCTGCCCGCACCTCCGACCGGGTCGTCACGCTCGAGGCGGGCCGACTCGTCGCCGACCAGGATTCCGCCGACTTCTCCCGCACCCGCCTGCGCCCCCGAGTCGCCGTCCGGACCCCGCACGCCGCCCGCCTCGCGACCCTTCTCACCAAGGAGGCCCGCACGGCACAGCGCTCCGTCGAGGTCGTACGGGAGGGCGGCGGCCGCCTCTCCGTGTACGGCAGTACCTGCGCCGACGTCGGCGAGACCGCGTTCCGCCACAGCATCCTCGTACACCAACTCGCGGACGAGACCGGCGACATGGGTCCCGGAGCGGGAGAAGCCCCGGACGTGCCACAGGCCACCCAGGGCGGGCACCGGTCCGACGCGATCCGAGAGCCCGACACCGCCGCACACGGTCCGGCCTCGGCCAGTGCGTCCGGAACATCCGATGCTCCGCCGAAGCCGTCTGCCGAGGAGTCGCTATCGGACGCAGCCGCAATCACTCCCGAAGCCCCGGACGGAACCGACCGGTCGCCGTCGACCGTCGCTCGCCAGGGTCACGCCGATTCGGGTGGAGCGCAGCGGGTGCCTTCATCGTTGGCACGGGACGGTCGGGCCGATCGGGAGGGAGCCGGCGAGGCGTGGCCCGTTGCCGAGGCCGATCACTCGGGGGCCCACGAAAGCGATGGTGCAGGAGTGGTCGACGTCAGCGATCGACCGGTGACCTCCGCGCGTACCTCACTCAACGGCGCTGCCCCTCAGCAACCCTCCACCTCTGTCGCACCCCGCCCGGCCCACCCGGCCAAGGGTGCCGCGACTCAGGGCCCCTCGCGGCCCCGTCCCACTGCCGGAGTCACCACCC
>NZ_JABERD010000134.1 GCF_013044505.1 Streptomyces sp. S3(2020) | reverse complement strand
CCTCCCCTCCCCTCCCCTCCCCCGTTCTCTCTTCCTTTTCCGAGGAGTCCCCGCATGACGTACGTCATCGCTCAGCCCTGCGTCGAGGTGAAGGACAAGGCCTGCATCGACGAATGTCCTGTGGACTGCATCTACGAGGGTCCGCGCATGCTTTACATCCACCCGGACGAATGCGTGGACTGCGGGGCGTGCGAGCCGGTCTGCCCGGTCGAGGCGATTTTCTACGAGGACGATCTGCCGGAGCAGTGGAGTGCGTTCGGCGCGGCCAACGCCGAGGTGTTCGAGACGGTCGGCTCGCCGGGCGGCGCGAGTGGGGCGGACCCGTTGGGTCGCGACCACCCGGTGGTCGAGGGGGCTCCCGTCCTCAGCGCCTGAACCGTGGTGACGACCGAAGCGGCGCCCGTCGGAGGACGGGCGCCGCTTCGGTCGGTGTCGTGTGCCTGCTACGGGTTCACGCGTGTGCTCGGCATCGTCAGACGCGGTGTCAGGTGGTCGACGATGGCGGCGATCGTGGGGTGGTCCCAGACCAGGTTCGGGTCGACGATCAGGCCGTGCTCGTCCTCCAGGTCGCCGCACAGGCTCAGGGCCGTCACGGAGTCCATGCCGTAGGCGACGAGCGGGGTGCGGTCGTCCAGGGTCCCCTCGGGGCGGTCGAGGTAGAGCGCGAGACGAGCGGTGAGCCAGCCGTGCAGTCCTGCGGCGAGCGCGGCCTGCCCGGAGGTACGGGTCGTCATGGGGAGCTCCTCGGCGTTCGCGGCCAGGGTCGGGGTCCTGAAGGTGCGGGGTGCGGCCAGTGTCCGCAACGGGGCTAAAGCCGGGCTTGAAGCCCACCGCATGGCGGACGGCTCCTGGAGATCCCTTCGGTGTTTCGCGGGGCGGCATGACAGTCGTATGGCAAGGCGTGGTGAGGTGCGTGCCCAGGACCGCGCAATAGGACGTCGCGGCATTCGCGGTGCGGCAGGACACTGGCACGTTTTTTCCTTTGGCGGCACCGGCGTGGTGCCTCGGGCAGCCATTCGTTGACCCGAATTCGGCGCAGAGGATTTGCTTCCCTCGTACCGGAGCCGCGCCATGACAGGCCATTGCGGCTCCTTCGTCTCTCCCGTGAGTCAACGCCTTGCCGTGCCTTTCCATGCCTTTCCGTGCCTTTCCACGCCGAGCAGGAGCAACAGATGGGGAACCAGCGACTGACCATGTGCATCATCGGCACCGGGCCCCGCGGGCTGTCGGTGCTGGCACGTGTCTGCGCCAATGCCGCCCTCGCCCCGGACACCGGGCTCACCGTGCATGTGGTCGAGTCCGAGCGGCCGGGCTCGGGCCGTGTCTGGCGCGGCAGCCAGTCCCGGCATCTGCTGATGAACACCGTCGCCTCTCAAGTGACCCTCTTCACCGACGAGTCGGTGGAGATGGAGGGCCCGCTGGAGACCGGGCCGAGCCTTTACGAGTGGGCGCAGCTGATGGCGTCGCTGGAACCAGGCGAGTCCGGTCTGGACGACGGTTTCCATGCGGAGGCGGGCAGGATGGGCCCGGACACGTATCCGACGCGCGCGTTCTACGGCCATTACCTGGAGTGGGTGTTCCACCGGGTGGTCACGCTCGCCCCGCTGCACGTCGACATCGTCGTCCATCACACCCGTGCCGTCGCCCTGGACGACGCGGCGGAGGGCCCGGACGCGACGCAGACCGTGCGGCTGGAGAACGGCCGTGAGCTGGCCGGCCTGGACGCGGTGGTGCTCTCGCTGGGTCATGTGGAGGCCGAGGACCCGGACACGGTGGCCCGGCTGAACAGGAAGGCGCGGGCTCTGGGGCTGCGGCATGTGCGGCCCGTCAACCCGGCCGACATCGACCTGGCGTTCGTCGAGGCGGGTGAGCCGGTGCTGCTGCGCGGGCTGGGGCTCAACTTCTTCGACTACATGGCGCTGTTGACCCAGGGGCGCGGTGGTGTGTACGAGGAGGTCGACGGGCAGTTGGTCTACCGGCCCTCGGGCCAGGAGCCCGCTCTGTACGCCGGTTCGCGGCGCGGGGTGCCGTACCACGCGCGTGGTGAGAACGAGAAGGGTGCCCATGGCCGGCATCTTCCGTTGCTGCTGGACGAGGCGAAGGTGGCCGAGTTGCAGGCGCGGGGGGCCCGCCGGGGTGGCCTGGACTTCAAGGCCGACATCTGGCCGTTGATCGCCAAGGAGGCGGAGACGGTCTACTACACGGCGCTGCTGGCTCGTACCGAGGACGCGTCCGTCGTGGACGCCTTCCGTGAGCGGCTGCTGGAGACGCCGTGGGACAGTGCCGCCGAGCGCGAGGTGCTGGACGCGTACGGGGTGGGTGCCGGCGACCGCTGGGACTGGGAGCGGATCACCCGGCCCGACGAGGGGGCGCGGTTCGACGGCCCGGACGCCTGGCGGAAGTGGCTGCTCGTCCGGCTCGGCCAGGATGTCGCGGATGCCCTTGAGGGCAATGTCTCGGGGCCGTTGAAGTCGGCGCTGGACGCGCTGCGGGATCTGCGCAACGAGATACGTCTCCTGATCGACCACAACGGTCTGACGGCGGACTCGCACCGCGACCACCTCGACCGCTGGTACACGCCGCTCAACGCGTTCTTGTCGATCGGCCCGCCCGCTTCGCGTATCCGGGAGATGATCGCGCTGATCGAGGCCGGTGTCCTGACCATCGTGGGTCCCGACGTCCAGGTGGAACTGGACGAGGACGCGCGGGAGTTCGTGGCCTCCTCGCCGAGGGTGCCCGGCTCCGAGGTGCGGGCCGGGGTGCTGATCGAGGCCCGGCTGCCGGACATCGATCTGCGGCGCACCGCCGACCCGCTGCTGCTCCATCTGCGGACGACCGGCCAGTGCAGCCGCTATCGCATCCACGGTCCCGGCGCACGGACGTACGAGACCGGTGGTCTCGCCGTCACCGAGCGGCCCTACCGTCTGGTGGACGCCTCGGGCCGGGCGCACCCGCGGCGGTTCGCCTACGGGGTGCCCACCGAGTCCGTGCACTGGGTGACGGCCGCCGGGATCCGGCCCGGCGTGAACTCGGTGACGCTGGGCGACTCCGACGCAATCGCCCGTGCCGTGCTCTCGCTGGCGTCGGCACCGGCGTACACCCTGCCGGGTGCGACGGCCGGGTCCGAGGCCGCGTGACGGCTGTCGGCCTGCCCGACCCGCCGCGCCCCCACCGTCGTGGACGGCGGGGGCGCGGCGGGTGGGACGGGACGGCTCAGGTGGCCGGCAGTTTCACGGACTGGCCGTGGTGGAAGAAGTCGCGCGGGTCGTACGCCTTCTTGACCTTCTGGAGCCGGGCGTAACCGCCCTTGTAGTACAGCTCGTGCCAGGGCACACCGGAGGTGTTGTACTGCGGGTCGCTCAGGTCGATGTCCGGGTAGTTGACGTAGGCGCCGTCGGTCACGTCGTTGATGACCGGGACGCCGCCCGTGTCGGCGAAGACACCGTGGTAGAACTCGCGGATCCAGCGCAGTGAGATGTCCTCGGCCGCCGGGTCGCTCCACCACAGCCCCCAGGCCGCCTTGAACGCGGCCTCGCGGTGGGGGGCGGCGGTGGCGTCCGGGGCGACCGCGTTGACCTGGCCGCCGAAGGAGCTCACCTGTACCGCGGCGGTGGGGTTGACGAGGTCGTCGCGTGTGAGGTGCTTGTAGAACTCGTCGATGTGGGCCGTCGGCAGGGTCTTGCGGTAGTAGGCGGACTTGAAGTCGGACTTGAGGCTGGGGTCGTTCAGTGTCGGGTTGGTGGTGCCGATGTAGCGGGCGGCCTGGAGCCAGGGCATCCGGCGCGGTGCGGCGAGTTCGGGCATCGCCGCCACTTCGCCCATGGGGGTGGTCATCGGCTCGTTGGCCACGTCGAGGCCTGCGGTGATGGCGCTCAGATAGTCGTTGAGTATCTTCTGCGCGTCCGGGACGGTCGCGTCGACCTGGGTGACCAGGCCGATGTAGCCGGCCGACTTGTGGTTGAGCCACAGCACGCTGGTCAGGTTGTCGTTGACGGTGCCGGACTTGATGTTCTTGGTGTGCCAGTCGCCGAAGTTCTTGACCAGCCGTGCGAAGCGGTCCTTGGTCATGTCGGCCCAGGGCCAGGCGGTGGCGTGCAGCAGTACTTCGGCGGGCGGCTGCGGGAGGAGCTTGGCGGGGTTGGTGCCGGTCGCTCCGGGCGAGCGGAACCAGAAGCGGGTGACGACACCGAAGTTGCCGCCACCGCCGCCGGTGTGGGCCCACCACAGGTCACGGTTGGGGTCGCCCGGCTCGCGGGTCGCGACCTTGACCGACGCCGTGCCGTCGGCGCCGACGCACACGACCTCGACGCCGTACAGGTGGTCGACGACCAGGCCCAGTTGGCGGCAGAGCAGGCCCCAGCCGCCGCCGCTGACATGGCCGCCGACGCCGACCTGGAAGCAGGTGCCGGCGGGGATGGTGACTCCCCAGGTGCGGTACATGCGCTCGTACACGTTGAGCACCTGTGAGCCGGCCTCGACACAGACGGCGTTCTTGTCGGGGTCGAAGTAGACCCGGTCCATCCTGGTCATGTCGAGGATGACCTGTACGTCGGAGTTGAAGACCCAGTCCTCGAAGCAGTGGCCGCCGCTGCGCACCGTCAGGCGCTTGCCCGCGTTCACGGCCGCCTGGACGACGGAGCGGACCTGTGCGGTCGTCTCGGCGAGGCAGATCTTCTCGGGTGCGGCGGCCCATCGCTGGTTCCAGCCCTGCACCAGGTCCTGGTAGCGCTTGTCGCCGGGGGCGACCGTGGTGACCGGCCCCGTGGGTGCGGCGCGGTCGGCCGCTGCGGACGGTGTGGCCAGGGCCGTTCCCGTCAGGAGGGCGGCTCCTCCGGCGGCCGCGCCCCCGGTCAGGAAGTTCCGCCTGTGGATACCTTCAGCGTGGCGAGCCATCGCGCCAACCCCTTTGTCCTGATGAGTCGATACGGCCACGCTATAGATCGGTTCACGCCATCGGCACTCAGAAAATTGCGCTCGTACTCGGCGGCTGTCCTGAGGTGTCCGGGGCGTCGGCGCGGCGGCCTGCGGCGCCCGAAGTCGCAGGCCGCGCACGGCATTTGGCCCGTTCCGCGAGGCCGTCCACGGACGGTCGGCCGGGTGGCTCGGGGAGTTGACCTCGTAGGAAAGATCACGCCATCGCCATGTCGGGGGCCGAACCGGAAGCGGATGCCGGGTCCAGGTGGATCCGCAGCAGCTGGCGGATCCGTTCGTGGCGGCAGACCTGGCGGACGTCTCTCGGCAGCAGTGCGTCCACGGGGTGCAGGGCCGCGGGGCGGGCCAGTACGTGGGCGAGGCGTGCCTCGAACCACCGGTCGTCGGCACGGCGTACCGCATAGGGGAAGAGCTCCGCCAGCCGCGCACGCGCGGTCTGCTCGGGGCCCTCCAGAACCGCGCACACGCCGTTCGCCGTCACGGCCACCAGGACCGGTGCGGTATCGGTGACGGCCATGGCCGAGCGGATCTCGACGCCCGCTCCGCCCGCGCGGAACTCCTGCGGGGTCATGCCCAGGATCGCCGAGGAGACGGCGTAGAACTGGCCGGTGGTGGTGAAGCCCGACTGGTAGATCGCGTCGGCGACGGTCCGGGCGCGGATCAGCTCCTCGCGCACCCGCTGCGCCCGTACCGCCGTCCAGTAGGCGTGCGGGGTCAGGCCGGTCAGGGACTTGAACATGCGGTGGAAGTGGAACCTGCTGTAGCCGGCGCTCTGCGCCAGGTCGTCCAGATTCGGGGGCGCGACCGCCGCGTTCATCAGCAGACAGGCGCGGGCCACGACGGCGGCGTGCGGCCGGTTCGGCTCCGGTTCTCCCGGCTGGCAGCGGCGGCAGGGCCGGTAGCCGCGCGTGTGGAGTTCATCGAGCGAGGCGTGGAACTCGACGTTCTCCCGCCGGGCCAGTCGCGCCGCGCACGAGGGCCGGTTGTAGATCCCGGTCGTCGTCACCGCGTAGTAGAAGCTTCCGTCCGCGGCGTCGTCGCGTTCGCGGACCGCCCGCCAGCGCTGTTCGTCGCTCTCGTAGGCGCCTGCCTCGGCCGCCACCGGCCGTGCCGGTGCCGATCTCACCGTCTGCGCCCGTTGCCGGGCGCGGACTTCTCCACGCGCAGGCTGTACGACGCTCCGTTCAGCACCCCGTGCCGGCGGGCGCTGCTCATGTCCAGCGTCCTGTGCCGTAGGTGTCCTGGTTCTGGAGCACCTTGCGGCGCAGGTCGAAACGGCGGACCTTCCAGGTGCCGGTGCGCGGGAAGTCCTCCCAGTCGATGACGCGGGGCTCGGCGAGCTCGGGCAGGTCCGCGGTGACGCGCCGCCAGGCCTCGCGGTCCAGGGTGCCGCTGTGGGTGGAGACGACGGGCACCGGCGGTCCGCCCGGGTCGCCGAGCACGATGACCTCGGTGGCGTCGTCCAGGCGTTCCAGGATCCGGCTCTCCAGCTCGATGCCGCTGATGCCGGGGATGACGTCGACCTCGCGGTCGAGGATCTCCAGGTTGCCCGAGCGGCGGTGGATGCCGATGTCGCCGGTGTTCCACCAGCCGTCCCAGATCTTCTCGCGGTGCCGCTCGGGCTCGCCGAGGTAGCCGAGACACAGGCCCTTGGTCTTCACCAGGACGATGCCGCGCTCACCGCGCCTGACCGGTTTGCGGGTCTCCGGGTCGACGACCTTGATCCGGGTGACGAAGGGGATGGGACGGCCGACGCTGTTGGTGAACGGCTCCCCCTCGGTGGGCTTCATCACCGTGCGCCTGGAGTACTGCGCGAGCGTCGCCGGGCCGATCTCGCTCTGCCCCCAGCTCTGCGCCCACACCGGGCGCCGCCGCCTGCTCGTGGCGATGAACGCGCGGACCGTGCTCGGGTGTATCGCGTCGAAGGTCGAGACGAAGGCACGTACGTCGGTGAACAGGTGCGGCCGCGTCCTGGGCAGGTGCTCCCAGCGCTGGAAGATGTTGGGGCAGGCCTCCAGCATCGTCGGCCGGTTGCGGGAGAGGGTCTCCACGACCGTGTCGGGGTCGGAGCCGGCGAGCACCACGACCTTGGAGGGGACCAGGATCGAGTGGGCCATCACATAGGTCACCGCGCGCGAGTGCACGAAGGCGATGCAGGAGGCGAGGGTGTCGTCGGGCCGCGTCGACAGGAACGGGATGCGGATCGTCTCCATCTTCCCGTACACACCGATGGTGTCGGCGGAGTGCATCACGAACTTGGGTACGCCCGTGGTGCCGGAGGTGTGCGTCAGGAGCATCGGATCGGCGTCGGGGCGCAGGTCGGGCGCGGGTGTCGGGGAGCCGGTGAGATCGGCGAGCGCGGTGGTGCCGGCGAGTGGCTCCCGGCCTTCGACGGCGAGGACGCGGGTCGTGGGCCCGGCGAGGGCGACGCCGGACTCGGCCGCCTCGGCGAGTACCGAGTCGGCGGCGACGATGACCTTCGGCTTCAGCCGTTCCATCATCTTGCCGAGGGTGTCCGCCGGGAACGTCGCGGTGATCATGGCGGGCAGGGCGCCGATCCTCGCCGCGGCCGCGGCCAGCAGGACGACGTCCATGTGGTTGTGCTTGATGATGGCGAGCCGTTCGCCGCGGCGCAGTCCCGCCGCGTACAGGCGTCCCGACATGTCGGCGACGAGCTGGGCGATCGCCGCGTTGTCGTAGGCGCGGCCGGCGTCGGGGGCGATGTCGAAGGGCCGGTCCAGGTGCCAGACGGGGCCCGGCTTGTCGGCGAAGTGGTCGAAGTGGGCCCCTATGTTCTTGGGGCGCTGGGTCTTGGGCATCGGCTTTCCTGTCCCGTGGGCTGACGTGGAAGAGGGCGTGATCGGCGCCGGGCGCCCACTACTTCGACTGGCCCGTCACTCAAGTGACGGGCCAGTCGGTACCGAAGGGTGGATCGCGGGGCGCAGGGAGGGTGTGGAGCGCGGGGAGGGTGTGGAGCGCGGGAGGGCGTGGAGCGCCGCCGCGCTCTGGTGGTTCGGCTCCCGGCCGGGAGTTTCCGCCCGCTCAGAACATGCCGTTGCTCAGAACATGCCGTTGTCGTGCGGCAGGGTCTCGGGGATCTCGGTCCTGACGTCCCAGTACTCGGCGATCTTTCCGTCCGCGACGCGGAACAGGTCGCCGAACGCGTGCGGCTTGCCGTTCAGGGTGCCTTCGGACTGGGCGAAGACGAAGTTGCCCTCGGCGATGACGCGGTGGAGCTTGAGGTAGTCCGCCGCGGCGAGGGTCTCCCGCAGGCCGGACACACCGTCGGCGACTCCGGACGCGTGCCGGATCAGCTCGCCGCCCTCGGTGTATCCGTCGAGCGTGCTCAGATCGCCGCCGACGAAGACGTCTTCGAGCAGGCGGCGCACGAGTTCCTTGTTCGCCTCGGTGCGGTCGAGGTCGGTGACCTCGGCGGAGCCGTCGCCCATGTCGTGCCCGGACGCGGTCGGACCGAGCTCCGGGCCCACCGCCTCCCAGTGCTCCTGGACCTTGCCGTCGCCGGCGCGGTACAGGTTGAACAGGATGAGCGGCACCTCGGCGAGGCCGGTGACCCGGGCGTGCAGCAGCACCATGTCGCCCTCGGCGATGGAACGCAGCAGGTCGTAGCGGGCGCCGGCGCTCTTGGCGCGCTCGGTCAGCTGACGCAGGCCCGCCGGGCCGGCCGCGCACAGCGGGCTGTGCTGGATGAAGGCGGGCGCGTAGTACTTGTCGAGGGCGGCGTCCGTGTCGGTCCCCCCGGTCAGCTCCAGCACGCCTTCCACGACGAGGTTCTTGGTGCTCATCAGGGTCTCCAAAGTTGTGTGGGTCGTTGCCGGAGAACTCAACTGCGGGTGGTGACCGGAAGTGCTTCCAGCGCGCGGGAGAGCAGGCTGGGCTTGTACGCGAACCGGTCGGCGGCCAGCGCCAGCCCCGGTGCCCGGCGGAAGAGCGTGCCGAGGGCGACCTTGCCCTGGGTACGGGCCAGGGGTGCGCCGAAGCAGACGTGCATACCGGAGGCGAAGCTGAGGTGCCGGTTGTCCGTGCGGCCGAGGTCGAGGGTGTCCGGGTCGGGGAAGGCGTCGGGGTCACGGTTGGCGGCGCCCCGGACGACGATGACCTGTTCGCCCGCGCCGACCACGTTCCCCTCCCCCAGGTCCACGTCCTCGAACGCCACCCGGATGGACAGGTGGGAGGGCGAGTCGTAGCGCAGCAGTTCCTCGACGGCGCCGGCGGCCAGCTCCGGTTCGGCGCGGAACCGGGCGAGTTGCTCGGGGTGGCGCAGCAGGGCGAGGGCGCCGTTGCCGATGAGGTTGGTGGTCGTGCCGTGTCCGGCGATGAACAGCAGGATGCAGGTGCCCAGGAGTTCCTGTTCGCTGATCTGGCCTTCGTCGGCCGCGGCCGCGAGGCGGCTCAGCACGTCCTCTCCCGGTGCCCGGCGCCGCTCGGTGGCCAGGGCGAGGAAGTAGTCGTTGAGGGCGGTCAGCGCCTCGTCCCTGGCCTGGTGGTTGGCCTGGGAGACGGTGAAGGAGGGGGACACGCCGGCCAGGTAGTCCTGCGCCCACTTCTCGATCATCGGGTGGTCGTGCTCCGGCACTCCGAGGAGATGGCAGATCACGCCGAACGGCAGCCGGTGCGCGAGGGCGGAGATCAGGTCGAACTCGGGGCCGCCGCTCAGGGCTTCGTCGAGGAGTTGCCCGGTGCGTTCCTCGATGTAGCCGTTGGCGCTGCGCATCACGCGTGGCCCGAAGGTGTCGCGCAGGACGCGGCGCAGCCGGGTGTGGTCCGGCGGGTTCATGAAGATGAGCATGTGGCGCTGGTCGGCGAACCCGCCGGGCAGTGCCGTCCCGTCGCCCGCCGCTTCCTGTGTCGCCGCGGAGGGCGAGGGGTAGCCGAACCGCTCGTCGCGCATGACGAGGTCGCAGTCCCGGTGCCGGCTGAGCACCCAGAAGCCCGCCGGGCTGCGGAAGACCGGGGTGTTCTCCCGCAGCCGCCGGTAGTGCTGGTAGGGATCCTGCTGGAACCCGGGGTCGGTGGGATCGAAGCCGAGCATGCCCCCGGCACCCGGCCGCGTCGTCGTCGTGCCGCTCACATGTCCTCCGCTGGAGTGGTGTGTCCCCTGTCGCAGAACGCTCGGGACATTCGGCTCCGCCCGCGCTGATCCGCGCCGGCTCGCTGTCTTTTTCAGCCAGTGCGCCTCACGGAACCACAGCGGACAGGGGGCGTGGGAGCTGTCATTTCCTGCATGGCCAGTTGTTGTCAGGGCGCTCGCCCCGGGCCGCGCCGGACCGGGCCATACGCTTTTGCGTATGACAAGCGTGGAGCAATCCGCCCTGGTGGCAGGCGATGTGACGACGCGTGAGCGGATCTTCGGCGCGGTGCTCGGGCTGTGCCGCGAGCGCGCCTACCAGGCGTTCGACGTCGGGGACATCGCCCGGCGCGCGGGCGTCGACGAGGAGACGGTGTGGGCCGGCTGGCCCGCCAAGAACCTCGTCGTGATGGAGGCGCTGCTGCATGCCGTCGCCCCGCACATGAGGTTTCCCCGTACCGGTGACATCCGGGCGGACCTGGAGCAGCAACTGGCCGCCACCGCACGGCTGTTCGCCGATCCCGGCATCGGACCGCACCTGCGGGCCGTCATCGCCGAGATCCACTCGGACGAACGCCTGGCGGCGACCTTCCTGGAGAAGGTGTACACGCCCAACCGGACGGTGGCCCGGGCCCGTTTCGAACTGGCCCAGGAACAGGGCCAGTTGCGCACCGACATCGATCTGGACACGGCGGTCGACCTGGTCTTCGGCTCCCTGTGGTTCCGGCTGCTGCTGGGCACCGGCCCGCTCACACCCGAGCTGGCCGCCTCGATCTCCGAGCACGCGCTGGCCGGCCTGGGGCTGCCCGCCTGAGAAACGGGTGTTGAACGTGGGTGTTGCCCGGCCGGTACCGGCCGGGCAACACCCACGTTCAACACCCGCGCTCAGCGCCTCGGCCTACGCTCACGTCCACCGTCCGCTGCCGAAGGTCTCCTGGCTCTGGAGCACCTTGCGGCGCAGGTCGAAGCGGCGGACCTTCCAGGTGCCGGTGCGCGGGAAGTCCTCCCAGTCGACGACGCGGGGCTCATCGAGCGCGATCAGGCCGGCCGTGGCGCGCTCCCACGCGGCGCGGTCCAGGGTGCCGCTGTGGGTCGAGATGATCGGCACGGGCAGCCCGTTGGGATTGCCGAGCACGATGACCTCGGAGGCGTCCTCCAGACGCTCAAGGAGCAGGCTCTCCAGCTCGATGCCGCTGGTGCCGGGGATGACGTCGACCTCCCGGTCGAGGATGTCGACGGTGCCGTCCCAGCGGTGGACGCCGATGTCACCGGTGTTCCACCAGCCGTCCCAGACCTTCTCTTCGTAGCGCTCGGGCTCGCCGAGATAGCCCAGGCAACGGCCCTTGCCATTGATCAGGACCAGGCCGCTGCTGCCCCGCGAGACCGGGCGCCGGGTCTCCGGGTCGACCACCTTGATCTTGGTGACGAAGGGGACGGGCCGGCCCACGTTCCGGGTGAACGTCCCATGGCCGTCGGAACGTTTCCGCATCACCTTGCGCTTGGGGTACTGCGCCAGCGTGGCGGGACCGATCTCGCTCTGCCCCCAGCTCTGCGCCCACACCGGGCGACGCCTGCGGCTGGTCTCCATGAAGGTGCGGATCGTGCTGGGGTGGATGGCGTCGAACGTGGAGACGAACATCCGCACGTCGCTGAACAGCTCCGGGTGCGCCTTGGGCAGGTGCTCCCAGCGCTGGAAGATGTTGGGGCAGGCCTCCAGCGTGGTGGGGCGGTTGCGCTGGAGGGTCTCGACGACCACGTCCGGATCCGAGCCGCCGAGCACCACGACCTTGGTGGGCACCAGCACCGACTGGGCCATCACCCAGGTCACCGCGCGCGAGTGCACGAAGGCGATGCAGGAGGCGACGGTGTCGGAGGGGCGGGTCGACAGGAACGGGATACGGATGGTCTCCATCACCCCGTACACGCCGATGGTGTCCGCCGAGTGCATCACGAACTTCGGTACGCCGGTGGTGCCGGAGGTGTGGGTGAGCAGCATCGGCTCGGAGTCCGGGCGCAGGTCGGGCGCGGGAATGTCGCTGCCGGCGAGGTCGGCGAGGCGGGTGGCGCCGCCGGAGAGCCGCTCGCCCTCGACGGCGAGCACCCGGGTGCCGGCTCCGGCCAGCTGCACGCCCTGTTCGTGGGCGGCCGCCAGCACGTCGTCGGCGGCGACGATCACCTTCGGTTCCAGACGCTCCATCATCTTGCCGAGGGTGTCCGGCGGGAACGTCGCGGTGATCATGGCGGGCAGGGCGCCGATCCTCGCCGCGGCCGCGGCCAGCAGGACGACGTCCATGTGGTTGTGCTTGATGATGGCGAGCCGTTCGCCGCGGCGCAGTCCCGCCGCGTACAGGCGTCCCGACATGTCGGCGACCAGGTGCGCCAGGGACGTGGAGTCGTAGGCGCGGCCCGCGTCCGGGGCGATGTCGAAGGGCCGGTCCAGGTGCCAGATGGGGCCCGGCTTGTCAGCGAAGTGGTCGAAGTGGGCCCCTATGTTCTTGGGGCGTTTGGTCTTGGGCATCGGCCGTTCTCTTCCGTCGTAGGACCTCTCGGGGGTGCCTGGAGCCGGGCCGCCGCCGGCCCGGCCCCGCTGGGTGCGGGGCCGGGCCGGCGGCCGGTGCGGCGTCAGTGCGGCTGGCTGGGGACCGGAGTGTCGCTGTCGCTTCCGGTACGCCCGCCGGGGATCGGCGGTGCCTCCTGCGCTTCGGCCTCGCTGAGGCCGTAGCGGGCGTGGAACTTCCGCAGCGGGCCGGGCGCCCACCAGTTGGCGCTGCCGAACAGCTTCATCAGGGCCGGCAGGAGACCGCCGCGGATGAGCGTGGCGTCCATGAGGATCGCCAGCGCCATGCCGAGACCGATCGCCTTCATGTAGCTGATGCCGGAGGTGATGAGGACCAGGAAGACCAGCGAGAGCAGCACGGCCGCGTAGGTGACGACCTTGCCGACCCGCTCCAGGCCGTTGGCGACGGCCAGTTCGTTGTCGCCGGTGCGGTCGTACTCCTCCTTGATCCGGGACAGCATGAACACCTGGTAGTCCATGGACAGTGCGAAGGCCAGGCCGAAGCACATGATCGGCACGGTCCAGGTGATGCTGCCGGTGATGATGAAGTCACCGAACAGGCTTGCCAGGTGGCCTTCCTGGAAGATGAAGACCAGGGCGCCGAACGTGGCGGTGAGGCTGAGCACGGTCAGCAGGATCGACTGGAGCGGCAGCAGGATGCTGCCGGTGAGCAGGAACAGCAGCAGGAACATGCCGATGAACAGGATCGCCGCGGACAGCGGCAGGTTGTCGCCCAGTGTGTCGAAGGTGTCGACGCTGACCGCGGCCGGGCCGCCGACCTTCACGTCGAACGGCGCCTTGGTGTCACGCACCGCCTCGACGAGCTTCTCCCCCTGCGAGCCGTAGGCGTCGACCGACGGCACCACGGACAGCCAGGTTCCCGCGGTCACACCGAACCGGGTGTTGGCCTCGCTCGCCTCGGCGACCTTGGCGCCGTCGACGTAGGAGCCGGTCAGGGCGTCGACGCGGCTGACGTCGGCGACCTTCGAGAGGTCCTTGGCGTAGGCGTCGATGGTGTCGGTCTTCGTGCTCGGATCGCCGGCATGGGCCGCGACGACCGTCAGGGCCTGCTGCTCGCGGGTGTCGAAGTCCTTCTTCAGCACCTGGGCGACCTGGGCGGACTTGGCGTCGGCGGGCAGGACCGCCTCGTCGGGCAGCCGCAGCTTCATGTCCATGGCCGGCAGGCCGAGGGTGATGACGACGGCGAGGACCAGCACGGCGACCCGCACCGGGCGCCGCATCACGGCGGTGGACGTGCGGTGCCAGAAGCCGCCGCCGTCGTTGGCCGGGTCCTGCTTGCGCTTGAACAGGCTCCACTTGTCGACGCGCGGGCCGATCCAGCGCAGCACCGCCGGGGCCAGGACGAGGGTGACCGCGGCGGCGACCAGTGCGGTGGTCATGCAGCCGATCGCGAGCGAGCGCAGCATCGTGAACGGCAGGACGAGCAGGCCGACGAACGCGACGGCCACGGTGAGCGCGGAGAACAGGATGGTGCGCCCCGCGGTGCGCAGGGTCGTGGTGATCGCGGTGTTGATGTCCCGGCCCTGGCGCAGTTCCTCGCGGTAGCGGGTCACGAACAGCAGGCAGTAGTCGATGCCCAGACCGATACCGAGGAACGTCGTGGTGTTGACGACGACGCTGGAGGTGTCGTTGACGAAGGTGATGGCGAACAGCGTGCCCATCGACGCCAGCATCGCGCCGAACGCGACGGCCACCGGCAGCAGCGCGACCAGGGCGCTGCCGAAGATGACCACCAGCACGATGAGGAGCAGCGGGAACACCATGCCCTCGGCCTTGGAGGCGTCCTTGCTGGAGGTCTCGATGTTCTCGTGCCACATCATGGCCGAGCCGCCGGTCTTGACCTCGAGGCCGTCGACCGTGCCGGAGTACTTCTCGTCGATCTTCTTCGCCCAGTCGATCTGGTCGTCGAAGCCGCCGTCGATCCGGCCCAGCACGATGGCCTTGTCGCCGTCCTTGCTGCGCAGCGCCTCACTTCCGGTGGTCCAGTAGGAGACCACGTCGGTGATGTCGCTCTCCTTGGAGAGCTTCTCGGTGAGGTCGCGGCCGGCCGCGGCGACGGATGCGTCGTCCACGCCCCGCTTGTCCTCGACCAGCAGCAGCAGGTTCGGTTCGCCCTGCTTGAAGGTCTTCTCCAACTCCTCGGCCGCCGCACGGGATTCGGTGCCGGTGGCCTCGTAGCCGCCCGAGGTGAGCCGGTCCTGCAGGCCGCCGCCTGCGGCTCCGGCGAGGAACACCAGCAGCAAGGTGAACAGAACCACCTTGCGCGGTGAGCGCAGCACCAGGCGTGAAAGCCTGTCGAACATCGTTCCTCCTATGGTGTGGGTGAGGGCTTCGGCTTCACGCCGGCCGGGAGGGTCCGCGTACTTCCGCGAATCTGCGGTCGAACCAGTCACGTGCCAGGTCGTAGAACTCGGTGGCGCCGCGGTGCACGTTCAGCGAATGGCCGACGCCGGGGACCACATGGGTCTCCAGCTGGGCCTCGGGCGCGTAGTAGTCCCGTTCGAAGGCGTGCACGGCCTCGGAGCGGGCGGCGAAGCCCACGTCCGAGCTGCTGAAGAGCGCGTCGTGTTCCCCGACCACCACCAGGACGGGCGCCTTGACGGCCCGTGAGTGCTCGGACCGGTAGGTCTCGGGCAGCGAGTTGCCCTCGCCCCAGGTGGCGGTGGACTTGATCAGTTCGTTGTGCGCGGACAGTTCCGGATCGATGCCGCCCGCAAACTCGAGCATCCTGGCGCGGCGTCCCGGACGCTGCGTCAGATACTCGGCGGGCGCGCCGAGACCGGCGAGCAGGGGGTCCTGGTTCGCCGGGTGGAAGAAGTCGTGGACCTTGTCGACCTTCTCGTAGAAGTCGGTCGTGGTGTGCAGCATGCCGGTGATGACCAGGCCGTCCACGTCCGCGTGCCGGGCCGCCTCGACGAGGGCGATGCCCGATCCGTAGGAGTGGCCGACGCTCACCACGCGGGAGAAGCGGTGGCCTTCGGGGGTGCCGGAGCGCAGCAGTGTGATCGCCTGGTGGATGCTCTCCACGTGGGCGTCCAGGTCGACGAGGTCGCCGTGGGGCCTGCTGGAGTCACCGGTGCCGAGGCGGTCCAGGAGCAGCACGGCGTATCCGGCGCGCAGCATGTGGGCGCTGTAGTCGTATGCGCCGGGCAGGGTCCAGTAGCGGCGGTCGTAGGTGAGGCCGGGAATGAGTACCTGCACCGTGTCCGTCCCCTGTTCGGGGACGAGCAGCCGGCCGGCGATGTGCCGGTCGGCGCCGTCCACGGGCACGCGGACGGTGAGGTCCTCGCCGACGCAGGGCGGGAGGTCCGCCTCGGGCAGCGGCGCCGGGACGACGGTCATGGGGTTCTCCTCGTGTTGTGCAGGGGCGTGCCGGAGGTGCCGGGTGCGGTCGTGGACGGCACCTGTTCGGGTGCGGGCGCCGCTGCTCTGGTGCTGCGGTGGGCGGGGAGGCCCGTGAGCCGTGCGGCGGTGTGGGTGTGCCGGGAGCCGAGGCCGTGGGTGGTGCTGGGCGGTCCGGCCGGGCCGGGGCCGCTGGGGCCGCGCAGGGCGGCGGCTATCACCCGGGGCCGGAACATGGCGGCCGGTGAGGCGAGGAGCTGGGTGTGCTGGAGCATCAGCAGGGCCGCGTGCCGGTCGGTGACCGCGGCGGCGGTGAGGCGGTCCACGTAGCGCTTGCCGAACCGTGTCACGGCGTCGGGCCGGGTGACCTCGTAGACCCAGGGGTAGGAGAAGTCCATGCCGGTGGCCAGCTGCCAGGCGGGGGTCATGGTGCGGGCGAAGGCCTTGCGCAGGGGGCCGGCGAGTCCGATGTGCGTGCCGCGCGCGGCGATCTTGTCGCTGAGCACCTGGGCGCACAGCACGGCGGTGGACATGCCCTGCCCGTAGGAGGGGTTGAATCCGCCGAACGCGTCGCCGATGACGAGGAATCCGTCGGGCCAGCGGCTCAGCTTCTCGAAGTGCCGCCAGCGGTTCTCGGTACGGCCCGAGCCGTGGACCGGTCCGACGGGGGTGGCGGACTCGATGACGTCGCGCAGCACCGGGTCGCGCAGGGTGCCCGCGGCCCGCAGCAGCCCTTCGTGGTCGGTGGGCGGGCGGTCCCCGCCGCTGGCGGAGACCGACACCATCCAGCGGCCGCCCTCGATCGGGTTGAGGATGCCCTGGCGGGGGATCTCGGACGACGCCATCAGCAGCATGCAGGACCAGTCGGCGACATGGCCGGCGGGCGGCTCGTAGACGCTGGTGGCGTACGCGGTCTTCGCGTCGACCACGGTCTCCCGCGGGCGTTCGTAGCCGAGCTCCTCCAGCCATTGCGGGGCCTTGGACTTGCGGCCGGTGGCGTCGACGACGAAGTCCGCGTCGATGAGGTACTTCTCGCCCCAGCCGGTGCGCGTGTCGCCGTCCCTGCCGCGTACCCACACGCCGGTGACGCTGTCGCCGCCGCGCCCGCTCTGGAGTGCGAGGGCCTCGTGTTCCTCGACGAACTCGACCTTCGGGTCGGCGCGCAGGCGTTCGCGCACCACCGCGTCGATAACGTCGCGGGTGCCGGTCATCATCGACAGGTCGGTCTCGAAGCGGGACATCCAGCCGCCCGGTGCGAGCAGCAGCATGTCCTCGGGCATCCGGACGTCGACCATGCCGGCCGTGAGGAGTTCGCCGGTGATGCCGGGGAAGAGCCGCTCCAGGCCCTGGTGTCCCGCGGCCATCAGGTTGTGGGCGTGCCGTGCCTGGGCCACGCCTCGCCGCCAGCGGGGTTCCACGGTCAGCGGGTCCCGCTCGATGATCGTGACCTTGCGCAGGTGGGGGGAGAGAGCTCGCGCTGCGGCCATTCCGGCGAGGCTCGACCCGATCACGACGGCGTGGCCGTCACCGCCGTGCCCGCCTCGGGCACCTGGGTTGAGGCTCATGTGTGCGCCCTTTCTCGTGCGTTGTGGGAATGCGTGGTGCGGTGCCGCCGCGTTCCGGGGCTGGGGCCACGGGGTGCGGCGTCGGGCCGTGTCGGTGACCGGCGGGCCGGTACGGGTGTCGGGTCGGGTCGCTACGGATGTCAGGTCGGGGTCGGGGCCGGGGTGCCGCGCAGGGCGGCGACGGCCGAGGGCAGTCCCTCGGCGACGGTCGGATACGCCGGGCGCCAGCCCAGTTCGTCCCGTGCGCGGGCGTTGCTCAGCCGGTAGGAGGTGGTCAGCGAGGCGGTGACGGGACCGCCGAGGGCGAGCGCGGCCACCGCCCGGGGCACCGGTGCGGCCAGGTCGGCGCCCAGCGCGCGGGCGGCCTCGCGGGCGAACTGCGCCAGCGGCAGCGGCTCGTCGTCGGCGATGTTGTACTCGGCGCCGGCCGGTGCCCGTTGCAGGGCGGCCAGATAGGCGGCCGCCAGGTCGTCGAGGTGGACGCAGCTCCAGTGGTTGGAGCCGTCGCCGGGGTGGCGGATGCGCCCGCTCCGGTCCGCCTGGTCGGCGAAGGCGGCCCGGAAGTTGCCGCCCGGTCCGTAGACGAAACCGGCGTGCAGCACCACGGCGTCCAGGCCGTCGGCCGCCATGGCGCGCAGCCGGGCCGTCGCCGCGGCGTGCCACACCCCCAGCGGGGCGGGGCGGTGCGGCACCGTTTCGTCGATCCACCGATCGCCGTGGTCGCCGTAGACCCAGGCGCCGCTCGCGTACAGCAGCCGCCGGCCGTGCCTCTGGCAGGCGTCGGCCAGGGCGCCCGCCATGACGGCGTCGGCCTGGCGGATGCGCCGGACGCGCGCCTTGGTGAGCCGGCCGGTGAAACGCAGCTGTGCCGCGTGCACCACCGCGTCGGCGTCCTGGACGAGCGGTACGTACGTCTCGGGGCGCAGCATGTCGCCGGTGCGCAGGTCGGCTCCGGCGGCGGCCAGCCCCGCCGCCCGGGACGGGTCGCGCACCAGGCCCGTCACCCGGTGCCCGGCGGCCAGCAGGGCGTGGGCGACGGCGCCGCCGATGTACCCGCTCGCGCCGGTGACCAGGACGTGCCGGGCGGCGCCGGTCACAGGTACTCCACCGTGGGTCCGGCCGGCAGCCGGTGGCGGGTGTCCAGGATGAACCGGGCGTGCTGGGTGATCAGGTCGAGGTCGAAGGCGCTGTGGTCGGTGAGCAGCACCACCGCGTCGGCCGCGGCGAGCTCCTGCTCGTCCAGGTCGGTGCGGATGACCCGCGGGTCGACCGGGGCGCTCTCCACGACGTGCGGGTCGACGGCCCGTACCTCGGCGCCCAGGCGCAGCAGCCCGTCCACGACCCGCACGGCGGGCGACTCGCGGGCGTCGCCGGTGTCCGGCTTGTAGGCCAGGCCGAGCACCAGGACGCGGGAGCCGGACAGGGCGCGGCCGCGCTCGTTGAACGCGGTCAGCAGCCGCTGTACGACGTAGGCGGGCATGTGGTCGTTGACGTCGTTGGCGAGCTCGACGAAGCGGAAGCGGTGGCCGAGGGCCCGGTTGACCCGCCAGGACAGATAGACCGGGTCCACGGGCAGGCAGTGGCCGCCGACACCCGGGCCGGGCGTGAAGCGCATGAATCCGAACGGCTTGGAGGAGGCGGCGTCGACCGCTTCCCACACGTCGATGCCCAACTCTCGGGCGTAGACGGCCAGTTCGTTGACGAGGGCGATGTTGACGTGCCGGAAGGTGTTCTCGACGAGCTTGGTCAGTTCCGCCACCTTGGGCGACTTCACCGGGACGGTCGTATCGACGACCGTGCGGTAGAAGGCGTCGACGGCGGCGAGCGACGCCTCGTCGACACCGGAGACGACCTTGGGGGTGGTCTCCAGGGTCCACACCCGGTTGCCCGGGTCGATCCGCTCCGGGCTGTAGCCCAGGTGGAAGTCGACGCCCACGCTCAGACCGGAGTACTCCTCCAGGATCGGGGCGACCAGTTCCTCGGTGGTGCCGGGGTAGGTGGTGGACTCCAGGACGACCGTCGAGCCCTGGCGCAGGAACCGGCCCAGGATCCGGGCGGCCGACTCGATGGCCCTGAGGTCGGGGACGCCTTCGCGCAGCGGCGTCGGCACACTGATGACGGCCACGTCGAAGCCGCCGACCGCGCGCTCCTCGGTGGTGGGCAGATAGCGCCCGGTGGCCAGTGCGGCCGCGAGCCGCTGCGGTGCGACGTCCTCGACGAACGACTCCCCCGCGGCAAGCCTCTTGACGCGGTCCTCGTCGACGTCGAAGCCGACGACCGTGGTGTCCTCGCCGGCCTCCACGGCGCGTACCGCGAGCGGCAGGCCGACGTACCCCTGGCCCATGATGACGATCTTTGGCATCGACCCGTCCGTTTCTGATGAAGTCGTGTGGTGGCGGCCTGCGGCTCAGGTCCAGCGGCCGGTGCCGAAGGTGGCCTGGGAGTCGAGCACTTGCCGGCGCAGGTCGAAGCGGCGCACCTTCCAGGTGCCGGTGCGCGGGAAGTCCTCCCACGCGATGACGTGCGGCGGGGCCAGCTCGGGCAGTCCTCGGGTGGCTTCCTGCCACTGCGTCTCGCTCAGCTCGCCCTCGGAGAGGCTGAGCACCGGCACCGGCCTGCCGCCCTCGGGGTCGCCCAGGACGATGACCTCGGTGGCCTTGCGGACGCGCTCGAGGAGGATCGATTCCAGGGCGATGGAGCTGGTGCCGGGGATCAGGTCGACCTCGCGGTCCTGGAGGCGCAGTGCGCCGGTGCGGGACTTCACGCCGAGGTCGCCGGTGTTCCACCAGCCGTCCCAGTCCTTCTCCTGGGCCCGGTCGTCCTCACCGAGGTAGGTGAGGCAGCGCCCCTTGGTCTTGACCAGGACCACGCCCGCCTCGCCGGCCGGGACCCGCTTGCGGGTGTCGGGGTCGACGATCTTGACCTGGGTGATGAAGGGGATGGGGCGGCCGACGACGTTGGTGACCGGGTCGAGCGCCCCCTCGTTCTTGCGGATCTGGTTGCGGGAGTAGACGGCCATGGCGACCGGCCCCGTCTCGCTCTGCCCCCACACCTGGCCCCACACCGGGCGGCGCTGGTCGGAGGCGTCCATGAACGCCCGCACGGTGGGCGGGTGGATGGCGTCGAAGGTGTTGACGAAGAACCGGACGCGGCTGAACGCGGGGCGGTGCGTCTCGGTGAGGTGCTCCCAGCGCTGGAAGATGTTCGGGCAGGCCTCCAGCACGGTCGGCCGGTGCTCGCTGAGCATCTCGGCGACCAGGTCGGGCTCGTTGCCGCCGAGGATGACGACCTTCTTCGGCGGGCGGGCCAGCTGGGCGAAGGTCCAGGTGATGGCGCGGCCGTGGACGAAGGCGATGCAGGAGGCGAAGACGTCGTCGGGCCGGATGGACAGGCCCGGCAGCGGCATCGTCTCCAGCTTGGTGAGCACGCCGAGGAGGGTGTTGGGCGAGTGCACCACCAGTTTGGGCACACCGGTGGTGCCGGAGGTGTGGGTGCAGATCATCGGCTCGTGGTCCGGGCGCAGGTCCATCGCCGGGATGTCGGCGCCGGCGAGCGAGGCCAGGCTGATGCCGCCCTCGGCGAGCGAGGGGTCGCCGTCGACGGCGAGGACCTGGCAGCCCGGGCCGGTCAGCCGCACGCCCTGGGCGGCCGCGGCGCCGAGCACCGAGCCGGAGGCCACGAGCACCTTCGGCTGGAAGCGCTCCATGATCTTGGCGTGCACGTCGGGGGCGTTGGAGGAGGAGATCATCGCGGGCAGCGCGCCGATCCGGGCGGCGGCCGCGGCGAGCAGCACCACGTCGTGGTGGTTCTCCTTGATGATGGCGAGGTGGTCGCCGCGGCGCAGACCCGCCGCGTGCAGCCGCCCCGACATCTCGGCGACCAGCCGGGCCAGCGCGGCAACCGTGTAGGTCCGGCCGCCCTCGGGGGCGATGTCGTAGGGCCGGTCGAGGTGCCAGGTGGGGGTCTTCGCGTCGGCGTAGTACTCGAACAACGCACCCAGGTTCTTGGGGCGTGGGGTCTTCTTCATGCTCTGCCTTGCCTTCCTGGGGGTTCAGCGGATGACGAGCAGGTTGGCGATCAGCAGGGCCGCCACCCCGATCCGGTGGGTGTCGACGCCGAGCTTGCGGGCCAGCAGCGCGTTGTTCTGGCCCAGGCCCGCTCGCAGTTGCCGGGCCCGCATCACCAGGACGGGGACCATGCACAGCAGGAACCAGCCCGGTACGGCGTCGGCCGCCCAGGCGATCAGCAGCGCCGCGGTCTCGGTCAGCGAGATCAGGGCGATGGCCACGGAGTAGGCGGACGGTGTCAGCACGGTGGCGAGGTTCTTACGGCCGGCCGCGCGGTCGCCCTCGCGGTCGTTGACGTTGGAGTACACCGACACCAGCAGCGACCAGACGCCGATCAGATACGTCTCCAGCACGATGACGCCGGTGAGGTGACCGTCGGTCAGGCCGTAGGGGATCAGCGCCATCAGGCCGGGGCTCAGCAGCAGCACCAGTTCCTGCCCGCCGCGGTAGCTCAGCCGCATCCCGTGCGAGTACTGGACGCTGATCGCCACCTGGAACGGGATCAGCAGGAGCACCCAGGTCGGGGTGTGCGGGGCGACGGCCACCGCCACACCCATCCACAGCAGGCTGGCCAGCAGGGCCAGATACCCGAAGCGCAGCGCCTGATGCTCCGTCAGGTCACCGTTGAGCAGCGGCTTGCGCTCACGGTTGCGCAGCGCGGCCTTCGGGTCGTAGTTGACGTCGTCGCTGCCGTCCCTGAAGCCGTGCACGTCGTCGAAGGCGACCGTCGCGGCGGTCATGGCCACCCAGCCGAGCGTGGTGACGACCAGCGTCCACAGCACTTTCGGGTCGTCGCGCAGATCGGAGGGCAGCAGCGCCCATACGACCGGCGCGGCCAGGTAGTAGTCGAAGAACGACAGCTTTGCCAGCCGCGCGTAGGCGCGCAGCCGCCCGGTCGGTTTGACCGCGATGGCCTGGCTCATGTCCGCTCCTCCTCTCTTCGTCGTCCTGGGTGGTCGTCAGGCCGTGCGGGGCTTGCGGCCGACGGTGGATATCTGGACCTGGCTGAGCCAGTTGTGGGACGGGTCGCCCATCTCGGTGATCGCCTCGGCGATGCGCTCCTCGCTCACCAGTCCGGCGGCGACGATCTGCGGGGCCATGAACTCCAGCCACAGCTGGTAGTGGCGAGCCTGTTCGGAGCCGCCGCGCACCATGACGACGCGGCCCTCGGCCGTGACGTCCTCGAGGCCGGAGTCGAGCGCCAGTCGCAGGTCGACGTGGCCGCCGCGCGGGTCGTGGCCGGCTTCGCGCATGAGCCCGTATCCCGCGGCGCGCACGTCCTGGAGGAAGTCCTCGCCGGACGCGGAGCGGAACAGGGTGGAGGAGTCGGTGTCCTCCAGGAACAGCAGGCCGCCGGGGCGCAGTGCGCGGACGAACTTGTCGATCACGGCCTGGCGGCCGGGCAGATGCTGCACCAGCATCCGGGCGTGCACCAGGTCGAAGGAGTTCTCGGGGAGTTCGTCCTCGCGGATGTCGATCTCCCAGACGTCGAGCGTGCCCTTCTTCTGGTCCTCGACCAGGCGCACGGTCTTCAGGTCGGCGGCGACCGCCCGGCCGGTGGGGCCGACCAGCTCGGCGAGGCGCCGGGCGGCCGAGCCGGAGCCGGCGCCGACCTCCAGGACGTGCCAGCCCTCGCGCACACCGAGCTTCTCGAAACGCTCGAAGGTCCCCGGGTCCCAGATGGCCTCGTTGGTGATCAGCCGCTCGGTCTCCTTGTCCCACGAGGAGTCGAAGACGTACTCCTGCGAGGCGTCGGCGCTCTGGACGGTTGTCGTCATGACGGGTGGCCCTCCGGGTCCCTAGGCGAAGAAGTCGCAGATGGTGTCGGCGATGCGCTCGACGTCGGCGTCGGTCAGGTGCGGCCAGATCGGGATGGCCAGGTTCGACCGGCTGGCCCAGCGCGCGTTCGGCCAGTCGGCGCCCTCGGGGGCCCAGGCGTTGAAGGCGGGCTGCAACGGCAGCGGCGTGGGGTAGTAGACGTGCGAGCCGATGCCGTGCTCGGTCAGGTAGGCCCGAAGGTCCTCGCGGCGGGACACCTGAATCGAATAGACGTAGAAGCAGCGGCCGTTGCGGCCGGCGGGGGGTGCTTTGACTCCTCGCTCGGCCAGCGGGGCGAACCGCTCGGTGTAGTAGTCGGCGATGGTGGCGCGGCGTTCCAGGCGGTCGGCGAGGGTGGGCAGCCGGTGCATCTGGAAGGCCGCGATCACCTCGTCGAAGCGGCTGTTGCGGCCGATGCGGTGGTGCAGGAAGCGGTTCACGCCGTCCTGGCCGTGGTTGCGCAGCATCCGTACGGCGCGGGCCAGTTCGGGGTCGTCGGTGAGGACGACGCCGCCCTCGCCGGCCGTGCCGAACGCCTTGACCTGGAAGAAGGAGAAGACTCCGAGGGTGCCCCAGCGGCCGGCCGGGACGCCGTCGAGTTCCGCGCCCTGGACCACGGCCGCGTCCTCGATCACCGCGATGTCGTGGCGCCGCGCGATCTCGTTGATGCGCGGCATGTCGGCCATGATGTTGAACAGGTGGGCGGGCAGTACGGCGCGGGTGCGCTCGGTGATCAGGGACTCCACCGAGTCGGGGTCGATGACCATCGTCCACGGGTCGACGTCGGCGAAGACGGGTGTGGCGCCCGCGTTGATGACGGACGATGCCACGGGCTGGCAGCAGAACGCGGGGACGATGACCTCGTCGCCCGGCCCGATGTCCAGGGCGCCGACGGCCAGTTCCAGACCGCCGGTGCCGCTGCCGCACGCCACGACGTCGTGGGCGCCGGTGGCCTTCTTGATCTCCTGCTCGAACTCGGCGGTGCGGCGGCCGAGGATGAAGCGCTGCTCGGGGTCGGTGCCCACGTCGAACATCGCCTTGAGCAACGCGTCGCGGTCCGCTTCGAACAGGTCGGGCGGGAAGAAGGGCAGTGTCCTCACAGCTGGCTCCCCTGGAAGAAGTCCCGTACGGCGTCGGCGACGGTCTCCAGCTGCGCCTCGGTCAGGTCCGGGTAGAACGGAAGGGCCACGGCGTTGCGGCAGGCGGCCTCCGCGACGGGGAAGTCGCCCTCGCTGTAGCCGAGTTCGGCGAAGCAGGGCTGTACGTGCAGCGGGATCGGGTAGTACGTCTCGGTGCCGATGCCGCGCGCGTTCAGGTGGGCGACGAGTTCGTCGCGCCGTTCGACCTCGATCTCGTAGACGTAGAAGACCGGGGTGGTGGGGACCGCGCGCTCCACGACGGTGGGCACGCGCAGGACTCCCGGGATGTCCTTGAGGCGCTCGGTGTAGGCCTCGGCGAGCTGGGCGCGGCGGGCGATGTCCTGGTCCAGGTCCGTCAGTTTCGCCAGGAGGACGGCGGCCTGGATGTCGTCCATCTTGGAGTTGGTGCCCGAGGCGCCGGACAGGTTGGAGATGCCGGCGATGTGGTCGATGGTCTTGCCCATACGGCCGTGGTGGCGCAGGATCCCGGCCCGCTCGGCCACTTCCTCGTCGTCGGTGAGGATCATGCCCGCGTCACCGATGGCGCCGAGGGTCTTGGTCGGGAAGAACGACAGCACACCGCCGCGCCCGAGCAGACCGGCGTGTTTGCCGTTCCAACGCATGCCGATCGACTCGGCGCTGTCCTCCAGCACCGTCACGTCGTGGGCGGCGGCGATCTCGCTGATCGCGTCCATGTCGGCGAGCTGGGTGAACAGGTGCGCCGGCATGACGGCCTTGGTGCGCTCGGTCACCGCCCGGGCGAACGACGCCGGGTCCATCGCGTACGTCACCGGGTCGACGTCGGCGAACACCGGCGTGGCTCCGGCCAGGGCCACCGAGGTGGCGGTCGCCGCGAAGGTGAAGGCGGGGACCACCACTTCGTCGCCGCGCTGCACCCCGGCCGCCCGCAGCAGCAGCACCAGGGCGTCGGTGCCGTTGTTCACGGCGATGGCGTGCCGGGCGCCGGTGTAGTCGGCGATCGCCCGTTCCAGTTCCAGGACCTTGCGGCCGTGCGAGTACTTGCCGCGTTCCAGGACGTCCGCGGTGTGGGCCTCGATCTGCGGCCACAGCCTCTCGAAGGTGGCCGCCTGGGAGAAGAACGGCACCCCGGCCGCGGTCTGTGCGCCGGCCGGGGCCGGCGTCGCCACACTGTTCACGCTGCTCCTTCACGGAAAGAGGGACCGCCGCGGTGCGCGGTGTCGGTCGGCACGCCGAGATGGAGGTCGGCCTTGGCCGGCGCCCGGACGGTGGCGCTCACGGGCGTGCGTCCAACGGCTCGATCATGAACATGACCTTCCTGGCGATGGGCAAGGGACGTCCGAGTGGTGCGCCGCTCTGGCTGAGGGGTGCGGAACCGCGGTGCGGGGAATTGCCCTGCGCCGGTGAGTCTGAGCAGCCCGACCTGCGTATGGCTAAAGCCCCGAACGAGCGGCCGTTTCAGCGGGCGCGGGCAAAGGCCTGATGGCGCGACCTGAACGGGCCGGGGTCGACGGGCGGGCGCCGGGCCTTGCGGCGGGCCATGGGGTGGCGAGGCGGGAAGCCTCCGGGTGCGGCGAGGATCCGGAGCGGGACCGTCCAGGCAGGGGCCCGTACCGACAGCGGGCCGTCGCCGTCCCCGTGAGGGGCTGAGCGGGCCGGGCCGACGGGCGGGTGGGTGG
>NZ_JABERD010000133.1 GCF_013044505.1 Streptomyces sp. S3(2020) | reverse complement strand
CCGCGTCAGATGGGTAAAAGAGCCACCCCCGGCTGGTCCAGCATTCCCTTCGCCGCCACCCCCGGGCCCGCCGGGTCCTTCAGCCGGCCCTCGTCGTCGAAGGAACCCCCGGCGTTGTGGAAGGACACCGTGTCCCGGACCGTCACCGCGTGGAGTTCCGCGAAGACCTGGCGGAGGTGTTCCACCGCTCGCAGGCCGCCCGCCATGCCGCCGTAGGAGACGAGGGCGACGGGCTTGGTCTGCCATTCGGTGTAGTGCCAGTCGATGAGGTTCTTGAGGCCGGCGGGGTAGGAGTGGTTGTACTCGGGGGTGAGGACGACGAAGGCGTCCGCGGTGGCCAGTTTCGGGGTGACTCCCGAGAGGGCCGCCGTTGCCTCCTGGGTGCGGGCGAAGGACATGGGGAGGTCGGTCTCGGCGACGTCCACGACGTCGGGGAGCAGGTCGTCCCGGTCGTGCATCAGGTCGAGGAGCCAGTCCGCGACGACGGGGCCGAAGCGGCCGTGGCGGTTGCTGCCGACGACGAGGGTGACCTTCAGAGGCGCGTCTGTGATCTGCATGAGGGACAGCCTGATACCTCGACAAAGGTTGAGGTCAAGCCCCGACCGCCGACGCCGGGTCACCCGGTCGCACCCCCGCTCCACGCCCTTCGGGTTCTCTTCCGCGACACCTCCGCCCTACGCCGATGACCTGCCCAAACACCGCCACCACAGCCCCGCCGTACCGCGACCTGACACCCATTCACCCCATTTCTGACGGACCCTCAGCAAGCGCGCTCGGCCCGCTGCCACTTACCTCGGAAGGGCAGGGACACCGAAGAGCTCGAGGGAGCACCGATGCGCCGTACCGCCCGCATGCTGACCGGCACCGCGCTCGCCGCCGCGGCCGCCGGGCTGGCTGCCTCACCGGTGTACGCAGGGGACTCCGCGAGCCTGGAGGTGTACCCGTCCTCGGTCGTCCCCGGCGAACAGGTCACGGTCAACACGGCGACGTGCGAGAACGGTGACACGGCGGCGGGCGACGCGAGCGCGGTGGGCGCCGGGGCGTTCACGCTCGCGCCGAGCGCTCATGAGCAGGACGCGATCGGACAGTTCCGGGTGCCGGAGAGCGCGCAGCCGGGGACGTACGAGATCGTCGCGACCTGCGCGGAGGGCGGCCGGCGGGTCACGGGTGACCTGGTGGTCACGCTCACCTCCACCCGTCAGCAGGTGTATCCCCGAGGAAGTGTGAAGACGGGGGTCGGTGGCGCTCTGGGCCCCGATCCCGTGCAGACCGCGGCCGGCGTGGCGGCTCTCGCCGTCGCCGCCGCGGGCGGTACCTGGCTCCTGCATCGCCGGGCGAGAGGCGACGGGATCTGACGGACACCCTCCGCTGTCCGTCCGCCGGTACCGCATGTCCCCTCCCCCTCCGGGTCCGACGCCCCTCGCGGCCCGGAGGGGGAAACGGGCCGTTGACGAGGAGGCTCAGGTGCGCAGGTTCAGCAATGTCGCGATAGCGGCCGTGACCGTCGTGGCCCTGTGCTGCGGCGCCTGGCTGCTGCGCAGTGGCACCGCGACGCACGAGCCGCCGCAGCCCTCCGCGGCCCAGGCCCGCGCCGGCCACACCGACCCGCGCTCGGCGCCCGCGCTGCCGCCCTCCCCGCCGGACCGCATCCGCGTCCCGTCGATCCACGTGGACGCCCCCCTGATGGGCCTGGGCCTCACCCCGTCCGGCAGCCTCGACGTCCCGCCGGCCGAGAAGGAGAACCTCGCCGGCTGGTACGAGGCGGGCACCACCCCCGGTGAGACCGGCACCGCGATCGTCGCCGGCCATGTCGACAACGCCGACGGCCCCGCCGTCTTCTACGACCTCGGCGCCCTGAAGAAGGGCAGCACGATCGAGGTCGCCCGGCGCGACGGCGGCACGGCCCTCTTCTCGGTCGACTCCGTCGAGGTGTACGACACGAAGGACTTCCCCGACGAGAAGGTGTACGGCGCGGCGCACCGGCCCGAGCTGCGGGTGATCACGTGCGGCGGGGGCTACTCACGGGCGACCGGCTATCAGGGCAACGTCGTCGTGTTCGCGCATCTGACCGGCAGCCGCTGAAACACCGGGTGTCGCTGAAGCACGGGGTGCCCCTGAGGCACCGGGCGCCGCTGAGGCACCGGGCGCCGCTGAGGCACCGGCGAGCATGTTCTCCTTGCCCCAGTCCGCCAGCGGTCCCAGCGCCTCGTTGAGCGTCTCGCCCCGCTCGGTCAGGGAGTACTCGGCCCTCGGCGGTACCTCGTCGTACGCCTCCCGGTGCACGATCCCGTCCGCCTCCAGCTCCCGCAGATGAGCCGCGAGCACCTTCTCCGTCACCCCCGGCAGCTCCCGGCGCAGTTCGCCGAAGCGGCACGGCCTCTCGTGCAGCGCCCAGAGGATGAGCACCTTCCACTTGCCGCCGATCACATCCATCGCCGCGTCGATCCCGCAGACGTACGACCCCGGCCGCCGTGCCCTCGCCATGCCGCCCCCTCTTCCTGCCTGGACTCTTTCCCGGCGGTAACCACCCACTCCCAAGTACGTACTTGAGCAGGCGCTTCCCCACGAACAACCCTAAGCGGCATGACTGACAACGACTTCACCACCAAGACCCCGCTCACCCTCCTCGGCACCGGTGCCATGGGTGCCGCCCTCGCCCGCGCCTGGCTCGCCGCCGGCCATCCCGTGACCGTCTGGAACCGCACCCCCGCCCGCGCCGAGGCCCTGGCCGCCGAGGGCGCGACGGTCGCCGCGAGCGCCGCCGAGGCGGTGGCCGCGAGCCGGCTGGTGATCATCTGTCTGCTGGACGACGCGTCGGTCGGCGAGGCGCTCGGGACGGCCGACCTCCAGGACAGGGACCTGGTCAACCTCACCACCGGGACGCCGGGGCAGGGGCGGGACCGCGCCGCCTGGGCACAAGCGCGCGGCGCCCGTTTCCTGGACGGCGGGATCATGGCCGTACCCCCGATGATCGGGGTCCCGGACTCCGGTGCGTACGTCTTCTACAGCGGTTCCACCGCCCTCTTCGAGGAGCACCGCGGCACTCTCGCGGTACCGGCCGCGACCACCTACGTCGGCGCGGACCCGGGGTTCGCCGCGCTGCACGACGTGGCACTGCTGAGCGCGATGGACGGCATGTTCGCGGGCATCACCCACGCTTTCGCGCTGATCCACCCGGAGGACATCGCGCCGAAGGACTTCGCCCAGCTGCTCGCGGAGTGGCTGACCGCGATGACGTTCATGGTGCACAAGGCCGCCGACCAGCTGGAGAGCGGCGATTACGGCAAGGACGTGGTCTCCGACCTGGCCATGCAGTCCGCCGCCAACGCCACGCTGCTGCGCACGGCCGAGGAGCAGGGTGTGAGCACCGAGCTGCTGACGCCGTACGCGGCCCTGATGGCGCGGCGGGTCGCGGACGGGCACGGGGACGAGGACATCACGGGGGTGGTCGAGCTGCTCGTACGACAGCCCTGAGCGGGTCGGGCGGAGCCGCGGCCGAACGACGGCACATCACCGCTCAGCCGGCGGAGCGCCTAGTCCACATACGCGGCGATGGCGCGCGCGCAGTCCAGTGCCTCGGTGTGCGTGGTGTCCACCTCCAGGTCGTAGACGACGCCCTTGTGGACCAGCTCCGCCTGCTGCTCGGCCATCCCCCGCACCCGGTCGCCGCGGACGATCTCGCGGCCCGCGGCGACCCGGGCATCACAGCGGACTCCGACCCACAGGACCTCCAGGCCGGTGAGGGCTTCGCGCCATCCGTCCTGGGAGTCCGGGCCGCCGAGGAAGACGTCGTCGACGATCACCCGGGCACCACCACGGACCATCGCGGCGATGCCCGTCATCCACGCCTTCTGCAGGGTCCGGAACTCCGGGCCGACGTTCACCTCGCCGTCGGGGGCGAACTCGATGCCCGTTCCCGACCCCGGCATCGCCTCGACCAGTGAATCGATCCCGAAAGACAGCCAGGGGTCCGGCAGTACCTCCTGGAGACACCGCACGATCCCGGACTTCCCGGAGCTGGAACCGCCGTTCAGGACGATCACTTCGGCCACCATCACGCCACCCACTGCTCATACGCCGGATTCGCCACCAGCGCGCAGACTACGGTCAGCAGCACGATCCGCACGAACCCGTTTCCCTTCGGCTGAGGCTTGCTGAGGCTCGTAGACGATGTCACCTGCATGGATTCCGCTGGTTCCGCCACCTCACAGCCCGTCCCCGGCGCACTCCCGGAACCCTCACACTCGCCCAGCGCCCCCGCTGAGGGCAGCGTTCCTCGCGGGAAACAGACGTGATGCGGTCGGGTAACACCGGCAACGCACGCTCCTGGACATGACCTCGAATACGCGTGTGGTGGTGATCGGCGCCGGGCTCGCGGGCGTCCGTCTCGCCCGGCGGCTCGGCGAGCTCGGCACGCCCGTGACGCTGATCGGCGAGGAGGAGCACCGCCCCTACAACCGGGTGCTGCTCGCCGACGTGCTGGCCGGACGGTACAGCCCCGACGTGATCGCGCTGCCGGCCCCCGCGGAGCTCACCCGCGCCCGGGTCGCCGGCATCGACCGGGAGGCACGGACCGTCGAGTGCGCGGACGGTTCGAAGATCGCATACGACCGGCTGGTCCTGGCCACCGGCTCGAACCCGGTGCTGCCGCCGCTGCGCGGTCTGTTCACGCCGGACCACGTGCTGCCGGAGGGCGTCCACGCCTTCCGGACCATGGACGACTGCCTGGGCCTGTCGAAAGCGGTCCGGCCGGGGGTGAAGGCCGTCGTCATCGGCGGCGGGCTCCTCGGGGTCTCCGCGGCCCGGGCGCTCGCCCAGCGCGGCGCGCAGGTGATCCTCGCCCAGCAGGCCGAGCGGCTCATGGAGCGCCAGCTCGACCCGAACGCCTCACAGCTCGTCCGGCGCCATCTGGGCGAGCTGGGCGTCGAGGTCCACACCGATCTGCGGGTGCGTGACGTGCGCTGCGTCAACGGCGCGGTCCGCTCGGTCGAGATGGCCGACGGATACGCCCTCGACGCCGACCTGGTGGTCCTGGCCTGCGGGGTCCGCCCGCGCGCCGGCCTCGCCTGGGGCGCGGGCATCGAGGTCCGCAAAGGGATCGTCGTGGACGACGAACTGCGCACCTCCGACCCGTACATCCACGCCATCGGCGACTGCGCCCAGCACGACGGAAACGTCTACGGGCTCGCCACTCCGGCCCTCGAACAGGCCGAGGTGCTCGCGGAGTTGCTCGCCGGCCGGACCGACGCCCGCTACACCGGCACCCGTTCGCTGACCCGGCTCACGCTGCCCGGTCAGACCGCCTTCGACCTCGCCGCGTTCGGCGAGACGGAGGCGCTTCCCGGCGACGACGTCGTCCAGCTCGCCGACGCCACCCGAGGCACCTACCGCAAGGTCGTCGTCCGCGACGACCGCCTGGTCGGCGGGGTCCTCGTCGGCGAACTCGGCACCGTCGGCGCGCTCGCGCGCGCCTGGGAGGGAGCAGAGCCGCTCCCCGACGAAGGCCCTCTGCTCCACCTGCTCACCAACGATGGAGGCTCCTGATGACCGCCACCCCGGAGGCCACGGAGGCCACCCCCACGATCGTGCTCGTCGGCCACGGCATGGTCGGCCAGCGCTTCCTCGAAGCGCTCGCCGAGCGCGGCCTGACCGCCACGCACCGCGTGGTCGTGCTCTGTGAGGAGCCGCGCCCCGCCTACGACCGCGTCGCGCTGACCTCGTACTTCTCGGGCAAGACTCCCGAGGACCTGTCCATGACGGACATGGCGTTCATCGAGAAGGAGGGCATCGAGCTCTTCGTCGGCGACCCGGCGGAGACCGTCGACCGTGCGGCCCGCAGGGTGACCGCCCGGTCCGGCCAGGTCTTCGACTACGACATCCTCGTCCTCGCCACCGGCTCGTACCCCTTCGTGCCGCCGGTCCCCAACAAGGATGCCAAGGGCTGTTTCGTCTACCGCACCATCGAGGACCTGCTCGCCATCGAGGAGTACGCCAGGACGCGCACCACGGGTGCCGTGGTCGGCGGCGGTCTGCTGGGACTTGAGGCGGCCGGCGCGCTGAAGGGGCTCGGACTCACCTCCCACATCGTCGAGTTCGCACCGCGGCTGATGCCGGTGCAGGTCGACGAGGGCGGTGGCGCGGCCCTGCTGCGGACCATCGAGGAGATGGGGCTGAGCGTCCACACGGGCGTCGGCACACAGGAGATCGTGGTCGACTCCGAGGGCGCCGTCACCGGCATGAAGCTCTCCGACGGCTCCGAACTCGCCACCGATCTGGTGGTGTTCTCCGCCGGTGTCCGCCCCCGCGACCAGCTGGCCCGCGACTGCGGCCTCACGGTCGGCGAGCGCGGCGGTATCACCGTCGACGAGCAGTGCCGTACGGTCGCCGACCCGCATGTCTTCGCGATCGGCGAGTGCGCGCTGGCCGCGGACGGCCGGGTGTACGGCCTGGTGGCACCGGGGTACGAGCAGGCGGAGACGGCGGCGGCGACCATCGCCTCCGACGAGGCCGCCTTCCTGGGCGCCGACCTCTCCACCAAGTTGAAGCTGCTCGGTGTGGACGTGGCGTCCTTCGGTGACGCGCACGGCGCGACCGAGGACTGCCTGGACGTCGTGTACTCCGACTCCCGTTCGGGCCTGTACAAGAAGCTGGTCATCGGCCGCGACGGCACGCTGCTCGGCGGCATCCTGGTCGGTGACGCGGAGGCGTACGGCACGCTGAAGGCGTTCACCGGTTCGGTGCCGCCGGTCTCCCCCGAGTCCCTGGTGCTGCCGGCCGGGGCCGACTCGGGCGTCCAGCTCGGCCCGACCGCGCTGCCGGACGACGCGATCATCTGCTCCTGCAACAACGTCCGCAAGGGCACCATCCGCGGTGCGGTCACCGAGCACAACTGCACCACCGTGCCCGAGGTGAAGAAGTGCACCAAGGCCGGTACGACCTGCGGCAGTTGCGTCAAGGTCCTCGGCCAGCTGGTCACCGCCGAGCTGGAGGCGTCCGGCGTCGTCGTCGACAAGGGCCTGTGCGGCTGCTTCTCGCAGACCCGCGAGGAGCTCTACGAGATCGTCCTCGCCCTGCGCGTCAACACCTACCAGGATCTGCTGGACCGCTACGGCCGCGACAACGCCAAGGGCGGTGACGGCTGCGAGGTCTGCAAGCCGGCCGTCGGCTCGATCATCGCCTCGCTCGCCTCGACCATCGGCGCCGACGTCTACGTCCTGGACGGCGAGCAGGCCGCGCTCCAGGACACCAACGACCACTTCCTGGCCAACCTCCAGAAGAACGGCTCGTACTCGGTCGTCCCCCGTATCCCCGGCGGTGAGATCACCCCGGAGGGCCTGATCGTCATCGGGGAGATCGCCCGCGACTTCGGCCTCTACACGAAGATCACCGGTGGTCAGCGGATCGACATGTTCGGCGCGCGGGTCGAGCAACTCCCTTTGATCTGGACGAGGTTGGTGGACGCCGGTTTCGAGTCCGGCCACGCGTACGGCAAGTCGCTGCGCACGGTGAAGTCCTGTGTGGGCCAGACCTGGTGCCGCTACGGCGTCCAGGACTCGGTGCGCATGGCGATCGACCTGGAGCTGCGCTACCGGGGCCTGCGCTCGCCGCACAAGCTGAAGTCGGCGGTGTCGGGCTGCGCCCGCGAGTGCGCCGAGGCCCAGTCCAAGGACTTCGGCATCATCGCCACCTCGGGCGGCTGGAACCTGTACGTGGGCGGCAACGGCGGCGCCACGCCGCGCCACGCGGATCTGCTGGCCCAGGACCTGAGCGACGCCGAACTGATCCGCCTGATCGACCGGTTCCTGATGTTCTACATCCGCACGGCGGACCGCCTGGAGCGCACGTCGACGTGGCTGGAGCGGATCCCCGGCGGCCTGGACCACGTACGCGATGTCGTCGTGGAGGACTCCCTCGGTATCTGCGAGGAGCTGGAGTCGCTGATGACCTCGCATGTCGCGCACTACCGCGACGAGTGGTCCGACACCATCAACGACCCCGAGAAGCTGGCCCGGTTCGTGTCCTTCGTGAACGCCCCGGACACCCCGGACCCGGTCGTCGGCTTCGTCCCCGAGCGCGACCAGATCAAGCCCGACCTGCCGCTGCTGTCCATCGGCATGCGCCCCGCTGAAGACGTCCTGGAAGGAAGCGCCCAGCGATGACCCTGGCACCCGAGACGACCGCCCTGAAGATCCAACTGCGCCTGGGCGACAGCTGGTTCACGGTCTGCGACCTGAACGTCCTGCTGCCCGGCCGCGGGGTGGCGGCCCTGCTGCCCGACGGCCGGCAGGCGGCCCTCTTCCGCGACCGCGCGGGCGAGCTGTACGCCATCGACAACCGCGACCCCTTCGGTGGCGCGGCGGTCCTCTCCCGCGGACTGACCGGCACCCACGAGGGCCGCCCGTTCGTCGCCTCCCCCCTCCTCAAGCAGCGCTTCGACCTGCTGTCGGGACAGTGCCTGGACGACGAGACGGTACGGATCCCGACGTATCAGGTGCGCGTGTCCTGACCGGCGAGGCCGTCGCCGTCGGCCGTGGCGGTCCGCGCTGTACCGTCTTCGGAGACGATCACGGGGAGAAGCGCGATGGCCAATGGCCTTCAGTTCGGTTGGGAACTGAGCGGCAGCGGGTGGGCGACGTGTCTCATCAACGACGGCCACGCGGAGCGGAAGGACATCGTCAGCTACTGCACGGACGCACTCGCCGACCTGCTTCACGGTGTGGCGGGTCTGTACGGCCCCGCACCTGTCCAGCGCTTCTCCTTCGACCTGGAACCGGCCGAGGTGAGGTGGGTCCTTCGCGGGAGAGGTGCGGACGTCGACGTGACGATCTACCGCTTCCCCGACATGTCCGCGAGCTTCGATGCGCCTGACCAGGACGGCACACGTGTCTGGTCCTCCACGCAGCCGCGAGGCCTTCTTGGTCACGTCGTCGTGGAGGCCGCTCTGTCGGTGCTGAAGGTCCACGGGGAGGACGGCTACCGGGCGAAGTGGGTCCTGCACCCCTTTCCCGTCGCCGCGCTGCAGGACCTTCGCCGACTGCACCTCCAGCACGACGGTTGTGACCTGCGCCATGGCGTTGCCATGCCCTAGGCAGCCGGACGGTCCCGGCCGGGCTCAGTGGTCGGCGCGGCGCCTGTTCACGACCACCAGGACGCCCGCCCCGGCGAGCATGACGGACATGCCGGCGGCCGCGAAGTACGGGGTGGTGTCGTCGCCGCCGGTCTCGGCGAGGTCCGTGTCCTTCGGGGCCGCGGCGTCCGCTTCCTGGTCCTTGGCGGGAGTGAAGTCCGCGGGCGGGCTGTCGCAGCCGATGCCGTCGCCGTCGCGGTCCAGATGGGTGCCGTAGTGCTCGTCGCCCTCGGGGATGTTCGCGTAGCCGTTCTCGTACGCCTCGGTGCAGTTGGCGAACGGATGGTCCCCATCGTGCGCCTCGGCGGCTGAGGGCAGGACGGCGAGGGCCAGCGCGGCGACGGCGATGGCGCCGGGCTTGCGGAGCAGGTTCACGGCGGGTCCTTACGGGGTCGTGGTGAACAAGAGGTGCCCGAAGGTAGTGCGCGACCGTGACGGTGGAGGCGGCGTGAAGAACCCGTGATGCGAACGTGACGCGACCGGACGGAAGCGCACAGTGACCTCTCAAGTGCGGTCGTACGCAAGGACATTGCGGTCCGGATGGAGAAGTCAGCTGTCACAGCCGTACCGCTTCCGGGCCCACTTGGGGGCGGGTCCGGAAGCGGCGGTGTTTCCGTGGTCGTTCAGGTGTGCGTCTACGACCGGAACGGCCCCGTCACCTCGTACGTGATCCCGCCCGACGAACTCCCCGACGTCCCCCGCTGGCTGGAGAAGTACAGCCGGGTGCCGTCGGGTGAGAACGCCGGGCCTGTGATCTCGGAGGAGGACTGGCCGTCGATCCTCAGGAACGGGGCGATCACGTCGTCGGGGGTGATGAGGCAGATGTCCATGCTGCCGCCGTCCTCGGCCACGTACAGATCGCCGGAGGAGGTGCCCGTGATGTTGTCGACGCCGGTGAGCGGGGCGGTCCCGCCGGTCACCAGGGAGTCGTCGTAGGCCAACTCGTACGTGTTCGACGTGAGGTTGAGCTGCCAGACGCGGTTGTCGCCCTTGGTGGTGAACCAGACCTTGTCGTCGGCGTAGTGGCAACCCTCGCCGCCGTTGAAGGACTTGGAGCCGGAGACCTGGGTGCGGGTCGACGTCGGGGAGCCGTCCGGGTCGGGGACGGTGGTCCAGGTGTAGGAGCCCGAGGTGGCGGTGGAGGCGACCAGCACCTGGAGGGTGCCGGCGGAGAGGCTTCCCCAAGTCGTCGGTACGAAGCGGTAGAAGCGGCCGTTCGTCTCGTCCTCGGTCAGGTAGACCACCTGGCGGACCGGGTCGGCCGCGGCCGCCTCGTGCTTGAAACGGCCCATCGCCGCCCGCTGCACCGCCGCGTTCGTGCCCCACGGGTCCGTCTCGTAGACGTACCCCCGGTCGACCTCCTCGCAGGACAGCCAGGTGTTCCACGGAGTCCTGCCGCCCGCGCAGTTCTGCCGGGTGCCGGACAGGATGCGGTACGCCGAGGTGATCGCGCCGCTCGACGAGAACCGCACCGCGCTCGCGCCGCCCGACGGGTTGATCTCCGAGTTGGAGACATAGATCCAGCCCGTGCCGTCCGCGTAACAGGCGCCGCCGTCCGGGGCGTTGTGCCAGGTGTACGACGTTCCGGTGACCGTCTGGCCCGAGCGGGCGACGACCCGGCTGGTGAAGCCCGACGGGAGTCTGATGCCGTTGGCGTCCGGCGAGGCGAGCGCCCCGTAGGGGCCCGTGCCCGGCTGGGCCGGCGCGGCGTACGCGGCGCCGCGCCACAGGGTGCCGCCGAAGACGGCGGAGGTACCGCCGATGGCGGTCGCACGGAGGAAGGTACGACGTTCCACTGTCGCTCCAAGGTGCCGTGACCGTCCCGCCACCGGTCGGGGGCGGGAGCGTGCGGGTGGGAACCTAGGGGAACGGGGTGGACATGTCATGGACGGGCCGTGAACTCGTGGTCTAAGGGAATTCCAAGGTTTCACAGCATTTCACAGGCGATTTAATTCTGAGTTTTCTCTTCACGTCCTTCCGGACCGTGTTAAGTTCCTTCTCATCCTCATCGGAAACCCGAAAGGAATCGCCATGAGCTTCAGGATTGTCGCACCGCTCACCCCGCGTCAGAACGCCAATCAGGATCCGAACGCGAACCCCAATCAGGTTCCCCCGCCGGCCGCACAGCAGCAGCGGCGCCGGCGTCCGCGGCCGGGCGAGTTCTTCCCCCAGCGGCCTGCCAACTAAGGGCTGACGGCCTGATGAGAGGGAGGGTCGCCGCTCTGCGGCGGCCCTCCCGAGGGGAGATATGCGCGCACCCGAGAAATACCCGGAAATTGATTTGCCGCGGCATGTTCCACCCGATCTGGAACTGTCCGAATACGGAATGCCGATAGCCCGCACCATCAGCGGCCCCCACCGAATTCTGACCCTTTCCGCCCGCACCGCATTCCGTCGGTTCTGGCCCCTGACCAGAGGACTGCGCCGCTGGCTGGTGGTCGTCTGGATGTGCACCGTGCTGGGCGCGCTCGCCGAGACCGCCGCCATCCTGCTGTTCGGCGACCTCACCGACAACGCCCTCCAGAAGGGCTCCCTGGACGCCTTCTGGACCCCGGCCGTCCAGTGGCTCGGCATCGCCGTGATCGGCGCGGCGATCGGGTACACGGGTGGCTCCCTCGCCGTATGGGTGTCGGAGCGGTTCGTGATGCGACTGCGCGAGCACGTCTTCGACCATGTGCAGAAACTCCCCCCGCACTTCTTCCAACGCCACCGCCAGGGCGACCTGTTGTCACGTCTGACCGGTGACGTCGAGGCGATCGAGCAGATGGCCGTCTCCGGCCTGATCGGCACCGCCTCCGCCCTGTTCAGCGCCGTCTTCTACGCGGCGGCCGCGTTCTGGCTGCGCTGGGACCTCGCGTCGGCGGCCTTCGTGCTCGCCCCGCTGTTCTGGCTGGCCGCCCGGAGGTTCTCCGCCGGTGTCAAGGCGGTCGCGCGCGAGGGCCGGGTCGCCGACGGCGCCGTCACCTCCGTGGTGGAGGAGTCCCTCGGCAACCTCGTCCTCACCCAGGCGTACGGCCGTGAGGACGCCGAACGCCGCCGGCTGCGGCAGGAGGCGTCGGCGTGGTTCCGGGCCGCCGTCCGCTCGGCCCGCCTCGACCAGGCGTACGGGCAGCTCGTCCAGGTCATCGAGACGGTCTGTGTGCTGTCCGTGATCGGCATCGGGGTCTGGGAGATCTCCGAGGGCCGTATGACGCTCGGTCAACTCCTCGCGTTCGCCGCCCTCTTGAGCTACCTCTACCCGCCCATCCGCAGCCTCGCCCAGCTCGGTCTCCTCGTCACCGCCGCCACCGCCGGTGCCGAACGCCTCGTCGAGATCCTGGACACCCGCCCCGCCGTCACCGACTCCGTGCGCCAGGAGACCGGCCGCCCCGACGGCACCGTGGAGATGAGGGACGTCTCCTTCCGCTACCCGGGCGCGGAGACCACCGCCCTCGAAAGTCTGTCCTTCACCGCCCACCCCGGCGAACTGGTCATCATCACCGGCCCCAGCGGCGCCGGAAAGTCCACCGTCTCCAAGCTCCTCCTCCGCTTCTACGACCCGGACACGGGCGGAATCCTCCTGGACGGCGTCCCGCTACGGGACTTCCCGCTCGCCCGGCTGCGCGAGTACGTCACCCTGCTCCCGCAGGAGACCCTCGTCCTGCACGACACCGTCCGCGCCAACATCGCCTGCGGCCGGCCCGGCGCCAGCGACCACGCCATCGAGCAGGCGGCGCGGGCCGCCGACGCGCACGACTTCATCACCGCGCTGCCCGACGGCTACGACACCCACATCGACCCCAACTCCGCCCGGCTGTCCGGCGGCCAGCTCCAGCGCCTCGCCATCGCCCGGGCCGTACTGCGCGACGCGCCCGTCCTCCTCCTCGACGAGCCGACCACCGGTCTCGACGCCATCGCAGCCCGCCGTATCGTCGGCCCCCTGCGCCAGCTGATGGCCGGCCGCACCACCCTCATGATCACGCACGACCTCGACCTGGCACCCGACGCCGACCGCATCCTCGTCGTCGAGCACGGCCGGGTCACCGAGACCGGCCGGCACGAGGAACTGCTCGCGCTCGGCGGCACCTACGCCCGTCTCCACAGCTCACAGGAGCTGGCCCCGGCCGCCGCCGCGCCCTGGCCCTGGCCCTGACCCCGGAGCGAGAACGCGGTCCGGTGAGTCCTGTCGACGCCGGGCCCCATCGGGGGCAGGCTGGCGCCAAGCGCCGAACCGGCGGGAAGGAGCCCGGCCATGTCCTCCGGCTGGAACGAGCAGAACATCCCCGACCAGCACGGCCGCACCGCCGTCGTCACCGGAGCCAACAGCGGCATCGGCTACATCACCGCACGCGAACTGGCCCGCAAGGGCGCCCGGGTGCTGCTCGCCTGCCGCAGCGAGACACGCGGGACCGAGGCGGAGGACCGGCTCCGCACCGAAGTGCCGGGCGCGGAGGTGGAGTTCCGGCGCCTCGACCTCGGAGACCTCGCCTCGGTAAGGGAGTTCGCGCGGACATCGCCGTACGACCGACTCGACCTGCTGATCAACAACGCGGGTGTGATGGCCCTGCCGTACGGGACGACGGTGGACGGCTTCGAGACCCAGTTCGGCATCAACCACCTGGGCCACTTCGCACTCACCGGGCTGCTGCTGCCCACGCTGCTCGACACCCCGGGCGCCCGGGTGGTGACCGTCTCCAGCACGACGCACGCCATGGCCAACATCGACATCACCGACCTCAACAGCGAGCGGCGGTACCGCCGTTGGATCGCCTACGCCCGCTCCAAGACCGCCAACCTGCTCTTCACCCACGAACTGGCCCGCAGGATCGCCGGCCACGGCTCGGACCTCGTCGCGGCCGCCGCCCACCCCGGCTACGCGGCGACCAACCTCCAGGCGGCCGGACCCCGCATGGCGGGACGCCACTTCACCGAGCGCTTCATGGCCGTCGGCAACAGGTTCTTCGCCCAGCCTGCGGAAGCGGGCGCCCTCCCCACCCTCTACGCCGCCACCGCGCCCGACGTCTCCCCCGACTCCTTCACCGGCCCCTCCCTCGCGGGCTGGCGCGGATCCCCGGGACCGTCCTGGCGCATGTCGTGGACCCGCAACGACCAGGCGGGAGGACGGCTTTGGGCTGCTTCCGAGCGGCTCACGGGAGTGTCGTACGACGCCCTGAAAGCCTAGGGTCACTCGTCATGCGACCGGACTTTCCTGCGAGGCTGCCGAAGCATCCGCTCAACACCGCACTGCTGGACCACCTGCGGGAACAAGGCTCTCCGCCGAGCGGACCGGACGACTGGGCGCTCGGCGAGTGGCAACTGCACACGCACCCCGATCTGTTGAACCGGCTGAGGGAGTTGGGCCTTGGCGTACCCCTGAGTGCCGCCTACGGCGTTCCGCTCCTGGCCTACAAGGGAGTTGCGGCTGCTCTCGCCATCGGAACGGACACTCTGCTGCTGCGCCTTCCCGAAGCACCGGGCGACCTCGAAGAGTCCCCCTGGCCGTTCCCTGAACTGGCCCGCCACGGATGGCAAGCCCTCGACGCCTGGCAGACCGGCCTGCGCTCCGTCGAAGGGGACCACCGGCTCCTGCTGGCCGTCGAACAGGCGCTGCTACACACCCGGGACCTCATTTCCCAGCCCTCTGTGTGGCCGAATGGTTCCCATCCCGGATAGCCATGACTCACCGGCCGATTCACAGGGGCCACTCCCTTCTGCGGCTCCCCAGTCGCTGCTTCACTCCCTGTCGCCTGCCTCTTGGAGTCGACCGCCGCATGAACTGCCATGTGGCGAAAGGGAGTTGCTCATGTCCGTACCTCACCCCCGCATGCGCTCACGCGTCCACGCCCTGCTCGCCCTCGGAGCGTCAGCCGCCGCGCCCACCCTCCTCGCCCCGACCTCCGCCCACGCCGCGACCTCCGCGACCTCCGCGACTTCCGTGACGAAGACCGTCGCCGCCGGTGAGACCTGGGAGGTCACCGAGACCACCCGCCTCGGCCTGCTGGTCGTCGAGGAGGGGGCGCTGCTCACCGCCCCGGAGGGATACATCCTCACCCTCACCGTGAACGGCGTCGAAACCGGCTCCGCCCTGGAGAGCACCTACGGGGTCACCACCGTCATCGTGCCGGGCACCTATCGCGGGAACGTCGTCGTCACCCCGACCGTCGAACACCTGGAGACCTTCGCCGGTTACACCTTCCACCTGCGACAGGGCGTCTACGTCGGTTCCGCGGGCGTGGTCACGGAGAACTCGGTGCTGTCCGCCGTCCGCGGGGGCCGGCTCACCGACGCGTACGCGAGGGGCGTCTCCCTCACCTCCACCGCCCAGGTGTTCAACGGCTTCTACGTCGCCGACGGCGCCTCCTACACCCTGGAGGATCTCCGTGTCGCCTTCGACGGCAACGGCCGCTGTGACTTCGCCAGTTACGGTGCCGCCGTCACCGGCGCGGGGGAAGGGACCCGGCTGGTCGTGGACGGGGCGTGCATCGACACCCAGGGGGTGGTGCGCAGTGCGCTCATCGCGCGGGACGGGGCGGACGTGGTCGTCAAGAACTCCCGTATCCGCGCCCTGAACGGGGTCCTGCCCGACGACTATGTGCCCGCCGGGGGCGCCAACATGCTCACCGTTCCGTGGCGGCTCGGCCTCACCGGCAACATCCGCGCCACCAATGTCATCGGCACGAACACCAAGGCCACCTACATCAATTCCGCCGTCTCCTCCGAGCAGTGGGGCGTCCTGTCCACCGACTCGGTCTCCAACTCCCGCCTCACCACGATCAATTCGACCGTCACCATCACCGGCGACTCCGGCTACGGCACCTACGCCGACGGCAAGTCCCAGCAGGACCTCTTCCTCGGCACCGACTTCGACGTGGCCACCTGGGTCGCGATCTCCACCGGCAGCCCCGTCGTCTTCGGCGACAGCACCCAGGAAGCGGTGAGCGCGCTCAACACGGAACTCGAACTGGGGCTCACGGACGCGGAGTTGGCGGCCATCGAACCCCGGTCCTGTGTGCTCACCTCACGCGGGTTCGGCGTCATGTGGCACAGCGGGGACGGCGGGTCCGTCACCATCGGCGGTGGTACGCGGTTCTCCACCGCCGAAACCATGTTCCTCGACAAGGCCGTCCAGATGGCCATCACGGTGGACGGCTCCCAGGGGGCCCAGCTCCAGGCGGGCAACGGCGTCCTCGTACAGATCATGGAGACCGACAATCCGGGCTCCCTCAACGGCGTCTACACCGAGCCGACCGGCGACGCGACCCGGGACACCGCCTTCGACACCACCGCCGAGCACACCGCCGACGCCACCGCCTCCTTCACGGACATCGCGCTCCAGGGCGACTTCTACAACGCGATGCGCACGGGCAAGAACCTGGTCGTCTCCCTCGACGGCTCCCGACTGGACGGCGTCATCTCCGCCTCCGCCTCCCGGCACGCGGTCACCACCATCAGTTCCGCCGAATGGGAGCAGCTCAGCCACGTCACCAACACCCCGCAGCCCGCGATCAACAACGGCGTGATCGTGAAGCTGGGGGCGGGCTCGGTCTGGACGGTCACCGGGACGTCGTATCTGACGAGACTGGCCGTCGACGCGGCGGCGGAGGTCCGCGCGGTGGACGGTGGGACCCTGACCCTCACCGTCGACGGCACGGTCACCGCGTTGACCCCCGGAACCGCCTACGCCGGAGCTCTCGTCCTCGCCGTCGGCTAGGCCGTCTTCCCGCTGTCCACCACCAGGTCCGTGCCCACCACGGACGCGGCGTCGTCCGAGGCGAGATAGAGGACCGCGGCGGCGATTTCCGCCGTCGAGGAGGCGCGGCCGAGCGGCACGGAGTTCTCCATGCGTTCGGCGCGCTCGGCCTCCGTCTCGCCGGGGAGCAGGGACATCTCGGTCTGCACGGGGCCGGGGCTGACCGCGTTGATGCGGACTCCGTCGCCGATGTGGTCGCGTGCGGCGCCCTGGGTGAGGACGGAGACGGCGGCCTTCGTGGCGGCGTACGCGGTGGCGCCGGGGTGGCGGGCGTGGACGCCGAAGATGGAGGCGATGTTGACGATCGCGCCGCCGGCGGGCTGGGTCCGCATCTGCCGGACCTCGGTCCGGAGGGCCTGGAAGACGCCGGTGACGTTGATGCCGAGCTGCTCGTGCCAGTCCTCCTCCGGCAGCTCGGCCAGCGGCTGCCCGCCGCGGAAGACGCCCGCGTTGTTGACCGCCACGTCGAGGGAGCCGAAGCGGTCCACGGCGGCGGCCACGACGGCCTGGATGTCGGCGGCGCGGGTCACGTCGGCGGTGAGAGCCAGCGCCTTGCCGCCCGCCTCCTCGATCAGCGCCGCCGTTTCGTCGAGCGGTTCATGCCGTCGCCCGACCACGACGACCTGCGCTCCCTCGGCGGCGAACGCCAGCGCGACGGAACGGCCGATGCCGGAGCCGGCACCGGTCACGAGAACGGTCCTGTCGCGGAAACGCGTCCTGGTCATGATCTCCCCTTATTCTTGACCGATCGTTTCAGTATGGAGCGAAATAAAAGAGGGCCTGACCCGTATCAACGGCCACGGCCCTCAGTCCAGCAGCGCCAGCGCCTGTTCCGCCGCGTCCCGCACCCGCGCCGGGTCCGGCGACGCCTTCCCCACCACCTTGAGGCCCTGGAGCAGCACCAGCAGCATCCGGGCGAGGGCCAGCGGATCACGGCCCGCGCCGAGCTCGCCCTGCGCCCCGGCGCGCACCAGCGCCGAGTGCAGCATCGTCTCCACGTGGTCCCAGCTCCGCTCGACCTGCCGTGCGGCGGCCGGGTCGTGCGGGGCCAGCTCGGCCGCCGTGTTGGTGATGAAACAGCCGTTCAGGCGCAGGTTCTCGGCGGTGGCCTCGTCCGCGTAACGCCGTACGAGCGCCCGCACCGCGGGCAGTACCGGGCCCGGCCGGGACAGCTCCCCGAGCAGGTCCGGCAGCTGCTCCTGATAGCGCTCCAGCGCCTTCAGATACAGCTCGTGCTTGCTGCCGAAGGTCGCGTAGAGACTGGCGCGGCCGATGCCGAGCTGCTCGACGAGGTCGGCCATCGACGTCGCCTCGTAGCCGCGCCGCCAGAACAGCTCCAGGGCTGCCTGCAACGCGGCCTCGGGATCGAACTCCTTGGTCCTGGCCACGTACCGCAGCCTAGTTTCAACGAGAACGGTCGGTCAAGAAAGTGTCGGCAGCGGCGGTGATTCGGGGGCCAGGGGGTCAGGGGGTCAGGGAATCAATCGGCGGACCCGTCACCGCTTCAGGGTGATGACGTGGCCGTCCGGTCCCGTGAGGGTCAGGGTGTCGGCGGTCACCCGGGCATCGTAGGTGCCGCCGGAAGGATTGATGGGGACGGAGTCGGGCGAGTGGCAGGCGATCAGCGTCGACCTGTACTCGCCGCCGAAGGTGATCGCGGACCGGTCTGCATGCACGACCGCCTTGCCCCCGAACTTGTTGCAGCCGTCGTGGCCCGTGACGGTGCGTTCGTCGGCGTCGAACTCCAGGCCCGCGCGGGACCCCTTCGGCACGGTTTGGGTGACGCCGTCGACGGTGACGGTGTGGGCGCGCCACGGGACACCGGTGATGTCGGGCGACGGGACACCGGTGATGTCGGGCGGCGCCGTACCCGGGCCGTCGTTGCCGGACTGAGCGGCGGACGTGGTCGTGAGGGCGGCTGTCGCAAGGGCCGTGGAGACGAGGAGAACGGTTCGCTTCATGACCTTGCGACGTGATGGCGGGAGAACCGGTTCCGCACGAAGGGGCGCCACCCCCGCACAGGGTGACGCCCCTTCTTGGTGATCCGGAACCGACGCCCATCGGTACTGAGGGTCGGGGACAGGCGTCGGCTCCGGGGTCTGTGGCCGTACGGCCCTAGCGGTGGTCGCTGCCCGCCGACTCCGAGGCCGCGCGGCCCGCCTCAAGGCGTGCCACCGGGATACGGAAGGGCGAGCAGGAGACGTAGTCCAGGCCGACCTCGTGGAAGAAGTGGACCGACTCCGGGTCGCCGCCGTGCTCGCCGCAGACGCCGAGCTTGAGGTCGGGGCGGGTCTTGCGGCCCGCCTCGGCGGCCAGCTTCACCAGGGAGCCGACGCCGTCCTTGTCGATCGTCTCGAACGGCGACACCCCGAAGATGCCCTTCTCCAGGTACGCCGTGAAGAACGAGGCCTCCACGTCGTCCCGGCTGAAGCCCCACACCGTCTGGGTGAGGTCGTTCGTGCCGAAGCTGAAGAACTCCGCCGCCTCCGCGATCTGACCGGCGGTCAGCGCGGCGCGCGGGAGCTCGATCATCGTGCCGATGGTCAGCTTGAGCTGCGCGCCCGTCGCCGCCTCGACCTCCGCGATGACCTGGTCGGCCTCCTCGCGGACGATCTCCAGCTCCTGGACCGTGCCGACGAGCGGGATCATGATCTCCGCGCGCGGGTCGCCCTTGGCCGCCTTGCGCTCGGCCGCCGCCTCCGCGATGGCACGGACCTGCATGGTGAACAGGCCGGGGATGACGAGGCCGAGGCGTACCCCGCGCAGGCCCAGCATCGGGTTCTGCTCGTGCAGCCGGTGAACCGCCTGGAGCAGCCGCAGCTCGTTCTCGTGCGGCTCCTGGCGGGACTCCGCGAGCGCGACACGCACCGACAGCTCGGTGATGTCCGGCAGGAACTCGTGCAGCGGCGGGTCCAGGAGCCGGACCGTCACCGGCAGACCGTCCATCGCCGCGAACAGCTCGACGAAGTCCTTCTTCTGGAGCGGGAGCAGCTCGGTGAGAGCGGCCTCGCGCACCTCCTCGGTGTCGGCGAGGATCAGCCTCTCGACCATCTCGCGGCGCTCACCGAGGAACATGTGCTCGGTGCGGCACAGCCCGATGCCCTGGGCGCCGAAGCGGCGGGCGCGCAGCGCGTCCTCGGCGTTGTCCGCGTTGGCCCGCACCCGCAGCCGGCGCTTGCGGTCGGCGAACGCCATGATCCGGTGCACGGCCTCGACCAGCTCGTCGGCGTCCTGGGCGCCGGCGTGCATACGGCCCTCGAAGTACTCGACGACGGGAGAGGGGACGACCGGGACCTCGCCCAGGTAGACCTTGCCGGACGACCCGTCGATGGAGATGACGTCGCCCTCCTCGACGACGTGCCCGCCGGGCACCGTCATCCGGCGCCGCTTGGTGTCGACCTCCAGCTCCTCGGCACCGCAGACACAGGTCTTGCCCATGCCGCGCGCGACCACGGCCGCGTGCGAGGTCTTGCCGCCACGGGAGGTCAGGATGCCCTCGGCGGCGATCATGCCGTCCAGGTCGTCGGGGTTGGTCTCCCGGCGGACCAGGATGACCTTCTCGCCGGACCGCGACCACTTCACCGCGGTGTACGAGTCGAAGACCGCCTTGCCGACCGCCGCACCCGGCGAGGCGGCGATGCCCCGGCCGACCTGCTGGACCTTCGCCTCCTCGTCGAAGCGCGGGAACATCAGCTGGGCCAGCTGGGCGCCGCTGACGCGCTGGAGCGCCTCGGCCTCGTCGATCAGGCCCTGGTCCACGAGCTGCGTGGCGATACGGAAGGCGGCGCCCGCCGTGCGCTTGCCGACGCGGGTCTGGAGCATCCAGAGCTGGCCGCGCTCGATGGTGAACTCGATGTCGCAGAGATCCTTGTAGTGGTTCTCCAGGGTCTCCATGATCTGCATCAGCTGGTCGTACGACTTCTTGTCGATCGACTCCAGCTCCGCGAGCGGGACCGTGTTGCGGATACCGGCGACGACGTCCTCGCCCTGGGCGTTCTGGAGGTAGTCGCCGTACACGCCCTGGTGGCCGCTGGCGGGGTCGCGGGTGAAGGCGACGCCGGTGCCGGAGTCGGGGCCGAGGTTGCCGAAGACCATGGAACAGACGTTGACGGCCGTGCCCAGGTCGCCGGGGATGCGCTCCTGGCGGCGGTAGAGCTTGGCGCGGTCGGTGTTCCAGGAGTTGAAGACCGCCTCGATGGCGAGGTCCATCTGCTCGCGCGGGTCCTGCGGGAAGTCCCGGCCCGCCTCGGTCTTGACGATCCTCTTGAACTTGGTGACGAGCTTCTTGAGGTCGGCCGCCTCCAGGTCCGTGTCGACGTGGACCTTCTTGGCCGCCTTCGCCGCCTCCAGGGCTTCCTCGAAGAGCTCGCCGTCGACGCCGAGGACCGTCTTGCCGAACATCTGGATGAGACGTCGGTAGGAGTCCCAGGCGAACCGCTCGTCGCCCGCCTGCTCGGCGAGGCCCTTCACGGACCGGTCGGAGAGGCCGATGTTCAGGACCGTGTCCATCATGCCGGGCATGGAGAACTTGGCGCCGGAACGGACCGAGACGAGGAGCGGGTTGTCGGGCTGGCCGAGCTTCTTGCTCATCTGCGTTTCGAGGGCGTCGAGGTGCGCACTCACCTCGTCACGCAGTGCCACCGGCTCCGCGCCGCTGTCCAGGTAGACCTTGCAGGCTTTGGTCGTGATGGTGAAGCCGGGAGGAACGGGGAGTCCCAGGTTGGTCATCTCGGCGAGGTTCGCGCCCTTGCCACCCAGGAGGTCCTTGAGGTCCTTGTTTCCCTCGGTGAAGTCGTAAACGAACTTCGCTACGTGGGGTTCTTTGTTTTCCGACACGGTTCTCGACTCCCTCGAGGACGCGGTGGCTGCCCTGACGACGGGGAACATACCCAGATCGAAGGCGTCTGGGGAGGTCCACTCGGGCGTCATGTGCTCGTAACCAGTCGTCCGCCAGCGGATTGAAAGTCAAAGCTTGGCAAGCGAGCGGGCGCTTATGTTTTCACTTCTTGAACACAGGAACCCTCGAAGTGGCGGCATGTCGCTCATCTGAGCAGCGTTTGGCACGCTTGATTTCGATCGATGAACGATCAAAGGGTGGCACTCGGTGCCACCCTTTGGAGAAGTGCATTCGCCCATGATCCGCTCATCTGAGCGCTACCCTTATCAAGGGTGGCGAGAATCACGCTGCCACAGACGCCCTGATTTCACCATGCGGACGGGTATCCGGACCGAAATGTGCCGGTCACACGCCGGGTGCGGTCACGAGGGCGGTCATACGCCGAGTGCGACCAGGCGCTCCTCGGCCCGCTCAGGTGCGTAGAGGTACTCCACGACCAGCGCACCCGCCCCCACCAGCCCGGCCCGTTCCCCCAGCCGTGACGTCACGACGTCCAGATGGGCGGTGGAGCGTGGCAGCGCCCGCTGGTACAGCAGCTCCCGCACGCCGGTGAGGAAGGGAGTTCCGGCCAAATCGCCGGCGATCATCAGGACCCCGGGGTTCAGCAGGGTCACCACGGTCGCGAGCACGTCCCCGACCTGCCGCCCCGCGTCCCGGGCGAGCGCGGCCGCCTCCGGATGCCCGGCGGTCAGCAGGTCCCGCACATCCGAGCCGGAGGCCGCGGGCACCCCGGTCTCGGCCAGCCGCCGCGCGACGGCGCCACCACTGGCGACGGCGGCGAGACAGCCGTAGGAACCGCACCGGCACAGCGCGTCCGCGCCCACCCGGATATGGCCGATGTCCCCCGCGCCCCCGTCGATGCCCCGGAAGATCGAGCCGCCGACGACGACGCCGGCGCCGATCCCGGTCGAGACCTTGACCAGCACGAACGCCGAGCAGTCGGGGTAGGACGTGCGCTGTTCGCCGTACGCCATGAGGTTCGCGTCGTTGTCGACGAGGACCGGCACCGCGGGTGCCCCCGTGTGCTCGGTGAAGGAGCGGGCGAGGCGGCCTCTTATGTCGTAGCCGTCCCAGCCCGGCATCATCGGTGGCTGGACGACTCGGCCGCTCTCGCTGTCGACCGGTCCCGGGACCGCGAGCCCGATGCCGCAGACCTCGCCCGCGCGGTGGCCCGCCTTCTCCAGCAGCTCGGCGAACCAGCGGCCCAGCTCCCCCAGCACCACGTCCGGGCCGTCCTCGACGGCGAGCGTGCCGCTGTGCTCGGCGAGCAGTTCGCCGGTCAGCGACAGGACGGCCGCGCGCGCGTGCCGGGTGTCGAGGTCGGCGGCGAGGACGACGGCATGGGCGTCGTCGAACTCCAGGGTGATCGAGGGGCGTCCGCCGAGCGGGGAGTCCACGGGGCCGCCGGCGCCCTCGCGCAGCCAGCCCGCGCGGAAGAGCCGGTCCAGGCGCTGGCCGACGGTGGCACGGGACAGCCCGGTGGCCTGCTGGAGCGCTCCGCGCGTGATCGCGCGCCCGCTTCGTACCAGTTCGAGCAGATCGCCGGCGCTTCCCTGACCCCGTCCGGTCATGCGCACCCCCTTGTGTTTCTCAACTCTGCATTACATATTGAGTTTTGCGTGTTAAATAGACGTAACCCTACGGTAGCCACGACCGAACCGGTCGGCCGGACGTCTTTCGGGGAGCCCCGAGTGGATCGCACTGCCCAACTCACCGCCCGTCTCACAGAACGCGCCTTTGTATACGATCCACCCCCTACGCGGGGTTCGCTGCACCTCAGGGCCGCACGGGTACTGGAGGACAACTGGACCGGCACCTCGACCGTGCCCTCGCGCGGCCTGTATCCGCACCAGTGGTCCTGGGACTCGGCGTTCATCGCGATCGGCCAGAGGCATCTGTCGCCGCTCAGGGCGCAGACGGAACTGGAGACACTCCTCGCCGCGCAGTGGGGCGACGGGCGCATCCCGCACATCGTCTTCAACCCCTCCGTGCCGCTCGACGCGTACTTCCCGAGCCCCGACTTCTGGCGCTCCTCGACCGCGGGGCGCGCTGCGGGCGCCCCGCGCACCGTACAGACCTCGGGCATCGTGCAGCCACCGGTCCACGCGCTGGCCGCGTGGCTGGTGCACTGCGCGGACCCGGGTCTGTCACGGGCGCGCTCCTTCCTCACCCGGATGTATCCCCGGCTGGCGGCCTGGCACCGCTATCTGCTGCACCGGCGGGACCTGGGCGGCGGATCGCTGGCGTCCGTCGTGCACCCTTGGGAGCAGGGCATGGACAACAGCCCCTGCTGGGACCTGCCGCTCTCCCGCGTCACCCCCGCCCCGGCCCGCTCCTTCCGGCGCGCCGACCTCGACCACGGGGCGGCCGAGGACCGGCCGACGGATCTGGACTACGGGCGGTACGTGCGGCTGGCGACGGACTACCGGGACGGCGGCTATGAGGACGGCCACGGCGGGTTCGCCGTCGAGGACCCCGCCTTCAACGCCCTGCTCATCGCCTCCGAGCACGCCCTCGCCCGGATCGCGCAGGAGCTGGGCGCGACCGGCACGGCCCGCCGCGCGCGCGCGGAGCGTCTGACGGCGGCGCTGATCGACCGGCTGTGGGACCCGGCGGAGGGCATGTTCTTCTCCCGGGACGTACGCGGCGGACACCTCATCCCCGAACGCAGCGTGTCCGGGCTCGTCCCGCTCCTGCTGCCGACGCTCCCCCGGGACATCGTCGACACCCTCGTCCGTACGACCGCCTCCAAGCACTTCGGCCTGGGCGGCACCACCCGCCTCGTGCCCAGCTACGACCTCCTCGGCGAGGCCTTCGACCCGCACCGCTACTGGCGCGGCCCGGCCTGGTTCAACACCTCCTGGCTGATGGAACGGGGCCTGCGCACCCACGGCGAGCGGGGCCGCGCCGACGCGCTGCGCCGCGCCGTCCTCGACATCGCGGACACCTCCGGCTTCGCCGAGTACGTCGACCCGTACACCGGCGAGGCCTGCGGCGCGACCGGCTTCGGCTGGACCGCCGCGCTCACGCTCGACCTGCTGCACACCGGCACATCCAAGGGAGGGGACCGGGAATGACGGACCGGCATCATCTGCTCGTGCACGGCGGGACGTTCGCAGCCGTGGGTGACGGCGGGGACATCAGCGGGGTGCGAGGCGGCGCCTCCCCCTCCCCGGAAGGGCTGTTCGTACGCGACGCCCGCCACCTCAGCCGCTGGCAGCTGACGGTCGACGGCGCGGTGCCCGAGGCACTCACCCCCGTCGCCGACGGCGACACCGCGCGCTGTGTCCTCGTCCCCCGCGGCGGCCGCCAGGAACCGCCCGCGTACACGATCTTCCGTGAACAGGCCGTGGGCGACGGCTCGTTCGTCGAGTCCCTGCGCATCACCAGCAACCGCCCGGCACCGGCCACGGTCCGGCTCGCGGTCACCGCCGACGCCGACTTCACCGACCAGTTCGAACTCCGCTCCGACTACCGCACCTACACCAAGACAGGAGCCACCCGCTCCCGCGAAGTCCTCGACGCGGGCGTCGAGTTCACCTACCAGCGCGGCGAATGGCGTTCCTGTACGACGGTGACGGCCGAGCCCGCCCCGGACGGCGTCGAGGAGACCGGCACCGGAGCCCGGCGCCTCGTCTGGGCGCTGGAACTGGAGCCGCACGGCACGGCTGAGCTGACACTGCGGGTGATGGCACGGCCGCACGGCGACAAACGGGCGCTGCGGGTACCGCAGTCACCCGCCGCGCTCAACGCGCAACTCCTCGCGCTGGAAGGCGAGTTCGTGGAGGGCGTCGCCTTCCCGACCAGCTGGCCCGAACTGGCCGCCGCGTGCGCCCGCGGCCTCGCCGACCTCGCCTCGCTCCAGGTCCCGGCGACCGGACCGGACGGCGAGGAACTGCGCGTCCCGGCCGCCGGCGCGCCCTGGTTCCTGACCCTGCTGGGCCGCGACGCGCTGCTCACCTCGCTGTTCGCCCTCCCCTACCGCCCCCAGCTGGCCGCCGCCACCCTCCCCGCGCTCGCCGCGGCCCAGGCCACGGAGGTCGGCGCGGACTCGGTGGCCCAGCCCGGCAAGATCGTGCACGAGGTACGGCACGGAGAGCTGGCGCACTTCGGGCAGGTGCCGTACGGGCGCTACTACGGCTCGGTGGACGCGACGCCGTTGTTCCTGGTGCTGCTCGGGGCGTACGTGGAGCACACCGGGGACGTCGAGATGGCCCGGCGTCTGGAGTCCCATGCCCGGGCGGCGATCGGCTGGATGCTGGACCACGGCGGACTGACCTCGCGCGGCTACCTCGTGTACCGCGCCGACCAGGGCGGGCTCGCCAACCAGAACTGGAAGGACTCGCCCGGCGCGATCTGCTGGGCCGACGGGACGCGGGCGAGCGGGGCGGTGACGGCGGCCGGGGCGCAGGGGTACGCCTACGACGCGCTGCGGCGTACCGCGTGGGTGGCGCGGACGGTCTGGGCGGACGAGACGTACGCGGCGCTCCTCGAACAGGCCGCGGGTGATCTGCGGGACCGTTTCCAGCGGGACTTCTGGATGCGGGACCGGGCCTTCCCGGCGCTGGCGCTGGACGGCGAGGGACAGCAGGTGGACGCGCTGGCCTCGGACGCCGGGCATCTGCTGTGGTCGGGGCTGCTGGACAAGGAGTACGGGGAGGCGGTGGGACGGCGGTTGCTGGAGCCGGACTTCTTCTCCGGGTGGGGCGTGCGGACGGTGGCGGCCGGGCAGTCGGCGTATCACCCGCTCTCGTATCACCGGGGGTCGGTGTGGCCGCACGACAACGCGCTGATCACATTGGGGCTGGCCCGGTACGGGCTGCATGACGAGGCGCGGGTGGTCGCGCACGCGCTGGTGGACGCGGCGACGGCTACGGGGCATCGGCTGCCGGAGGTTCTCGCGGGGTACGGGCGGGACACGCATGGGGAGCCGGTGCCGTATCCGCACGCGTGTGTGCGGGAGTCTCGGTCTGCGGCGGCGCCTCTTGCTCTTTTGACCGCGGTCGGGGGTGCGTAGGGGGGTCGTACGGCGGGTGG
>NZ_JABERD010000132.1 GCF_013044505.1 Streptomyces sp. S3(2020) | reverse complement strand
ATGGGCGCCCACCCCGGCGCACCCTCGCGCACCCGCCCCGGCACCCCCGTGCACTGGGTCGTCCTCAACGTCGCCGACGGCCCCGGCAGCCGCCCCGACCCGCACTGTCTGGAGGCGGCCGGCCGACTGCGCAACGCGGGCGTCCGGGTCCTCGGCCACATCGACGCGACGTACGGGGCGCGCGGCTTCGGCGAGATGATCTCCGACGCGCACCGCTACATCGACTGGTACAAGGCCGACGGCTTCCTCCTCGACCGCTGCCCTACCGAACGCGCCGCGCTCCCCGAGATCCGCCGCACGGTCTCCACGCTCCGCGCGATCCGCGACGACGCCCACGTCGTCCTCGGCCACGGCACTCATCCACACCCCGGCTACGCGGAGAGCGCCGACCAGCTGGTCACCTTCTCCGGCCCGTGGAGCGACTACCGCTGGTCGCAGGTGGCCGAATGGACCGCCGACCACCCGCCCGAGCGCTTCTGCCACCTCGTCCACGGCGTGCCGGGCGGCCATCTCGACGAGGCGCTGCGCATCGCCCGCTGGCAGGGCGCCTCCACCATCTACTTCACGGACCGCACGGACCGGGGCGGCAGCACCGATCCCTGGGAGGCCATGCCCGGTTACTGGGACGAAATCGTCTCGCGGATCGGAACGGGTGTCTCGGAATGAAGAAGGCCGTGGCAGTGTTACGGGGAGAACAACTGTAGTGATTGACCGACCAACGGAGTCCCCGTGTCGCTGCCACCCCTGGTCGAGCCCGCTTCCGAGCTCACCGTAGACGAGGTCCGCAGGTACTCCCGCCACCTGATCATCCCCGACGTCGGGATGGACGGGCAGAAGCGGCTGAAGAACGCCAAGGTGCTCTGTGTGGGCGCCGGCGGCCTGGGCTCGCCGGCGCTGATGTACCTGGCCGCGGCGGGCGTGGGCACGCTCGGCATCGTGGAGTTCGACGAGGTCGACGAGTCGAACCTGCAGCGCCAGATCATCCACAGCCAGGCCGACATCGGCCGCTCCAAGGCCGAGTCCGCGCGTGACTCCGTCCTCGGCATCAACCCGTACGTGAACGTGATCCTCCACGAAGAGCGGCTCGAGGCCGAGAACGTGAAGGAGATCTTCAGCCAGTACGACCTGATCGTCGACGGCACCGACAACTTCGCGACCCGCTACCTCGTCAACGACGCGGCCGTACTGCTGAACAAGCCGTACGTGTGGGGCTCGATCTACCGCTTCGACGGCCAGGCCTCGGTCTTCTGGGCCGAGCACGGTCCGTGCTACCGCTGCCTGTACCCGGAGCCCCCGCCGCCGGGCATGGTCCCCTCCTGCGCCGAGGGCGGCGTCCTGGGTGTGCTCTGCGCGTCCATCGGCTCCATCCAGGTCAACGAGGCCATCAAGCTCCTCGCGGGCATCGGCGAGCCGCTCGTCGGCCGCCTGATGATCTACGACGCCCTGGAGATGCAGTACCGCCAGGTCAAGGTCCGCAAGGACCCGAACTGCGCGGTCTGCGGCGAGAACCCGACCGTCACCGAGCTCATCGACTACGAGGCCTTCTGCGGCGTCGTCTCCGAGGAGGCCCAGGAGGCGGCCGCCGGCTCGACGATCACTCCCAAGCAGCTCAAGGAGTGGATCGACGACGGCGAGAACATCGAGATCATCGACGTCCGCGAGATCAACGAGTACGAGATCGTCTCCATCCCGGGCGCCAAGCTGATCCCGAAGAACGAGTTCCTCATGGGCACCGCCCTGGAGGGCCTCCCGCAGGACAAGAAGATCGTCCTGCACTGCAAGACGGGTGTCCGCAGTGCGGAAGTCCTCGCCGTGCTGAAGTCCGCGGGCTTCGCGGACGCCGTGCACGTCGGCGGAGGTGTGATCGGCTGGGTCCACCAGATCGAGCCGGACAAGCCGGTGTACTGACCGGAGCTGTTGCGATCGGCGGGGGTTCCACGCGCCACGGGTGCGTGGAACCCCCGCCGTCGTCATGAGCAGACCTTGCCGTCCTTCGGCACCGTGCCCTTGAGCAGATACGCGTTCACCGTGGAGTCGACGCAGTCGCTCCCGCTGCCGTACGCCCCGTGCCCCTCGCCCTTCCAGGTGAGCACCACACCGACGCCCTCGCCCAGCTCGTCCGCCATCTTCCGGGCGCCCTCGTAGGGCGTCGCCGGGTCGCCGGTGTTGCCGACCACGAGGACCGGCGGCGCACCGGGAGCGCTCACCTCCGGTGTGTCCCACTGTCCGGCCACCGGCCAGTCGTGGCACCAGCCGGCCGTGTCCCAGCCCAGGAAGGCACCGAAGACGGGCGAGAGCTTCTCGAACGTCGGCAGCAGCTTCTTCGTCTCCTCGGCGGTCGGCCGCTGCTTGTCGTCCAAGCACGATATGACCCGCTGCGAGTGGGTCGTCGTGCCGTAGTGCCCCTCGGTGTCACGCTCGTTGTAGCCGTCGGCGAGCGTCAGCAGCTCCGAGCCGTCGCCCTGCTCGGCGGCCTCCAGCGCACTGGTCAGGGTGGGCCAGCTGGCCTTGCTGTACAGGGGGAGCACGATGCCGGTGACCGCGAGCGTCTGCGTCAGCTTCCGGTCGGAGCCGGTCGGCAGCGGGTTCGCGTCGAGCTCCTTCAGCAGGTCGGCGATCTTCCGCGTGCCCTGCTCGGGGTCCTGGCCGGTCGACTTCAGATAGTCGTCGAGGGCCCGCTGGAAGCCCCGGGTCTGGTTCTCCGCGTGCCCCACGGTGTCGGCGCTCGGGTCGACGACCGCGTCGAGGATCAGCCGCCCCACGTTCTTCGGGAACAGATGGGCGTAGACGCCGCCGAGTTCGGTGCCGTAGGAGATGCCGAAGTAGTGCATCTTCGTGTCGCCCAGCACCTGGCGCATGAGGTCCATGTCGCGGGCGGTGTCCGTGGTCGAGACATGTGCCAGCAGTGTCCCGGCGGCCTTCTCGCAGCCCTTGCCGAAGGTGGCGGCGTCCTCGAAGTACGCCGCTTCCTCAGCAGCGGTGTCCGGCGTCGCGTCCACGCTCTCGGCGGACTGGATCTCCTTGTCGCTGCGGCAGCGGACGCCCTCGCTGGCGGAGACCCCGCGCGGGTCCCAGCTGACCAGGTCGTACCGCTCGCGGAGCGTGGAGACCGTCGCACCGTACAGCGGCATCATGGACACGCCCGAGCCGCCCGGGCCGCCGAAGTTGAACAGCAGCGAGCCGATGCGCTCGCTCTTGTCGCCGCGGGACTTGGCGCGGATCAGCGCCAGACCGATCGTCGTGCCCTCCGGCTTCGCCCAGTCCAGCGGCACCTTGAGCGTCGCGCACTGCCATTCGCTGCTCGGCGCGGGGGAGTCCGCCGTGCCCTTGCAGCCCGCCCAGTCGAGCTTCTGAGAGGTCAGCGAGGACGGCAGCGCGACGGCCGCCTCGGTGTCGGAGGCACTCGACGACGGAGTGGCCGCGTTCGTCCCCTCGTCGCTCTTGCCGTCGTCGGACGAGCCGCCGCTACAGCCCCCCACCAGCAGTGCCGCGGCGGCGGCCAGGGCCGTCCACCGTACGAAACGCGTCATCGCAGTCCCCCCTTGCAGGCCGTCCGCACTGTGCAGCGGATGGCGGTCATGCCATGGTAGGCGGCCCGCATCACGGCTGTGCATGCCTGTGGATAACGCTCTGACCTGCTGATTTTCCGGAATCCTCGCGTCAGGAGCAGACCGTCCCCGCCGTCGGCACCTTCCCGTCCAGCAGATAGCCGTCCACCGCGCTCTGCACACACTTGTTCTTGCTGTCGTACGCGCCGTGCCCCTGCCCCCGGTACGTCAGCTCCACGCCCACCCCCTCGCCCAGCGCGTCCACCATCTTCCGCGCCCCCTCGTACGGCGTGGCCGGGTCGCCGGTGTTGCCGATCACGAGGATCGGCGCCGAGCCGGCCGCGCTCACATCGGGGTGCTCGGCCGCGCCCGCCACCGCCCAGTCGGCGCAGCTGACCATCCCCCACGCCAGGTAGTCACCGAAGATCGGCGAGGCGGACCGGAACTCGGGCAGCTTCCTCACCACGTAGTCCTCGGTGTAACGGGGTTTGTCGTCGGCGCAGTTGATGGCGATGTTGGCCGCGCTGAGGTTGCTGTACTCGCCGTCCTCGTTGCGCCCGTTCATGGAGTCGGCCAGCAGCATCAGCACCCGGCCGTCCCCGTCGTACGCCTGTTCAAGGCCCTCGGTGAGGTACTCCCAGAAGTCCTGCGAGTACAGCGACTGGGTGATGCCGCTGGTCGCCGCGGTCTGGGTCAGACTGCGCAGGCCGAGACCGGGGATCGGCGCGCTGTCGAGGTCCTTCAGCAGCTTGGCGATACGGGCCTTGACGTCCTGTGCGCTGTCGCCGATCGGGCAGTCCTCGGTCTGCGACACGCAGTGCTCGGCGAAGTTGTCGAGCGCGAGCTGGAAGCCCTTGGTCTGACCGAGGGAGCCCTGCTCCGCGTCCTCGGTCGGGTCGACGACCGCGTCGAAGACGGCGCGGCCCACCTTCTCGGGGAACAGATGGGCGTAGACGCCGCCGAGTTCGGTGCCGTAGGAGATGCCGAAGTAGTGCAGCTGCCCGTCGCCGAGGATCTGGCGCATCAGGTCCATGTCGCGGGCCGCGTCGGTGGTGCGCACATGGGGGAGCACCTTCTCGGAGTTGTCCTCGCAGGCCGCGTTGAACTCCTTGGTGTCGTCCAGGAACTTGGTGCGTTCGGCCGGGTCGTCGGGGGTCGCGTCCTGCTGGAAGTACGCGTCGAGCTGGAGGTCGTTGAGGCACTCCACGGGGGAGCTGCGGCCCACCCCGCGCGGGTCGAAGCTCACCAGGTCGTAGCGGGTGCGCAGTTTTGCGTAGTCCTCGCCGAAGGCGGGCAGCGTGGTGACGCCCGAGCCGCCGGGGCCGCCGAAGTTGAAGATCAGGGAGCCGATCCGCTTGCTCTCGTCGCCGCTCGCCTCGGCTCGGATCAGGGCCAGCCCGATCTTGTCGCCCTCGGGCTTGTCCCAGTCGAGGGGCACCTTCAGGGTGGCGCACTGCCACTCGTCGCCGTTCGGCAGGGGTGATGGGGCGTCACCACCGCCCTCCGCCGCGTTCGGTGCCGGGCAGTCCTTCCAACTCAGCTTCTGAGCCGTGACGTCCTGGTCCTCGGAGTCGTCGCCGCAGCCCGCCAGCAGGGTGGACAGCAGGACGGCGGAGACGGTCAGGGCAGCGGCGCGCAGGCGGGGAGGGTTCGGCATGATCCCATCCTGCGGTCGGGCGTCTCAGGCCGCTCGGGGCACGGGCCGTACGAGGTACGCGCGCGTGGCCGTCGTACCGGGCACCCGCGCGTACCTACAGCGCGCCCTTGCGGGACAGGTGGTTGAAGGCCAGCCAGCCCGGCAGCACCGGCAGCCACAGGGTCAGCAACCGGTACAGCAGCACGGAGGGCGCCGCGACCTCGCTCGGCAGGCCGACGGCGATGAGACCGACCGTCAGGGTCGCCTCCACCGCGCCCACACCACCGGGTGTCGGCGCCGCCGAGCCGAGCGCGTTGCCAGCGAGGAAGACGACGGCGACGCTGGCGATGCTGATCGAGGAGCCCTCGGTGCCGAAGGCGCGGATCGAGGCGTCCAGGCACATCACGAAGCAGGCGGTCAGCAGGAGCATGCCGCCGATGCCGGTGAGGAGCTTCTGCGGCCGCTGGAGCACGTCGAGCATGCGCGGGATGACGCCCGCGAAGAGCGACCGCACGCGCGTGACGACGAATTTCCGCAGGAACGGCACGGAGGTGACGACGAGCACGAGGACCGCCACCGTCAGCAGACCCGCGATGACCGTCCGGGACGGCGACAGCGACGGTGTCTTCTCGGTGCCGGTCAGATAGCCGAAGGACAGCAGCATCAGGATGTGGCAGCCGAGCCCGAACAGCTGCGAGGCGCCCACACTGGCCACCGCGAGCCCGGGCCGCACCCCCTGGCGTTGCAGGAAGCGCGTGTTGAGGGCGACACCGCCCACCGCGGCCGGCGCGACGATCTTCACGAACGACCCGGCGACCTGCGCCCCCACGGTCCTCATGAACGGCACCCGCTCGGGCACGAATCCCAGCAGCGACATCGCCGCCGCGAAGTAGCTCGCCGCCGAGAACAGCACGGCCGCGGCGACCCAGCCCCACTCGGCGTTCTGGATGAGCGGGCCGAACTCGATGTGGGTGAGCTGCGTCAGCAGGAAGTACGCGCCGATGGCACCGGCGATGAAGCTGATCAGCGTGCGCGGTCGCACCCGCTCCAGACGGGCCGGCTCGACCGGCGCCTGCGGCCTGATCAGCAGGACCGCATGGCGGATCTGGGTGAGCAGATCCTCCTCGCGGGCCTCGTCCAGCGCCTCGTCGATGGCCCGCTTCTCGGCCCGCGCCTCCGCGCGTACGGCCTTCTTGTCGGGCTTCTCGAGTACGGGCCTGGCGTCGTCGTGCGTCTCGTCGAGCCTCGCCTGCTTGGCCTGCCGGGACGCCTCCAGGATCGCGTCGCGCTCTCGCTGGGCGCGTTCGCGGGCCAGTGTGCGCAGCGTCGCGCGCGTGGAGCGGCTGAGGGCGATGGGCTGGAGCATCGGCAGACAGTCGGCCACGGCGTCGGGGCCGAGCACGCTCACCGCCGCGGCCACCGCGCGCTCGGCGCCCACTCGCAGGCCGAGCGTCACCAGCAGCTGGGAGATGTCCATGCGCAGCAGCAGGTCGCCGGCCGCGATCTCGCCGACGCGCAGGTCGGTGAGGATCACGGTGCCGGAACGATCCACCAGAATCGCGTCGCCCACGAGGCGCCGGTGGGCGATGCGCCGGGACTGCAGGGCCCGCACCTGGTGCCAGGTGTCCCGGAGCAGGTCGTCGGTGATCTCCTCGTCCGGCAGCGAGTCGAGGGTGCGGCCGCCGGTGTGCTCGTAGACGAGTATCACGGCGTCGGGGCCGAGTTCGGAGGTCGCGATGAGTTTGGGGGCGTTGGCGCCGGCCGCGATGGCCGCGTAGGCGAGCAGGGCCTCCTGCTCCAGGGCCTGGCGCAGCGACGGGAGGCTGCTGCGGGTGGCGAAGCCGCGCAGGGTCAGATTGCGCCACGCGCGGTAGAAGAAGCCCTGTGCCTGCTGCTCCCGGTCGACGACCGTCACGTCCAGCGGCGGACCGTCCTCCAGGGTGACGAAGTAGCGTCGGCCGCGGTCGCCGGTCTCCGGCGTCTCCGCGACCTCCTCACGGGCCGCGCTCACCGGATGGAAGCCGACGTGCCGAAGACCCGCCATCAACGTCCGCCCGGTGGGCTGGACGTTGGGCGAGCCGACCGCGTACAGCGTGCCGTAGGCCACGGTCCAGCCGATCAGCACCGTCAGGATGATCGAGAACGGCGTGGTGTAGCCGGTGACGAGCATCGAGAAGGCGTCGAGCATCAGCACGATCCACAGCACCGCGCGCCACCGCGGCCGGCGCGACATGCCGACCGCCGTCATGTACGCGATGACCGGCGCGAGATAACCGTGCACCGGGTCGGTGAGGGCGTGGATGTCACCGGGGGAGGGCTGGGTGAGCGCCTCCTGGATCGAGTCAGGGGCGGCCTTGGCGACCCATAGATCGGTGGCGAGGGTCACTCCGTGCGCCAGGACCGCCGCGAGCACACCGTCCGCGATACGCAGCCCGTCGCGCTTGATCAGCCGCTCGATCGCGAAGGCGACCGGCACCAGCAGGATCGCGATGCTGGAGGCCAGACCGGCGATCTTGATGAGCAGGTCGGGCGCCTGTCCGGTGCCCTTGTTGATGTCCTGTTCGAGACCCGAGGTGGTGCCGTGCGCGAACGCGGCGATCGCCAGCAGGATCACCACCGCCAGCACGCCGACGAGCAGCCGCATGAGGTCCGACGGACGGTGCACGCGCGCGGGGAGGAGGGGTTCGTCGCCCTCGACCTCGTCGCTGTGCGTCTCCTCCTCGAACTCCGCCGTCGCCTCTTCCTCGCCGGTGTCCGGGCGCGACGAAGCGTCAGAGGTGCTCTCCGCGCCCTCCGGGTGCACGCCCTGTTGCTTCATCGTCTCTTCTTGATCTCGTATCACCGGTCACCGCCCGCACGATGGTGGCATGCCCCACCGACACACGGGGGTATCAGGGTGCAAACGCGGGGGCGCACAGTCTGCCCGACGCGCCGCCCCGGGGCGAGGGATACGCAGGGTGGTCAGCGCGTCACATTGTCGGTGGGGTGGGGCAGGATGAGGCGGATGAGTGACGAGAGTCTTCCGCCCGACGCCCTGCCGGAGTACGCCGAGCGTGTTCTGGAAGTGGCGGAACTCATCCCGCCCGGGCGCGTCATGACGTACGGCGACGTGGCCGAGTGGCTGGAGGAGGGGGGCCCGCGCCAGGTCGGCCGGGTGATGGCCCTCTACGGGGGAGCCGTGCCCTGGTGGCGGGTCGTCCGCTCGGACGGAGCGCTGCTCCCCGGCCACGAGCTGGAGGCGCTCGGCCACTACCGGACCGAGGGCACGCCTCTGAAGACGGCGAGCAGGGCCGCCGCGGGCCATCTGCCGCGCCTCGACATGAAACGGGCGCGGTGGGACGGCGGCGAACGCGCGGAGGGTCACACCTGACAGCTTCCGCCATCGGACCGGCCCGAGGGGAGCCTGTGATCCGTACGGGGGAAACGGGGAACGGACGGCACGTCCGTGGCATGCCGTACGTTCGTGGGGCGAGGGACATACGCGGAGCGAGCGACGTACGTGCCGCGCGTGTCGTGCGTGCCGCGAGTGTCGTGCGGGAAGAAGGGGAAACCCTGCTTCCGCTCTGTCTGTCGGCGTAGCGTCGGCTCCACACATCCCCCTCACCCCGCGATCACCGCCCTCCACGCGCGGTGGTCAGCCAACCAGCACACCCACCAGGACCGGCGAACCACGTGAGCTCCTCTTCCTTCACCAGGCGCCTGCCGCACCCCCAGGTGCGGCAGGGGAGTCGTGGCGCTTACCGACTGGTGCGTACCCCGCCGACCCGCGTGGATCCCCCTCGTCTGGACGCCGCACAGCGCTCCGTGGTTGAGCACAGGGCCGGTCCGCTGCTCGTCCTCGCAGGTCCGGGCACCGGCAAGACCACCACGCTCGTGGAGTCCGTGGCGGCCAGGATCGCCCGGGGCGGTGACCCCGCGCGCGTGCTGGTGCTGACGTTCAGCCGCAAGGCGGCCGTCGAACTGCGCGACCGCATGGCCCTGCGCATAGGGGCCGCCCGCGCGCCCCGGGCGACCACCTTCCACTCGTTCTGCTACGCGCTGGTCCGCGCCCACCAGGACAGCGAACTGTTCGTGGAACCGCTCAGGCTGCTGTCCGGCCCCGAGCAGGACGTGGCCGTACGCGGACTGCTCGCCGGCCAGCCCGACCTGGAGCGGCTCGGCCTCGCGCATGTGCGCTGGCCGGACGAACTGCGTGCCTGCCTGACCACCCGCGGCTTCGCCGACGAGGTCCGCGCGGTGCTGGCCCGCAGCCGCGAACTGGGCCTGGGCCCGGGCGCCCTGGACGCCTTCGCCCGCCGCATCGGCCGCCCCGACTGGCGGGCCGCGGCCGCCTTCCTCGCCGAGTACCTCGACGTCCTCGACCTGCAAGGCGTCCTCGACTACGCGGAACTGGTCCACCGCGCGGTGCTCCTCGCCCACCGTCCCGAGGTCGCCGGGCGGCTCGCCGCGCAGTACGACGCCGTGTTCGTGGACGAGTACCAGGACACCGATCCGGCACAGGTACGGCTGCTCCACGCCCTCGCCGGCGGTGGCCGCAACCTCGTCGCCTTCGGCGACCCCGACCAGTCGATCTACGCGTTCCGGGGCGCCGACGTGAACGGCATCCTGGACTTCCCGCACGCCTTCCCCCGCGCGGACGGCCGACCGGCGCCCGTCGAGGTCCTGCGCACCTCCCGCCGCTCCGGCGACGCCCTGCTCAGCGCGACCCGGCTGCTGACCCAGCGGATGCCGCTGACCCGGCTCCCCGCGGAGAAGGTACGCGCCCACCGCGAGCTCGCCCCGGTCCGGGAGGGCGGCCGCGTCGAGGTCTTCACGTACCCGACGCCCGGCACGGAACTGGACAACATCGCCGACATCCTGCGGCGGGCGCATCTGGAGGACGGCGTCCCGTGGGGCGAGATGGCCGTACTGGTGCGCGCGGGGTCACACACCATCCCGACGGTCCGCCGAGCCCTGACGTCGGCGGGGGTGCCCCTCGACATCGACGGCGACGATCTGCCGCTGCGGCACGAACCGGCGGTGGCGCCGCTACTGACGGCGCTGCGGGCGGTGGCCACGGCGGAGGCCTCGGGGCGCCCCGAGGAGAGTCCTGTGGAGGGGGCCGCCATTGGGGAGGAGGCCGATTTCGGGCAGGCGACCGCTGAGGAGGCCCCTGCTGAGGAGGCGTCCGCCGACCAGGCATCCGCAGAGGAGGCGCCCCCCGGAGAGGCCCCCGTCGAGGAGCCGGCCGCCGAAGAGCCGGCCGCCGAAGAGCCGGCCGCCGAAGAGCCGGTCGCCGAAGAGCCGGCCCCTTGCTGGCTCGACACCGAGACCGCCCTCACCCTCCTCGCCTCCCCCCTCGCCGGCATGGACGCCGCCGACCTGCGCCGCCTCGGGCGGGCCCTGCGCGACGAGGAGCGGGCCGCAGGCACCCCGCTGCCGCCGCCCTCCGACGAGCTGCTCGCGCGGGCCCTCGCCGAGCCGGAGCGGCTGACCGTGCACGACCCCGCGTACGCGCGCGGCGCCCAGCGGCTGGGCGCGCTGCTGCGCAAGGCCCGTGAGCGACTCGCGGGCGGCGGCAGCGCCGAGGCGGCGCTCTGGGACCTGTGGGAGGGCACACCGTGGCCCACGCGCCTGGAGCGTGCCGCCCGGCGCGGCGGCGCGGCCGGGCGCAACGCCGACCGTGACCTGGACGCCGTGTGCGCGCTGTTCGCGACCGCGACCCGCGCGGAGGAGCGCACCGGCGGCCGGGGCGCCCTCAACTTCCTGGAGGAGATCGACGCCGAGGACATCGCCGCCGACACCCTCACACGGCGTGCCGTACGTCCCGACGCCGTCCGCCTGATGACCGCGCACCGCTCCAAGGGACTGGAGTGGCGCCTGGTCGTCGTCGCGGGCGTCCAGGAGGGCCTGTGGCCCGACCTGCGCCGCCGCGGCTCCCTCCTGGAGGCCGACCGGATCGGCCGCGACGGACTCGCCGAACCGCTCACCCCGGGCGCGCTGCTGGCCGAGGAACGCCGTCTGTTCTACGTCGCCGCCACGCGCGCGCGTGAGCGTCTGGTCGTCACGGCCGTCAAGGCACCCGCGGACGACGGCGACCAGCCCTCCCGCTTCCTCACCGAACTCGGCGTCGAGCCCAAGGACGTCACGGGCCGCCCGCGCCGCCCCCTGTCCGTCGCCGCGCTCGTGGCCGAACTCCGTGCCACCACCGTCGACCCACGTGTCTCGGACACCCTCAGGGAGGCCGCCGCCCGCCGACTGGCCCGGCTCGCCGCGCTCGCCGACGGGGACGGCCGGCCGCTCGTCCCGTCCGCCCATCCCTACCGCTGGTGGGGCATGTTCGAGCCGACCGAGTCCAAGGTGCCGCTGCGCAACCGCGACCAGCCCGTCGTGCTCTCCGGCAGCGCCCTCGACCAGCTCGCCAACACCTGCGCCCTGCAATGGTTCCTGGGCCGCGAGGTGAAGGCCGACGCGCCCGCCACGGTCGCCCAGGGCTTCGGCAACGTCGTGCACGTCCTCGCCGACGAGGTCGCCTCCGGACACACCCCGGCGGACCTCGCCGTCCTCATGGAGCGCCTCGACTCCGTGTGGAACGCGCTCGCCTTCGACGCGCCCTGGAAGTCGGCGCAGGAGAAGGAGAACGCGCGCGTGGCGCTCGAACGCTTCCTCCAGTGGCACGTCGATTCCGGTGGCGCCCGCACCGGACGCACCCCGGTCGCCAGCGAGCACGACTTCGACGTCACCCTCGGAGCGGGCGACTACGAGGTCCGCATCCGGGGCCAGATGGACCGCGTCGAGACGGACGGCGAGGGGCGGGCGTACGTCGTCGACTTCAAGACGGGCAAGCAGGCGCCGACCGCCAAGGAGGTCGAGCACCACCCGCAGCTCGCCGTCTACCAGCTGGCCGTCCGCGAAGGCGCCGTCGACGAGGCCTTCGAAGGGGTACGCCCGGAACCGGGCGGCGCGGAACTCGTCCAGCTGCGTCAGGGCGCCGCCAAGCGGGACGGTGGCGAGACGCTGCCCAAGGTGCAGGCACAAGGACCCCTCGAAGGGGAGTGGGTCGGCGATCTGCTCGCCACGGCCGCCGGCAAGGTCCTCGACGAGCGGTTCACACCGAACGCAGGGCAGCACTGCACGCACTGCGCGTTCCGGGCGTCGTGCAGCGCTCGCCCCGAAGGACGTCACGTGGTCGAGTGACCGTACTGGTGTGATCGGTTGCACCACCCGTGCTGACCTGCGCTTCTTCCGGCCCGGGAAGGCGCTGGAGGGCGATTCGTCCTCGACTGTCAGTGGGCGCCGCTAGCCTCTCCGTCATGGCCGCCCGCATCACCGATCCCGATCAGCTCAAGGAGCTCCTCGGCATCCCGTTCACCCCGGAGCAGACGGCCTGCATCATCGCGCCGCCCGCACCGCAGGTGATCGTGGCCGGCGCCGGGTCGGGCAAGACGACGGTGATGGCGGCCCGTGTGGTCTGGCTGGTCGGCACCGGCCAGGTCGCCCCCGAGCAGGTGCTCGGCCTCACCTTCACCAACAAGGCCGCCGGTGAACTCGCCGAGCGCGTCCGCAAGGCACTCGTCAAGGCGGGCGTCACCGACCCCGACGTCATCGACCCGGACAACCCGCCCGGCGAGCCCGTGATCTCCACGTACCACGCCTTCGCGGGCCGCCTGCTGACCGACCACGGTCTGCGCATCGGCCTGGAGCCGACCTCCCGGCTCCTCGCCGACGCCACCCGCTACCAGCTCGCCGCGCGCGTGCTGCGCGAAGCCCCGGGCCCCTACCCGGCGCTGACCCGCTCCTTCCCGGACCTGGTCGGCGACCTCCTCACCCTCGACGCCGAGCTCGCCGAACACCTCGTACGGCCGGAAGCGCTGCGCGCGTACGACGCCGAGCTGCTGCTCTCCCTGGAGAGCGCCAAGCTCAGCAATGACGCGCTGAGGCAGGTCCCCAAGGCGGCTGCCGCCCGCCGTGAGCTCGCCGACCTGGTCGTGCGTTACCGCGCCGCCAAGCGCGAGCGCGATCTCCTCGACTTCGGCGACCAGATCGCCCTGTCCGCCGAACTCGCGCAGGTCGCCGAGGTGGGACGGGTCCTGCGTGACGAGTTCCGCGTGGTGCTGCTCGACGAGTACCAGGACACGTCCGTCGCCCAGCGCATCCTGCTGGCGGGCCTCTTCGGCGCCGGCACCGGCCACCCGGTGACCGCGGTCGGCGACCCCTGCCAGGCCATCTACGGCTGGCGCGGCGCCTCCGTCGCCAACCTCGACGACTTCCCGGAGCACTTCGCCCACGCCGACGGCCACTTGGCCGTCCGCCAGTCGCTCAGCGAGAACCGCCGCAGCGGCGGCCGACTCCTCGACCTCGCCAACGGCCTCGCCGAACCCCTGCGCGCCATGCACGCGGGCGTGGAGGCACTCCGCCCGGCCCCCGGCGCCGAACGCGACGGCGTGGTGCGCTGCGCCCTGCTGCGCACCCACGCCGAGGAGATCGACTGGATCGCCGGCTCGATCGCACATCTGGTGAACACGGGCAAGGCGCCCGGCGAGATCGCCGTGCTGTGCCGTACGGCGACCGACTTCGCCGAGATCCAGGGAGCGTTGGTCGCCCGGGACATCCCCGTCGAGGTGGTAGGCCTCTCCGGCCTGCTGCACCTGCCCGAGGTCGCCGACCTGGTCGCCGTCTGCGAGGTCCTCCAGGACCCCGGGGCCAACGCCTCCCTGGTCCGTCTGCTGACCGGCCCCCGTTGGCGCATCGGGCCGCGCGACCTCGCGCTCCTGGGGCGCCGCGCCCGGCGTCTCGTGTCCCACGCGCGCGTGGACGGCGACGACGACCCGGACCGTCGGCTCGCCGAGGCTGTCGAGGGGGTCGACCCGTCCGAGGTGATATCGCTCGCGGACGCCCTGGACACCTTCGTGGAGACACCGTTCGACGGCGACCGGGACGACGACGGGCTGCCCTTCTCGCCGGACGCACGCGTACGGTTCGCGCGCCTGGCCACCGAACTGCGCGATCTGCGCCGCTCGCTCGCCGACCCGCTCATGGACGTCCTGCACCGCGTCCTCGCCGTCACCGGCCTGGAGGTGGAACTGTCGGCGTCCCCGCACGCCCTGGCCGCCCGCCGCCGCGAGACCCTGTCCAACTTCCTGGACATCGCCGCCTCGTTCGCCGCCGGGGACGGCGAAGCCACCCTGCTGGCCTTCCTCGGCTTCCTGCGCACCGCCGCCCAGTACGAGAAGGGCCTCGACAACGCCCTGCCCGGCGGAGAGAACACGGTCAAGGTGCTCACCGCGCACAAGTCCAAGGGCCTGGAGTGGGACGTCGTCGCCGTACCCGGGCTCGTCACCGGCACCTTCCCCAGCACCCAGGGCCGCGAGAAGTGGACCGCCCAGGGCAAGGTGCTGCCGCACGACCTGCGCGGCGACGCCGACACCCTGCCCGATGTGGAGGCGTGGGACTCCCGTGGTCTGAAGGCCTTCCAGGAGGCCATGAAGGAGCACCAGCACACCGAGGAGCTCCGCCTCGGCTACGTCACCTTCACCCGTCCCCGCTCCCTCCTCCTCGGCTCCGGCCACTGGTGGGGGCCCGCCCAGAAGAAGCCCCGAGGCCCGTCCGACTTCCTCCAGGCCCTCTACGAGCACTGCGAGGCAGGCCACGGCGAGATCGAGGCATGGGCGGACGAGCCCGCCGAGGGCGAGGAGAACCCGGCCCTCCACGCGGCCACCGTCGACCAGGTCTGGCCCCTGCCCCTCGACGACACGGCCCTGACCCGCCGCCGCACCGCCGCCGAGACGGTCCTGGCCCACCTGGAGCGCCTCGCCGCCCACACGGACGGGCGCCCCGCCGCCGAGCACGACCCGGAGACGTACAGCGACCCGGACTGGCCGCCACCGGAGGACGACGAGCCTCCCTACGACGAAGAGGCCTTCCCCGAAGACTCCGGCGGCTCCGGTGACTCCGGCGACCCAGCCGACTGGGACACCTGGACGACGGACCGTCCGACCGTCCCGCACCAGGCGACGGCACCGGACACGGCCGGGACCACGCACGCGCGTGCCCACCCGACGGAACCAGATCCGGATGCCGAGCCCGCCCGTCGGCGCCTCACCCCGGAGGAGGCCCGCACCCTCGCCTCCTGGGACCGCGACCTCGACGCCCTCACCGGCGAGCTCCTCCGCGCGCGGGAGGCCGTCACCGACGTACCCCTGCCCGCGTCGCTCACCGCGTCCCAGCTGCTGCGCCTGGCAGCCGACCCGGACGGTTTCGCGCAGGAACTCGCGCGCCCCATGCCGCGCCCCCCGCAACCCGCCGCACGCCGAGGCATCCGGTTCCACGCATGGGTGGAGGCTCGCTTCGAGGCGCTGACGCTGCCCATGCTGGAGCTGGAGGAGCTGCCCGGCGGCGAGGCCGAGATCGCCGACGAACGCGACCTGGAAGCCCTCAAGGACGCCTTCGAGAGCACCGAGTACGCCCACCGCACGCCCCACCGGGTGGAGGCCCCCTTCCAGCTGGCCATCGCCGGTCGCGTCGTACGGGGCCGCATCGACGCGGTCTACAAGGAGGGCGACGGCGAGACGGCGACGTACGAGATCGTCGACTGGAAGACCAACCGCGACCGCACCGCCGACCCGCTTCAGCTCGCCCTGTACCGGCTCGCCTGGGCCGAGCAGCAGGGGGTGCCCCTGGAGTCGGTCACGGCCGCGTTCCTGTACGTCCGCAGCGGTGAGATCGACCGGCCGGACGGCCTCGCGGACCGCAGGGCGCTGGAGCGGCTGCTGCTGGAGGACCCATCCGACCCATCCGGACCTTCCGACCCTTCCGCGCAAGCAAACTGTGAGGAACCGCCCACCGAGGATGTCGGTGCGGGCCGATAGGCTCGTGACCATGAGCCACCCCGTTGACAGTGCCGTCAGCGCCGTCCGTACGTACATCGAGCAGCACCGCACCGCCTTCCTCGGCGACCTCGCCGAGTGGCTGCGCATCCCCTCCGTGTCGGCCCAGCCCGACCACGCGCCCGACGTACGCCGCAGCGCCGACTGGCTCGCCGCCAGACTCCAGGAGACCGGCTTCCCGACCACCGAGGTCTGGGAGACGCCCGGCGCCCCCGCCGTCTTCGCGCAGTGGCCCTCCGACGTCCCCGGCGCGCCCACGGTCCTCGTCTACGGACACCACGACGTACAGCCCGCGGCCCTGGAGGACGGCTGGGACAGTGAGCCCTTCGAGCCCGTCGTCCGCGAGAACCGGCTCTACGCGCGCGGGGCGGCCGACGACAAGGGCCAGGTGTTCTTCCACACACTCGGCGTCCGCGCCCACCTCGCCGCGACCGGCCGCAGCACGCCCGCGGTGAACCTCAAGCTGCTGATCGAGGGCGAGGAGGAGTCCGGCTCGCCGCACTTCCGTGCCCTCGTCGAGGACCGCGCGGAGCGGCTCGCCGCCGACGCCGTGATCGTCTCCGACACCGGCATGTGGGCCGAGGACACCCCGACCGTCTGCACCGGCATGCGCGGCCTCGCCGAGTGCGAGATCCGCCTCCACGGACCCGACCAGGACATCCACTCCGGTTCCTTCGGCGGCGCCGTGCCCAACCCGGCGACCGCCGCCGCCCGCCTGGTCGCCGCCCTGCACGACGAGCACGCACGCGTGGCCGTCCCCGGCTTCTACGACGGCATCGTCGAACTGACCGACCACGAGCGCGAACTCTTCGCCGAGCTGCCCTTCGACGAGCAGCAGTGGCTGCGCACGGCCAAGTCCCACGCAACCCTGGGCGAGGCCGGGCACACCACCCTGGAGCGCATCTGGGCCCGCCCCACCGCCGAGGTCAACGGCATCGGCGGCGGCTACCAGGGCCCCGGCAGCAAGACGATCATCCCGTCCTCCGCGATGGTGAAGCTGTCCTTCCGCCTCGTCGCCGGACAGGACCCGGAGCACATCGAGAAGGCCGTCCGCGCGTGGGCGGCCGAGCAGGTTCCCGCCGGGATCCGCTGCGAGATCACGTTCGGCGCGGCCACCCGCCCGTGTCTGACCCCGCTGGACCACCCGGCCCTGCAATCCGTCGTCCGCGCCATGGGCCGTGCCTTCGACAAGCCCGTCCGTTTCACCCGCGAGGGTGGCTCCGGGCCGGCCGCCGACCTCCAGGAAGTCCTCGGCGCCCCCGTGCTCTTCCTCGGCATCTCCGTCCCCTCCGACGGCTGGCACGCGCCGAACGAGAAGGTCGAGCTCGACCTTCTCCTCAAGGGCGTCGAGACCACCGCGTACCTGTGGGGAGACCTCGCTGAGCACTGGCGGCACGCGCCCTGATCATCTGAGGCGTCCGGATCGGCATGGAGCGCGGGGCAGACTGGAAGAGCTGTCCCGTACCGCCGAACACCGGACGCGGTCGCCTCCCGCCGTACGTCCCGCCGCACCGCCCGCCGAAACACCATCCGTTCCACCGGGGGAGTTGGAAGTACCCGTGACCACCTGGACCGACCACACCGCCGATCGACCCATCTCGCTCACCGCCCCCAGCGGCATCGACCGGGCTGCCCACCACCGGCTCGACGAGGCCTGGCTCGCGGCGGCGTGGAGCCACCCCACGACCCGCTGCTTCGTGGTGTCCGGCGGTCAGGTCCTCATCGACGAGACGGCCGACGGCCGTACCGAACTCCTCATGACGCCCGCCTTCGAGGCCCCGCTCACCGAGGCGCACCGCTACTTCCTCGGCAACGACGAGGACGGCGTCAGCTACTTCGCGCTCCAGAAGGACGCCCTGCCCGGCCGCATCGACCAGTCCGCGCGCCCGGCGGGTCTGCGCGAGGCGGGCCTGCTGCTGTCGCCGCGCGAGGCGGGCCTGATGGTGCACGCGGTCGGTCTGGAGAACTGGCAGCGCACCCACCGCTTCTGCTCCCGCTGCGGCGAGCGCACGGTCATCGCGGCGGCCGGCCACATCCGCCGCTGCCAGGCCTGCGGCGCCGAGCACTACCCGCGCACCGACCCCGCCGTGATCATGGCCGTCACCGACGAGGACGACCGGATCCTGCTGGGCCGCCAGGTCCACTGGCCCGAGGGCCGCTTCTCGACGCTCGCCGGCTTCGTCGAGCCCGGCGAGTCCATCGAGCAGGCCGTGCGCCGCGAGGTCTTCGAGGAGGCCGGCATCACCGTCGGTCAGGTCGAGTATATCGCCAGCCAGCCCTGGCCGTTCCCGTCCAGCCTCATGCTCGGCTTCCTGGCCCGCGCCACCTCCACCGAGATCAACGTCGACGGCGACGAGATCGGCGAGGCCCGCTGGTTCTCCCGCGACGAACTGGGCGCCGCCTTCGACTCCGGCGAGGTCCTGCCGCCCTACGGCATCTCGATCGCGGCCCGTCTGATCGAGCTCTGGTACGGAAAGCCGCTGCCGACGCGCAGCGTCTGACCACGCAAAGACGCGGTGGGGCCGCTCCCGATCGGGAGCGGCCCCACCGCGTCTCGCGCGCCTTACGCGGCGACCTTCTGCTTCACCTGGGCCAGCGACGGGTTCGTCAGCGTCGAACCGTCGGCGAACAGCACGGTCGGGACCGTCTGGTTTCCGCCATTCGCCTTCTCGACGAACGCCGCGGACGCCGGGTCCTGCTCGATGTTGATCTCGGTGTACGCGATGCCCTCGCGGTCCAGCTGCTTCTTCAGCCGCTGGCAGTAACCGCACCACGTGGTGCTGTACATCGTCACAGTGCCCTGCATGTCTCGCGCGCTCCTCTGGTGGCTCGGGGACGGGGTGGTCCATCGGTGGAACGTATGCGACCCGGGTGCCATTCCCGACCGCGTGTGCCCTGCCGGGTGACGCCTGCCGCATTAGTACGACTGCGAGCCCCCGCCTGTGGACAACCGGCACAGCCGTCCCCGCCGACCTGGCAGCATGGCGGTGTGACAGCAGCAACGCACTCCACCCTCTTCCCGCAGGTCCCGGACTCGGCCGACGCGGTGCTCGAAGGGCTCGATCCCGAGCAGCGCGAGGTGGCCACCGCCCTGCACGGTCCGGTGTGCGTGCTGGCGGGCGCGGGTACGGGCAAGACACGGGCGATCACCCACCGCATCGCCTACGGGGTGCGGGCCGGCATCCTCCAGCCCTCCAGCGTGCTCGCCGTCACCTTCACCAACCGCGCCGCCGGTGAGATGCGCGGCCGGCTCCGCCAGCTCGGTGCCACCGGGGTCCAGGCCCGGACCTTCCACTCGGCCGCCCTGCGTCAGCTCCAGTACTTCTGGCCGAAAGCGGTCGGCGGTTCCATGCCCCGGCTGGCCGACCGCAAGATCCAGCTCGTCGTCGACGCGGCCGCCGCCTGCCGTATCCGCCTCGACCGGGGCGAGCTGCGGGACGTCACCGCCGAGATCGAGTGGTCCAAGGTCACCCAGACCGTCCCCGGCGACTACGCCCTCGCGGCCGCGAAGGCGGGCCGGGACGTCCCCCGCAATCCCGCCGAGATCGCCCAGCTCTACGCCGCCTACGAGGACCTCAAGCGCGAGCGTGGCGTCATCGACTTCGAGGACGTCCTGCTGCTGACGGTGGCCGTCCTCCAGGACCGGCACGACATCGCCGACCAGGTCCGGGCCCAGTACCAGCACTTCGTCGTCGACGAGTACCAGGACGTCAGCCCCCTCCAGCAGCGCCTGCTGGAACTGTGGCTCGGCGACCGGGACGACCTCTGCGTGGTCGGCGACGCCAGCCAGACGATCTACTCGTTCACAGGAGCAACTCCCGACCACCTGCTCGACTTCCGCATCCGTCACCCCGGTGCCACCGTCGTCAAGCTGGTCCGCGACTACCGCTCCACCCCCCAGGTCGTCCATCTCGCCAACGGCCTGCTCGCCCAGGCCGGCGGCCGCGCCGCCGATCACCGCCTGGAACTGGTCTCGCAGCGCGCTCCCGGCCCCGAGCCCGTCTACACCGGACACACCGACGAGCCCGCCGAGGCCGAGGGCGCCGCCCGCCGCATCCGCGAGCTGATGGCCGCGGGCGTCCCGGCCGCCGAGATCGCTGTCCTGTTCCGCACCAACGCCCAGTCCGAGACGTACGAGCAGGCACTCGCCGACGCGGGCGTCCCCTACCAGCTGCGCGGCGCCGAACGGTTCTTCGACCGCCCTGAGGTGCGCAAGGCCGGCGTCGCCCTGCGCGCCGCCTCCCGCTTCGGCGGCAACGACGCCCTCCTGGACGACGCCCCCGACCTGCCCTCCCAGGTGCGTGCCGTGCTCTCCGGAGAGGGCTGGACCTCCGAGCCCCCGGCAGGATCCGGTGCGGTCAGAGAGCGCTGGGAGTCGCTGGCCGCCCTGGTGAACCTGGCGCAGGACTTCGCCGCCGCCAGATCCGGCGCCACCCTCGCCGACCTCGTCGCGGAACTGGACGAGCGGGCGGGCGCCCAGCACGCCCCGACCGTCCAGGGCGTCACCCTCGCCTCCCTGCACTCGGCCAAGGGCCTGGAGTGGGACGTCGTCTTCCTGGTCGGGGTCGCCGAGGGCATGATGCCGATCACCTACGCAAAGACCGACGAGCAGATCGAGGAGGAGCGCCGTCTCCTCTACGTCGGGGTCACCCGCGCCCGAGAGCACCTCCATGTCTCCTGGGCGCTGTCCCGCTCGCCCGGCGGACGCCCCAACCGCCGCCCCAGCCGCTTCCTCGACGGGCTGCGCCCCGGCTCGACCGGCGCCGCCGCGCGCGCCGCCACCGGTGGCTCCAGCGGCTCCGGCGGCGTGGAGCGCGGCTTCACGAGCGGTCCGGCCGGTGTCGTGCGGCGGCGGACCCAGCGCACCCCGGCCCGCTGCCGGGTCTGCGGCCGCACCCTCACCGACGCCGGCGAGATGAAGCTGATGCGGTGCGAGGACTGTCCCTCCGACATGGACGAGGGCCTGTACGAGCGGTTGCGCGAGTGGCGGGCGGAGCAGGCGCTGCGCAGCGGACAGCCCGCGTTCTGCGTCTTCACCGACAAGACACTGATGGCGATCGCGGAGGCCGTTCCCGACGACGAGGGCGAGCTGGCACGGATCCCCGGGGTCGGGGTCCGCAAGTTCAACCGTTTCGGAGCCGATGTGCTGGCGATCTGCGCAGGCCAGGAGCCCGAGGCGGATGAAGCTGGGAACTGATCCGAACTCGTCGAAAAAATAGTTTGCGCATGCCCCAGCGATCCCCATAGGTTCTTAGCCACGGGGACGGAGGCCTTCTCGAAGGCCCCGATTCCGTGCTCTACTTACATACCCGTAGGACCGGTTCATCCCGGTCCCCCGAGACGCCGAGAGGAGGCGAGTCCAGTGACCAGCATCAACGCCAGCTTCACCGCGAAAATGACCGATCGCTCGGTCGTCGCCTCCCTGTGCATGCTCGCTGTCTCGAACCAGGGCACCGGTCTGTCCGGCATTCGTGTCGCCGGTCCGGCAGCCTCCGTGTCTCGCGCCGGTCTTCCCGTTCGTGAGCGCAATGAGCGACCGACGAAGGCACTGGAAGCAGTAGAGGGTCAGGCGCATGCCTATGCCTTTACGGCAGCCGGTGCCGGAAGCCGGAAGCAGACGACGCAGCACCACCTGATGTGGGCCTTCCGTGGGCCAGAACCCTGGAGTGATCCAGCCTGATTGATCAGGCCGGCGCCTTCAGGGCCGCGGAACCCCATCCGGGATCCGCGGCCCTTCTGTTTGTCCAAGAACTTGGACAGCGGAGCGAAGGGGCCTCGGGACAAGAAGCCGACTACCGGTCCAACAGGGCCGGACCGACCAGACGAGGAAGACGAACCGTGCAACTCGAAGCGCACGCCCCGTCCGTACCGCCTTCCGAAACGATCCCCCCGCCCGGCCTCACGGAGGACTCCACCTTGATCCCCCTCACCGCGCTCACCGCGCTCGACGACGCCATCGAGAGCCTCGGCGTACCCGTCCCCTGCCGTTCGTACGACCCGGAGGTCTTCTTCGCCGAGTCGCCGGCCGACGTCGAGTACGCCAAGTCCCTCTGCCGCACCTGCCCGCTGATGGAGGCCTGCCTCGCCGGCGCCAAGGAGCGGCGTGAGCCTTGGGGCGTCTGGGGTGGCGAGCTGTTCGTCCAGGGTGTCGTCGTCGCCCGGAAGCGGCCGCGTGGTCGCCCGCGCAAGAACCCGGTCACGGCATGAACACCATCGCAGGAACGATCGACCGCCCCCTCACGCACGACCCCAAGAAGCAGGCCCCGATGAAGCCGTCCACCACCGAGCCCGCGGGCTCCGCGATTCCAGACTTCACCACCGTCGGCGCGACCGACTTGCGTCAGAACAGGACCCGAGAGATGCAACTCCAACCAGAAGCCCTGGCTCGTGCGCATATGCACGAGCGACTGCACCAGGCGCAGCAGGAACGTCGGGCCGTGAGCCTGGCGGCCGCGCGCCGTATGCAGCGCCGGGCCGAGCGCGCCTCGATGCGCGCCCGCCGTGCGCTGGCCATCGCGGTCATGCAGTAGGCGACACCATCTGAAGCAGTGGCCTCCCGGACATCGGGAGGCGAAAGCTCCCCGCGGGGGCCGGTCCGAACGGACCGGCCCCCGCGGTGCGTTGTGCCCGGCGATCCACCGGCAGCGGCGTTATCGTCGCAGCGTGACGAGTCCTTCCGGAGGCAGTGACGACGGCGGTTCCGCCCCCGAGCCCCAGACCCTCGTGTGCGCTCGCTGCGGCGCCACCGCCGACGCCCCCCGGCCCACCTGGACCTGCTCCGTGGAGCATGGCGTCCGCCAGTACCTCTGCGACACCTGCTCCAGGGAGAACCTCAGGGCGATCGAGGGTCGCTTGGACTCGGCTTGGTGGTAGCGCGGGTTGTCCCGCTCGGGCTCATGCCTCCGCCGCGGACTCCTCCGGTTCCTCCAGGACGAACCCCGGCAGCCACTCCTCCAGCTCCTCCCGCAGCCGTACCGTCGCGCCCAGTTGGCACAGAACACCGATCGTGCTCAGGGTCACGCGGTGTATGAGGAGGTACGCCGGGGGCAGGTTGAGCTGCTTGCCCAGCTGGTAGGCGGGGGAGCGGATGTCGGCGATGCGGGCCGCCTGGCTGCGCATCCAGCCGCGGGTGAACGTGAACTCGTCGAGCAGGGCCGGTTCGATGATCGGCCGGAGGTAGTCGAGGACAGCGTCGGGGTCCAGCTCTATGGACTCCTTGACGAAGCCCTCCAGACACAGCAGCTCGTAGACGGCCTCCGCCTCGCCGTCCAGGGTCATGCGCAGGGAGTCGCCGATGGGGGTGGGCAGGCCCCCCGGGAGGCGGTCGACCGTGCCGAAGTCCAGGACGCCCAGGCGCCAGTCGTCCTCGCCGTCGGGGCCGCCGGGCAGGAGGCGGAAGTTGCCGGGGTGCGGGTCGGCGTGGAGCAGGCCGGTGCGGGCCGGGCCGGAGAAGAGGAAGCGGGCCAGCAGCTGGCCGGCGCGGTCGCGCTGCTCCCGGGTGCCGTCCGCGATGACCTCCGACAGGGGGACGCCGTCCATCCACTCGGTGATCAGGATCTGGTCGCACTGGTGGACCACCGCCGGCACCACGACGTCCGGGTCGTCCGCGAACTCGTCGGCGTGGACCTGCTGGGCCTGGGCCTCCAGGCCGTAGTCCAGTTCCTCCGAGACCCGGTCCCTCAGTTCCGCGATGAGCGGCTTGATGTCCATGCCGGGGATCAGCGGACCCAACAACCGGGCGAAACGACTCAATTGGTTCAGGTCGGACAGAAGGGCATCGCCGGCCCCGGGGTACTGCACCTTGACCGCCACCTCGCGGCCGTCGTGCCACACGGCGTGGTGCACCTGGCCGATCGACGCCGCGGCGGAGGGCTTGTCCTCGAACTCCAGGAACAGCTCCTGCCAGTCCTCCCCGAGCCGTTCCTCCAGCACCCGGTGAACGGTGCGCGTCGGCATCGGAGGAGCCGCCTCCTGGAGCTTCGTCAGCGCGGCCCGATAGGGCCCGGCGACCTCCTCGGGCAGCGCCGACTCGAAGACGGACAGGGCCTGGCCGAACTTCATCGCACCGCCCTTGAGCTCGCCGAGCACCTTGAACAGCTGCTCCGCCGTGCGCTGTTGCAGCTCACGGCCGACGATCTCCGCGGACTCCCCGACGATTCTCTTGCCGAGCCCCCAGGTCGCCCGGCCGGCGAAGCCGAGCGGGAGCGCGGCGAGCTTGGCGGTACGGGTGACCGCCTTGCGGGGAAGATCAGACATGCGCCCTCCAGGTCCCAGCCGGCCGTGCGGCATCCGCCTTACGGCGCAACTCCTTCGACGGCCCTTGCTCCGCCATTGTCTCGTGCGACTCCCCGCCCTTGGAGGTGTGTTCCTCCTTACCTTTCTCCGCCGCTCCGCACCGGCATGCGGGATGCGCCCAGACCGGCCGAGCATGCCAGTTCAGAGCCGGCAGGGAGACCTCCCAGCGGGCACCGGCGCTCGACGGGGTCCGGCCGTCGAGGAAGGAGAGGGCGTGCGCGGCCGCCAGACCCGCCACCGTCGTGGCCAGCGTCAGGTCGCACGGGCGCACCTGGCGCGACCGTCCCAGCCCCGACCGCCACTGCGCGACCAGCCGTGGCCACACCGGGTCCCGGTCGGCGCGCCCCTCGTGCAGACAGCCCGCGCAACTCGTCACCCCGGGCAGCACGAGAGGGCCGACGACACCGGTCGCCTCCACGACACCGGCGTACAGATGAGGCGTACCGGAGTCGACGAGGGCGTCGGCAGGTGGCGGGGCGTGCACGGCGACGTCGTCCCTCGGCGCGAGGATCACCAGTGAGAACCCGGGCTCACCGCCCCCGGAGGGCGACCGGCGCGGCGCGCGATCCGGTGCCGCGCGGCGTACCGCGCGCCGGGCCGCCTCGTCCCTGCGCTCGCCGATCGCCTCGGCGGGCAGCCCGCCCGGCGCGACGTCCCACGGCTCGACCTCGCCGACGTCACGTACGTCGACCTCACCGATCCCGGCACCCGCCAGCAGCGAGGCCAGCAGCACGCCCACCCGTCCCGCGCCCCTGACCTGCACACGCAGCGAGCGACGGGCGGTCAGGAGCTCGATCCCCTCGCCCGGTTCGGACGTCGTCAGGGACAGTGAGGCCAGATCGGGGCGCAGCCGGTCCAGGACCCGCTTCTTCCTTCGCAGAGCGTCACCGGCCTGGCCGCCGCCCCGCGCGTCGTCGAGCAGTCCGGCCCGTGCCAGCCGCTCCAGCAGCCGGTCGACATGACCCTCGGGCAGCTCCATGCGCCGCCCCTCCTCGCGCAGCAGCCCCGGACCGCGGGTGCCGTTGAGCAGGTCGAGGAAACTGCCCGTGGCCGTGTCCATCGGACCCAGCGTCATCGCGTGCGTGGGAGTCATCCCGAACTGCACGGTGTTCAGATCGCGCCAGCCGCGCCGCAGCGCGGGCTTCACCAGCGGAACCAGCGGGATCGCCGTAACCGGTGGATCTTGTGAAGACTGCATGACAGGCCCCCGTAGCCCTCGTGGAACATCCCCGTCCGCCGCCCGGAGACCCCTCGGCGCTCGGCCGGGGCTCCGTCGGCGAATGCCAGCATGCCCGGATCGGTGACGGGCTGCCGAAAGTTGTCCACAGGCGGTGGGTATTCGTCGTACAAATCAAACGCATGGTGGGGGATCCGGACCGAACCGTCCCGGAGTCGGGACTTCCACCACTCACAGCGGGTAACGTCGGGGCGTGTCCGCCGACCCACTGAACCGCGCCGGAACACCACAGCGACGCACGTCGAGCCAGCCCCCCAGCGGCTCGGGAGCGAGCGCGATCGAGGTGCGCAGGAGCGCCCGACGACGCCGGACGGTCTCCGCGTACCGCGAGGGCGACCGCACCATCGTGCTGATCCCTGCCCGGATGTCCGAGGCGGAGGAGCAACGCTGGGTGAGCGTCATGCTCGACAAGCTGGCCGCCCAGGAGAGCAAGCGGGTACTCGGCGACGCCGAACTGGCCGAGCGCGCCGAGCGGCTCTCGGCCCAGTACTTCGAGGGACGCGCCCGGCCCGCCTCGGTGCGCTGGGTCACCAACCAGAACACCCGCTGGGGCTCGTGCACCCCCTCCGAGAGCAGCATCCGCCTCTCGCACCGGCTGCAGGGCATGCCCGAATACGTCGTCGACTACGTCCTCGTCCATGAGCTCGCGCATCTGCTCGTGCCCGGACACGGGCCCCGCTTCTGGCGCCTCCTGGAGGCGTATCCGCGCACCGAGCGGGCCCGGGGCTACCTCGAAGGCGTGGTCGCGGCCGACCGCTTGCCCCATTTGCCCGACGCGCGCGGAGAGTGACCGACGTCCCCGGCCGGGGATTGTGTACCGGGTCTGTACCGACTTCGTCCACTGTCCGAGTTTGCCGTTAGCCTGGCGCGACGCACTCGCACTTGGATGGGGGACGGTCGTTACGCATGGCCAGGGAATTCCAACGCGGCCACAAGGCCAAGGTCAGTGATCTCACGGCGGGCACGGATCTGTACGTAGGTGTGCAGATCACCGGCCCCGGACTGAGCTTCGACATCAGCTGCTTCGGTCTCGACGCCAACGAACAGCTCTCGGACGACCGGTACTTCGTCTTCTTCAACCAGCCGAAGTCCCCGGAGGAGTCCATCCAGCTCCTGGGCGCCCAGGCGGGCGACTCGGAGTCCTTCCGGGTCACCCTCGACCGGATCCCGGCGCAGATCCAGAAGCTGTCCTTCACCGCGACGATCGACGGCGCCGGACAGATGTCGCAGGTCGCCCCCGGATACATCCGGATCGTGGCCGGCGGCGAGGAAGTCGTCCGCTACTCCTTCAACGGCTCGGAATTCTCCACCGAGCGGGCCGTGATGCTGGGCGACTTCTACCTCAAGGACGTCTGGCGGTTCGCCGCGGTCGGACAGGGCTTCGACGGCGGCCTCGACGCGCTGCTGAAGAACTTCGGCGGCGAGGTCGCCGAGGAGGAGGCCCCCGCGGCCCCGCCGCAGCCGCAGGCAGGCGCCACCCCGGGCTTCGCCCCGCCGGCCCAGGCCACCGCGCCGCCCGCGTTCGGTGCCCCGGCGCCCGTGGCTCCGGCGACACCGGCGGCCTGGGGTGTGCCCTGCGGTACGCCCTGGGG
>NZ_JABERD010000131.1 GCF_013044505.1 Streptomyces sp. S3(2020) | reverse complement strand
GGCGGGGTGATACGTTCGCCGGAGTTGCTTGCCGGGATTCCGTGGACGCAGTGGCTGACGCTCGGGTTTCAGATCATGCCGCTGTTCTTTCTGGCGGGAGGGTACGCGGCGGGTGGGTCGTGGGCGGCCATGAGTGGTGGTGCCTCGGGGTGGGTGCGGCGGCGGGCGATGCGGCTGCTGGTGCCGGCCGGGATCTACAGCGGCCTCGTGCTGGTCGCCGTAGCGGTGTGTCAGGGCGTCGGGGTGGACGCGGGCACTCTTGAGCTCGTCGGGTGGGCCATGGCCATGCAGTTCTGGTTCCTGCCGGTGTATCTGGTGCTCAGTGCGCTGACGCCGCTGCTGTACGCGGCGCATCTGCGGTGGGGGCTGCTCGTGCCGGCCGGGATGGGGGTGGTCGCCGGGGTGGCGGCGTTCGTGCCGTACGGAGGGCTCCTCGGGTACGTCCTCGTGTGGGGTGTCGCCTATCAGCTGGGCTTCTGCTGGCGGGACGGGCTGCTGGTCGGCAAAGGCCTCGCGCTCGCGGGCCTTGGTGGGGTGGCCTTTGTCGGGCTCGTCGCCCTCGGGCCCTATCCCGTCAGTCTCATCCGGGTCACCGGGCAGGATCCCAGCAACACCGATCCGCCCTCGCTCGCCATGCTGGCCTGGGTGGTGGCCCAGGTCGGCGGGTGCCTGCTGCTCGCGCCTCCGCTCAGGAGGGTGCTTGCGCGGGAGCGGGTGTGGCGGGTGGTCCGGGGTGTCGGGGGTGCCAGCATGACGCTCTATCTGTGGCACATGCTGCCCGTGCTCGTCGTGGCCGCCTGCTTCTATCTGACCGGGCTCGCGCCCCAGCCCGCGCTCGGGTCGCTCGCCTGGTGGGGGCTGCGGGTGCCCTGGCTGGTGGTGCTCGGGCTCGTCATGGTCGGGGGGGTGGCGGCGGTCCAGCCGTTGGCCGGGGTTCGGCCGTTGGCGGGCGTGCGGCCGTTGGCTGGGGTACGGCCGTTGGCTGGGGTCCGTGGGTGGGCCCGGTTCTCGGCACCGGGATGCTCCTGGACTCTCTGGCCCGGGCTGGCGTTCGCCGTCGTGTCTCTCGCCCGCTTCGCCGTGCACGGCTTCGCTCCCGACGGGCGGTTTCCCCTGCTGCCGGCGCTCGGCCTGGCGGTGGGTACCGCGCTGGTGACGGCGGGCGGCGATCGGTCTACAAGTGATCGGTCCACAGGTGATCGGTCCGCGGGTGATCCGTCCGTGTGCGACCGTGACCTTTCACACAGATCATCCACAGCCGCCCCCGGCAACTCATCGGCTGCTGAAGCGAGTTGACGGCGGGTTCGTTTCACGGCCTGTTTGCGGAGTGCAAGAGACCGGGCATGTTTCCCTTTCAACAATGGCCTTTCCGGCTTTCGTCCAGTTCACTCGGGACGGCCTGCCGCAAGGCAGTTCGGACCACAGGAAGCATGTACGGATATGTCCAAATCGTCCGAGAATTCGCAAGTCCCGATAAATCCACACCCTGTTAGCGCCGCGGAGGTCATCCCGGGCGATCTCGTCGCCCTGGCGCCGGAGGATGTCGAGGGGCCGCGGTGGTACGTCGTCACGCACACGCTGCCCGAGTCGCCGGAGACGATCCGGCTGACGTTGCGGCCGCCGCTGGGCGGTGTGGACCGCGACGAAGTGCTCGGGCGGGAGCGGCCGGTGACCGTCGCCTGCCGCCGGGTGGATGTCACCGGTGTGCCCCGGCTCTCCTCGCCCCCTCTCGACGACGTCGAGTTCCGGGACGGGGACCGCGTCGGGTCCCTGCGTGCCGTCGACCCGGGCGCCGTCGAGGTGACCTTCGTGCGGCGGTGGGGGGTCTGGCACCAGGACCTCGACCACTGCGCCGACGCGCCCGTGTCCGACCGTGACGTGCGGCGGTGGGCCGCCGACGCGGACCGGGAGGGGTTCGTCGTACGACATCACCCTCGGCCCACGCGTGCGGCCGCCGCCTCCGGGCCTCGGCGGGTCGTCGTCACCGGGCTGGGGGCCGTCACGCCGCTCGGCGTCGGGGTCGACGAGCTGTGGCGGGGGCTGCTCGACGGGCGGCACGGGATACGGGAGTTGGACGACGAGGAGTTCCGTGAGCTGCCGGTGCGGGTGGCCGGGACCGTGCCCGTGGATCCCGTCACGCTGCTGCCCCGCGCCGCCGCTCGGCGGATGAACCGTGCCGCTCAGTTCGCCGTGCTCGCCGCGCGGGAGGCCTGGGGAGACGCCGGGTTCGTCGACGGCGGGACGGGGCCGAGCGGGCTTGATCCGACGCGCGTGGGGGTGAGCCTCGGGGCGATCCTCGGGGACGCGTCCGTGCTCGTGGGCGGGGACCGGAAGCTGCGGGACAAGGGGCCTCGCGGGGTCTCACCGCTCACCACGCCCATGACCGTGCCGTCGCAGGCCGCCTCACAGGTCTCCCTCGACCTGCACATCACCGGCGAGGCACGGACCGTCACCAGCGCCTGCGCCTCCGGGACCGAGGCGATCGGACAGGCCATCGACCGCATACGGTACGGCCGGGTCGACCTCGCTCTCGCGGGTGGCGCGGAGGCTGTCGTCACGCCGGCGATCATGGCCTCGTTCGCGTCCATGCGGGCGCTGTCCCAGGCGGGGTTGGCGCAGGGGTCGCCCTCGCGGCCGTTCGCCAAGGACCGCGACGGGTTCGTGAACGGGGAGGGCGCGGGGGTACTCGTACTCGAGGCCGAGGAGCATGCCCGGGCCCGGGGTGCGCGGATCTACTGCGAGGCCGCCGGGTGGGGGCTCTCCGCCGACGCGCATCACATGGCCGCGCCCGATCCGTCCGGGAGCGGGGTCGCGCTCGCCGTGCGGCGGGCGGTGCGGGATGCGGGTGGGTACGTGGTGGACGTCGTCCATGTGAACGCCCATGCGACGGCGACCGTCGAGGGGGATCTTGCCGAGGCGGGTGCGTTGCGGGCCGTGCTGGGGCGACGTTCGGTGCCGGTGACCGCGCTGAAGGGGCACCTCGGGCATCTGCAGGGGGCCGCGGGTGGGGTCGAGGCGGTTGCCGCCGTGCTGACGCTGCATCACGGGGTGGTGCCGCCGACCGTGGGGTGCGGGGAGGTCGACGACGCGGTCGGGCTGGATGTGGTGCTCGGGGCACCTCGGGAGTTGCCGAGCGATGGCGACCTGGCGCTCAGCAACTCGTTCGGGTTCGGGGGGCACAACGCGGTACTGGCCTTGCGACGGCTCGGTCTCGGCCTCGGTCCCGGGTAGCAAGGACAGGCGGTGGAGAGCCCGGCGCGTGGGGAGACGAAGTCGCCTCAGGCCGAGCGTTTGCGAGGGGTTGCCTTCTTCGCCGTCGTCTTCTTCGCCGAGGCCGTGGACTTCGACGCCGTCTTCTTCGCCGCCGCCTTCTTCGCGGAAGCCGTCGTCTTCTTCACAGCCGCAGCCCCACGCCCAGCCGCAGCCCCAGCCCCAGCCCCAGCCGCCGTAGCCTTCGCCGTCGACTTCTTACCCCCCGCCTGCTTCGGCGTGGCGCGTGCCGGCTTGCGTGGGGGCAGCCGGCGGATCTCCGCCGACTCCTCGCCCCGGGACTCCTTCGCCTCGCGGACGCTCTTCTCCAGGGCGGCCATGAGGTCGAGGACCTTGCCGCCCTTGGCGGGTTCCGGAGCCTCGGGCACGGTCTCGCCGGCCGCCTTGGCGGCGACGACCTCCTCCAGGGCCTCGCGGTACTCGTCATGGAGGTCGTCCAGGTCGATCTCGCCCAGGGTGTCCATCAGCGCGTCCGCGAGGTCGAGTTCCTTGTCGTTCACCGTGACCGACACATCCGGGGCGACGCCCTGCGGGGCCCGGACCTCGTCCGGCCACAGCAACCCGTGCATGGCGATCGCGTCCTCCACCACCCGCAGCATGCCCAGGCGTTCGCGGCCCCGCAGCGCGTACTTGGCGATGGCGACCTTGTTGCTGCGCTTCAGCGCCTCCCGCAGCAGCGTGTACGGCTTCGCCGCCGGGGCGCCGCCCGCCGCGAGGTAGTACGCCGCGTCCATCTGGAGCGGGTCGATACGGTCGGCCGGTACGAAGGCGACGATCTCGATCGTCCTGGCCGTCGGGAGGGGCAGGTGGGCGAGGTCCTCGTCGGTGATCGGGATGATCGTGCCGTCGGCGTCCTCGTAGCCCTTGCCGATCTCGGCCGAGCCGACCTCCTTCTCCTCCAGCTCGCAGACCTTGCGGTAGCGGATGCGGCCGCCGTCCTCCAGATGGATCTGGCGGAAGGAGATCGAGTGGCTCTCGGTGGCGTTGACCAGCTTGATGGGGATGCTGACCAGGCCGAACGAGATGGCGCCGTTCCATATGGATCGCACGATCAGGACCTTTCCGTACGGTAAAAGTCTGAAAATTATCAAAAACCCCAAAAGCCTCTATCAGCCCATTTGCGTGCCATTCTCATCGTATGACGCCGATCACCGAGGTGGACGGGCACCGGCTCGCGCTCAGCAATCTGGACAAGGTGCTGTATCCCGCGACCGGGTTCACCAAGGGCGAGGTGCTGCACTACTACGCGACCACCGCCGACGCCCTGCTCCCTCATCTGCGCGACCGGCCGCTGTCCTTCCTGCGCTATCCGGACGGCCCCGACGGTCAGGTGTTCTTCGCCAAGAACGTGCCGCCGGGTACGCCCGACTGGGTCACCACCGCCGAGGTGCCCAGGTCTGAGGGGCCGGCGCGGATGGTGCTGGTCCAGGATCTGGCGAGCCTGATGTGGGCCGCGAACCTGGTCACGGAGTTCCACACGCACCAGTGGGTGATCCAGCGCCCCGGCCGTGCCGACCGGCTCGTCCTCGATCTCGACCCCGGCTCTCCCGCCACCGTCGTCGACTGCTGCGAGGTCGCGCTCTGGCTGCGGGAGCGGCTCGCCGAGGACGGGATCGAGGCGTACGCGAAGACGTCCGGGTCCAAGGGGCTGCATCTGGTGGCCGCCTTGCGCCCCACGCCCTCCGAACGGGTGACCGAGTACGCCAAGGAGCTCGCCGTCGCCGCCGAGCGCGCCCTCCCCCGCCTCGCCGTGCACCGGATGACCAGGAGCCTGCGGCCCGGAAAGGTCTTCGTCGACTGGAGCCAGAACGCGGCCCGCAAGACGACCGCCACGCCCTACACCCTGCGGGCCCGACCGGAGCCCACCGTCTCCGCCCCCGTCACCTGGGACGAGGTCGAGGAGTGCCGGTCACCCGGTCGACTCACCTTCCTCGCCACGGACATCGCCCCCCGCCTCCGGGACCACGGCGACCTGCTCGCCCCCCTCTTCGAAACCGCCGGCGCCGCTGAACTGCCCTAGCGGCCCGCGCCGGACGCCGGCTCAGCCGCCGGAGGTCCACGTGTGCCGGTCTCGCGCCATCGCGTGCAGGGCCTCCACGTCCGCCGGCTTGAGCATCCCGCCGAGCCGGGCCAGGCTCTCCACCTCCGTGTCCGCGATGATCCGGACCTCCCTCGGCGGGGCGGTGATCCGGACGTCCGTCGGCCCGACGAGGGCGAGGACGGGGCGGACCTCGGCGGTCAGGGCGTAGGAGGCGCGGTCGGCGTCGGCGCGGACGCGGCGCAGCAGCGGGTGGGGCTCGCGGCGGCCCAGGGTGACCATGGGGTCGGCGACCGTCACCCGTTGCTTGCGGGCGTACAGCGTATGGATCGCGAAGAGGCCGCCCGGGCCGATCGCCAGATGGTGGACGCGGTCACCGCCGGGGAAGGGGACCGAGTGCAGGACGTGCCAGCCCGCCCCGTCCAGCCGGTCCAGCGCCTCCCCGACCGCCTGCTCGGCCAGCAGGGCCCGGCGGCGCGGGTCCGGGCGCAGCCGGTGCGGTGGTCCCGGGTCGCGGTCGAGGGCGATCTGGAGGGCCTCGCCGGGACGGTTGGGCGCCAGGTCGTCGTCCGGGTGGAGGGTGAGCCTGGCGAGCTCCGCCGGTGTCGGCACCGGGGGCGGCCCCACCGCCACCGGGCCGGTCAGGAAGGGTCCGAGTACTTCGAGTACGTCGTCCCTGCGGTCCTCGCTCAACAGGTTCACCCGGGCCGCCTCACGGTCGTACCAGGCGACGTTCCGCCCGTCCGTCAGGCACACGTAGAGCCGCTCCTGGCCGTGCCGCCAGGTCGGTATGACGCGCAGTCCGCTCATGCACCATCACCCCTTGACCATGGGAACAGGCGGGGTGCTCCAGGGGCAAGAAGGCGGTTACCTTTGGGAGTAGTTGGGAGTTTGGGAGTAGTTGGGAGGGGGAGTTGGGGAGGCGTTATTGCGAACCCGCAGGAAGCAGCCCGACGTACCGGCCCCGGACAGTCCATGGAGCGAGATAGTGCCCGGCCTGTGGATGGGCGGGCACGAGTTCAGGGGGCAGTCGGGGCAACTGGAATTCGCCGTCGTACGGGACGAGTTCGATCTCGTCCAGACCCTGCTGAGGCTGCCGGGGCACGGGCCCGACCCGGGAGTGGAACACCATGTCTGGCCGATTCCTGACGGGCCACTGGACGGAACCCAGCTCGCGGGCGTGATACGTCTCGCGCGGGCCGCGAGCGAAGCACTCGACGAGGGCCGCAAGGTCCTCGTCCGCTGTCACCACGGCTACAACCGCTCGGGGCTGGTCATCGCCCACGCGCTGATCCGGAGCGGGCGCTCCGCGGAGGAGGCGATCCGGACGATCCGGTCCCGCCGCTCGCCGTGGGCGCTGCACAACGACCTGTTCGTCGACTATCTGCGGGCGGGGCTGCCGACCGCGCGGCTGCTGGAGGAGCTGGCAGAGTAGGTCCAGGTCACGCCCGCCTGGTGCGCAAAAAGGACTTCCGTACGAATAAGGTGTACGGGCCGGTCGTCGTCCTCGCCCGATCCCGTCCGCCTCTGGAGCACAGTGCCACGCCCCGTCCGTACGTTCGTCACCGCAGCCCTGGTCCTGACCGCCGTCGCGGGCTGCGGTGACGCGGGCGGGCTGCACGGCGCGGGCCCCACCTCGACCGCGACCAGCCCGGCCCGGCTGTGGCCGAATCTGACCCCGGCCGCCAGTCCCGCCTGGAACTACGACGACGGCGAGTCCGAGGCCATGAAGGGCATCACGGCGCCGGGCGACGACGTCCACGAGGTGGACCCGGTGGCCGTCGTGAAGGCGGAGATCGCCCAGCACCCCGACGAGTACTCCGGTGCGAAGGCGCCGTACCGCGAGACGGCCCGCCGCATGGCGTACTGCGGGAAGGAGCCGGCCGACAGCCGGTGCCCGCTGCTCAAGCCGTACTACCGCGACCTCACCGGCGACGGGCACGACGATCTGACGCTGGGGTTCCGGCTGCTGCCGGGCCACCAGACGGCGGTGCGCGTCTACACCTTCGAGGGCGGCCGGCTGGTCCAGGTCATGGCCAACGAGGACGCCGTGAGCGGGGTCGAGCTGGCCGGGCGCTCGGTGATCATCCACGCGCCGTCCGATCTCGCGGACTACGAGTACCGCTTCCAGTGGACCTGGGATCCGGAGCAGCACGTCATGCTGCTGACCCACGACGAGATGCTGCACATCGGCAAGAGCCCGTCCCCGTCGGCGGGCTCGCGGTGAGGCTCGCGCTCCCCCGGTGGGCCGGCACCCTCGCCGTGAAGGCCGCCCTCTTCATCACGGTGATGTGCTGTGCGCTCGCCGCGCTGCTCGGCGTCCTCGTGCATGTGTCGGTGACCAACCAGACCGTCGGCCAGGCCCGCGACCTCGCGCTCCAGCGACTCGAGGACGCGACCTCGGCGTACGAGGCCGGGGACACCCTCGGACCGTTCGCGGGCGTCGATCCGCCGGGGCTGCCGGAGTCCCTGCGGGACCTGGCCGTGGCGGGCGACCGCGGCACGATGGTCGCCTCCCGCGACGGGGATCCCACGATGTGGGCGGCCGGCCCCGCCGACGGGAGCCGGGCCCTCGCCGTCCGGGTCGACTACCGCCAGCAGGCCCGTACCATCGCCGCCCTCGACCGGTCGATCCTGTGGTCCTCGGCGCTGGCGATCGGGGCAACGCTGCTGGTGGGGGCGTTCGCGGTGACCCGGGTGACGCGGCGGCTGCACGCGACGGCACGGGTGGCCCGGCGGATCAGCGCGGGAGACCTGGACGCGCGGGTCGACGACCCCCGGACGAAGGATCCCTCGCGGCCCCAGGACGAGGTCGCGGCCGTCGCTTCGGCGCTGGACTCCATGGCGGCCTCGTTGCAGGGGAAGCTGCTGAGCGAGCAGCGGTTCACGGCGGACGTGGCGCATGAGCTGCGGACGCCGTTGACCGGGTTGCACGCGGCGGCGGAGCTGTTGCCTCCGGGGCGGCCGACGGAGTTGGTACGGGACCGGGTCGGGGCGCTGCGGACGCTGACGGAGGATCTGCTGGAGATCTCCCGGCTGGACACCGGGCGGGAACGCTCGGAGCTGGACACCGAGCCGTTGGGGGCGTTGGCCGAGCGGGTGGTGCGGGCGTCCGGGACCGACACCGAGGTCGTCGTCGTACGGGATGCCGCCGTGGAGACGGACCGGCGGCGGCTGGAGCGGGTGCTGGGGAATCTGGTGGCCAACGCGCATCGGCATGGGCGGGGGCCGGTGTCTCTGACGGTCGACGGTCCTGTCGTGGTCGTTCGTGATCACGGGGACGGGTTTCCGGGGTATCTGGTCGAGCACGGGCCGCAGCGGTTCCGGACGGAGGGGGGTTCGAAGGGGCATGGGCTCGGGCTGACCATTGCGCTCGGGCAGGCGGAGGTGTTGGGGGCCACGCTGTCTTTCGAGAATTCCGTTGATGGTGGGGCGGTTGCGACGTTGGTGTTGCGGTAGTTCGCGTTCTGACGGTTGTACGTGGCTGGTCGCGCCCACGCGGCGGAGCCGCACAGGGATACAGCCCCGCGCCCCTGGGGAGTTCTCCTATGGCCCAGCCTGAAAGGCGCCCCTCGGACACGCCTCCTAATGTGGCGAATAGTCAGCTTCGCCCCATACGTGGAGGTCTCCCCCATGTCCCTGCGCTCCCGCCTCTCCATATCCGTCGTCGCCGGCACCTTCCTCGCCGCGGCCGTCGCCACCCCCGCCGTCGCGGACGACGACTGGAGCGGCCACCAAAGCGACTCCCAGAGCAACTCCCAGAGCGACTGGAGCAACTCCCAGAACGACTCCCAGGGCGACTCCCAGAGCTGGAGCAACTCCCAGAACGACTCCGGCGGCAACTGGGGTGGGCACCAGCAGAGCAGTCAGCGCCTCTACAAGGGCGTCGTCACGGCCAGCACGCTGCGGCTGCGCAGCAAGCCGACGACCGGCTCCCAGGTCATCCGCTACGCCTACCAGGGCGAGATCGTCTCGATCTTCTGCAAGACCGGCGGCCAGAACGTCGACGGCAACCACCTCTGGTACCTCCTCACGGACGGCACCTGGGCCTGGGGCGCCGCCCGGTACATCGACAACATCGGGGCCGCGCCACGCTGGTGCTGACGGACCAGGAAGACAACCCGCCCTATTTGGGTAAGTTCCGGACATGACCAAGGCCGGAACCCCTGTGGCTCAAGCGGATCCCCCCGCTCCCGCTGTACGCCTCCCCCGGCGCCGTGGCATCGAACTCGCCCTCATCGTCGTCGCCGTACTGCTCTGCGTGTACGGCTACTGCGACGTCGGCCTCGCCACCCACGGCACCGTCCCACCCGGCGCCGCCGGTTACGGCGCCGGGCTCGGCGTGCTCGCGCTGGTCGCGCATCTCGTGGTGCGCTACCGGGCGCCGTACGCCGATCCGCTGCTCCTGCCCATCGGCGTCCTGCTCAACGGGCTCGGCCTGGTCCTCATCTACCGGCTCGACCTGGAGACGCCCGGCGACCGGGCGGCCCCCACCCAACTCGTGTGGTCCACGGTCGGCGTCGCCCTGTTCATCGTGACCGTGCTGCTGCTGCGCGACTACCGCGTGCTCCAGCGGTACGCGTACGTGTGTGTCGCCGCCGCTCTGGTGCTGCTCACCCTGCCGATCTTCTTCCCCTCCGTGAACGGCGCCCGGATCTGGATCCGGATCGCCGGATTCTCCATCCAGCCGGGCGAGTTCGCGAAGGTGCTGCTGGCCGTCTTCTTCGCGGCCTATCTCGCCGCCAACCGCAACGCGCTCGCGTACACGGGCCGCCGGGTGTGGCGGCTCCAGCTGCCGACCGGGCGGGTGCTCGGGCCGATCGTCGCGATCTGGCTGCTGAGCGTGTGCGTACTGGTCCTGGAGCGGGACCTCGGTACCTCGCTGCTGTTCTTCGGACTGTTCGTGGTCCTGCTCTACGTCGCCACCGGGCGCACCGGCTGGATCGCCGTGGGCCTGCTGCTGGCCTCTCTCGGCGCGGTCGCCGTCGGCTGGCTGGAGCCGCATGTGCACAGCAGGGTGGAGGACTGGCTGCATCCGTTCGCCTCGATCGAGGCCGGGCAGGGTCCGAACCAGCTCGCGCAGTCCCTGTTCGCCTTCGCCGCCGGCGGCATGCTCGGCACCGGACTGGGGCTCGGGCACTCGATCCTCATCGGGTTCGCGGCGAAGTCGGACTTCATCCTGGCGACGGCGGGCGAGGAGTTGGGGCTTGCCGGGCTGTCGGCGATCTTCCTGCTCTACGCCCTGCTGGTGGAGCGCGGGATCCGGGCCGGGCTGTCGTTGCGCGATCCCTTCGGGCGGCTGCTCTCCGTCGGGCTCGCCTCGATCGTGGCGTTGCAGGTGTTCGTCATCGCGGGCGGGGTGACCGGGCTGATCCCGCTGACCGGGATGGCGATGCCGTTCCTGGCGCAGGGCGGCTCGTCGGTGGTCACCAACTGGGCGATCGTGGCGCTGCTGATCCGGGTGAGCGACTCGGCCCGCAGCCAGTACGACGGGGAGGTCGCCCCATGACCCGGGACAGGACCCAGGACAGGGCCGAGGACAGGAGCAAGGACAGGACCCGGCACATGACCCGCTACATCCGGCACGCCGCCTGCTTCTGCGCCCTGCTGCTGATGGCGCTGCTCGTCAACGCCACCCGCGTCCAGGTCTTCGAGGCCCGCTCCTACGACGACAACCCCGCCAACCGCCGCTCCTCCATCGCCCGTTACGGCCAGCCGCGCGGCGACATCCTGGTCGGCGGGAGGTCGGTCACCGGCTCCCAGGACACCGACGGGCGGCTGCGCTTCGAACGGACGTATCCGCAGGGCCCGTTGTACGCGCCGGTCACGGGGTTCGCCTCGCAGATCTACGGCACGACGTTCCTGGAGCACTCCGAGGACGGCATCCTGTCCGGGACCGACCCGATGCTCTCGGCGTTCCCGCTGTGGAACGACTTCACCCGCGCCCAGCCCCCCGGCGGGAACGTGGTCACCACCATCGACAGGGCCGCCCAGGAGGCCGCCTACGCGGGGCTCGCCGGGCGGAAGGGCGCGGTGGCGGCCGTCGAGCCGTCCAGCGGCCGGATCCTGGCGCTGGTGTCGAGTCCGTCGTACGACCCCGGGGTGCTGTCCGGGAACGACGCGGCCGTGGAGCGGTCCTGGGCGGGGCTGAACGAGGACCCGGACAAGCCGATGCTCAACCGGGCGATCCGGCAGACCTATCCGCCGGGTTCGATCTTCAAGGTGGTGACCGCGGCGGCCGCGCTGGACGCGGGGGTGGTGACGGACGTGGAGGAGCCGACCGACTCGCCGGACCCGTACCGTCTGCCGGGCACGACGACCTCGCTGGTGAACGAGGCGACGGGCTGCGAGGACGCCTCGGTGCACGCGGCCTTCGTGTGGTCGTGCAACACGGTGTTCGCCAAGCTGGGGGTGCGGGTCGGGGTGGCGGACATGGCGACCACGGCCGCGGGGTTCGGCTTCAACGACCAGGGGCTCGGCATCCCGTTCTCCGTCGCCGAGAGCACCTTCGACGTCTCCGTCGACAAGGCGCAGCTCGCGCTGTCGTCGATCGGGCAGTACAACACGCGGGCCACCCCGCTCCAGATGGCGATGGTGTCGGCGGCGGTCGCGAACGGGGGGCAGGTGCGGCCGCCGTATCTGGTGGAGTGTACGACCCGCTCGGGCGGCGCCACCGTGGGGGCGTCCGGGGCGCGGCCGGTGCGGCAGGCGATGCATCCGTCGACCGCCGTACGGCTGAAGGAGCTGATGGAGGACGTGGTGCGGGAGGGGACCGGCACCAACGCCGCGATCCGCGGCGCGACCGTCGGCGGCAAGACCGGCACCGCGCAGCACGGGGTCGGCAACTCCGGTACGCCGTACGCCTGGTTCATCTCCTGGGCGCAGGGCGAGCGCGACATGGAACCGAAGGTCGCGGTCGCCGTGGTGGTGGAGGACGCGGAGGCGGACCGGGGGGAGATCAGCGGGGGCGGGGACGCGGCGCCGATCGCCCGAGCGGTGATGGAGGCGGTGCTCAGTTCCTGAGACGGGGGTACCACGAGAAGTATTCCCGACCTACCGTTCGGTACATGACTTCAGCCGCCGCGTACGAACTCGCCCAGGTCAACATCTCCCGCCTCAAGTTCCCGCTGGACTCACCCGAGTTGAAGGATTTCGTCGACGCGCTCGACCCGGTCAACGCCTCCGCGGAGGCGGCCGACGGATACGTCTGGCGCCTCCAGTCCGAGGGGGGCGACGCGACCGACATCAAGGTCTTCGGCGACGACTGGCTGATCATCAACCTGACGGCGTGGCGGGACACGAACGCCCTGACGGCCTTCATGTACCAGGGGCAGCACCGCGAGCTGCTGGCCCGCCGCCGCGAGTGGTTCGAGAAGGTCGCGGAGGCGATGACGGCCCTGTGGTGGGTCCCGGCCGGCCATCGCCCGACGGTCGCGGAGGCCGAGTCCCGCCTCCTGCACCTGCGGGCGAACGGCCCGACCCCGTACGCCTTCACCCTGCGGACGTCGTTCCCTGCCCAGGGCGCGGAGCCGGTGTCCTTCGCGGTACCGGAGGACCTGGGCTGCGGGGTCTAGCCGGCTCCGCCGGGTACCGCCTCCCGGCGCCGCAGCCATCCGTCCGGCACGCTCTCCACGCCGGTGCGGGCGGCGACGACACCGCCTGTGATGGCGCAGGTGGTGTCGACGTCGCCGAAGCCCTCGGCGGTGGTCCAGAGCGCGGAGACGAGGTCGTCGGGGTGGCGGGCGGCGGACCAGAGGGCGAAGGGGACGGTGTCGTCGGCGCGGATGCGCTGTCCGTTGCCGAGGAGGTCGGAGGCCTTCCAGGGTTCCGTGGCGAAGGGGACCTCCGCGGCGCGGACGAGGCCCTCCCGTACCGCGCTGCGGGGGGTCAGCGCCGCCACCGCGTCCAGCGTCAGCTCGTGCCCGGCCGAGAGCGCCGCGGCCACCGCCACGGCGACCGCGCCCGCGACCCCCTCCGGATGGGCGTGCGTGACCTCGGCCGACAGGGCGGCCTGCTCGACCACCCGGGACAGATCGGTGTGGAACCACGCGCCCAGCGGCGCCACCCGCATCGCCGCACCGTTGCCGAGGCTGCCCTCGCCGTCGAAGAGCTCCCGGGCCAACTCGGGCCAGCGGTCGGGCTCGTGGAGCAGCCGGGGCAGCAACTGGTGCATGCCGTAGCCGTATCCACGGGCGGGATCGACGTCGTAGCCGAGCGCGAAGGCCTGGGCCAGCTCGGTCCGGCGCACCTCGCCGAACTCGTCGAGCACCCGGAAGATCCCGAGCGCCATGGCCGTGTCGTCGGTCCAGTGCCACTCGGGCTCCGGTGGCACACGACGGTCGCGGACCTCGTTGTACGCCTGCCGGGGCTCGCGGAAGAGCGGGAACCACCGCTCGCCGAACGCGTCGCCGAGGGCGAGGCCTTCGAGGCTGCGGCGGGCGGCGGCACGGTTCATGAGCTCCCCAGGTCGATCGCTTCCTGCACTTCGGCGACCCGCTCATGTTCCTCCGCCGCGAACCGCTCCGCATCCAGTTTCTCGGCGATCTCCTCGTCCTGGGCCATCAGCAGATCGAGGTTGGAGTCGCCCATGTCGAAGACCCCCATGTCGACATAGGCCTGCTGAAGCCGCTCGCCCCACAGCCCGATGTCCTTGACGCAGGGCACGATGCGCGAGAACAGCAACTTCCGGAACAGCGCGAGGAATTCGGACCGCTCGCTGTACTCCTCGGCCTCGGCGGCCGGGATCCCGAAGTTCTCCAGGACCTCGACACCGCGCAGCCGGTCCCGCATCAGGTAGCACCCCTCGACGACGAACTCCTCCCGTTCCCGGAGTTCGGCGTCGCCGAGCTGCTTGTAGTAGTCGCGCAGTGCCATCCGTCCGAAGGCCACGTGGCGGGCCTCGTCCTGCATGACGTAGGCGAGGATCTGTTGGGGCAGCGGCTTGTCGGTCGTGTCGCGGATCATTCCGAAGGCGGCGAGGGCGAGCCCCTCGATGAGGACCTGCATCCCCAGACAGGGCATGTCCCAGCGGCTGTCCCGCAGGGTGTCGCCCAGCAGGGACCGGAGGTTGTCGTTGACCGGGTAGAGCATCCCGATCTTCTCGTGCAGGAACCGGCCGTAGATCTCGGCGTGCCGGGCCTCGTCCATCACCTGGGTCGCCGAGTAGAGCTTGGCGTCGAGGTCGGGCACGGACTCGACGATCCGCGCCGCGCAGACCATCGCGCCCTGCTCACCGTGCAGGAACTGGCTGAACTGCCAGGAGGCGTAGTGCTGCCGCAGCTCGCCCTTGTCCTTGTCGGTGAGCTTCGCCCAGTGCTTGGTGCCGTAGAGGGACATGGACTCGTCGGGTGTGCCGAGCGGGTCGTGGGGGTCGACCTCGATCCCCCAGTCGATGCGCTTCTGCCCGTCCCACTGCTTGTCCTTGCCCTTCTGGTAGAGGGCCAGCAGACGGTCCCGCCCGTCGTCGTACTCCCAGCTGAATCGCGCCGCGCCGGTCGCCGGCACCTGCCAGTGGGGGTCTCCCGGATCTGTGGCGTACAGGTCGAAAGTGGGCATGTCCCGCAGGCTCACACGCGGTAGACGCGGGGTCAACAAGTCACGCGCGAGGGATTGACGAGCTTGCTGACAAGCAGTCTCATAAGGGCATGACGACGCTGACGGACGCCGACGCGCTCGCAGGGCTGCGCGATGCGCTCGGCCTGCTGAAGGACCGGGAGCAGGTGGCCCAGCGGCTCCTCGACTCCTCCGCGAAGCACTCCTTCGACCCGGACAGGGAGCTGGACTGGGAGGCGCCCTTCGAGGAGGGCAAGTGGTTCTGGCCCCCGGAGCTGGTCTCCCTCTACGACACCCCGATGTGGAAGCGGATGAGCGAGGAGCAGCGGATCCTGCTCTCGCGGCACGAGGCGGCGGCGCTGGCCTCGCTGGGCATCTGGTTCGAGATCATCCTCATGCAGCTGCTCGTCCGGCACATCTACGACAAGGCGGCGACGAGTGCGCATGTGCGCTACGCGCTGACCGAGATCGAGGACGAGTGCCGGCACTCGAAGATGTTCGCCCGCCTGATCTCGCGCGGCGGCACCCCCTGGTACCCGGTCAGCCGGGCCCACCAGAACCTGGGCCGCCTCTTCAAGACCATCTCCACCACGCCCGGCTCCTTCACGGCCACGCTGCTCGGCGAGGAGGTCCTCGACTGGATGCAGCGGCTGACGTTCCCGGACGAGCGGGTGCAGCCCCTGGTCCGGGGCGTGACCCGCATCCATGTGGTGGAGGAGGCACGGCATGTGCGCTACGCCCGTGAGGAGCTGCGCCGCCAGATGATGACGGCGCCGCGGTGGTCCCAGGAGTTCACGCGGGTCACCTCCGGCGAGTTCGCGCGCGTCTTCTCCGTGGCCTTCGTCAACCCCGAGGTCTACACGAACGTGGGCCTGGACCGCCGGGAGGCCCTGGCCCAGGTCCAGGCGAGCGGCCACCGCCGCGAGGTCATGCAGACGGGCTCGAAGAAGCTGACGGACTTCCTGGACGACATCGGGGTGCTACGGGGTGTCGGGCGACGGCTGTGGAAGTCATCGGGGCTACTGGCCTGATGGCTGCCTGCGGGCCGGCGGGGGCTGGTCGCGCAGTTCCCCGCGCCCCTGGGTGGGTACTGCCGGGCCTACATTGACCGCACCCACCCCAGGGGCGCGGGGAACCGCGCGACCAGCCACGACGCACCCGCACATGCCCGACCACACCAGACGGGCACCGCCCGGCATGCGCCGACCGCACCCACCCCAGGGGCGCGGGGAACTGCGCGACCAGGTACGACGTACGCGCAGGCGGCCGACTACGCTGCGAGGCATGACCCCCTCCGCGCCCGCCTACCGTCGCCTCAGCGTCGAGGAGCGCCGCAGTCAGCTTCTTGAGGCCGCGCTTGGCCTCTTTGCGCACCGCGCGCCGGAAGACGTGTCGCTCGACGACGTGGCGGAGGCGGCCGGAGTCTCGCGGCCGCTGGTGTACCGGTATTTCCCCGGCGGCAAGCAGCAGCTGTACGAGGCCTCCCTCAGGTCCGCCGCCGATGAGCTCCGGCAGTGCTTCGACGAACCCCGCGAGGGCCCGCTCCCGGAGCGGCTCTCCCGGGCCCTGGACCGCTACCTCGGCTTCGTGGACCAGCACGACGCCGGGTTCAGCGCGCTGCTCCAGGGCGGCAGCGTCGTCGAGACGTCCCGCACCACCGCCATCGTGGACGGCGTACGCAGGGCCGCGGCCGAGCACATCCTCCGACACCTCGGGGTCACCGAACCCGGCCTGCGGCTCCGCATGACCGTACGCATGTGGATCACCGCCGTGGAGGCGGCGTCCCTGATCTGGCTCGACGAGGACAAGCAGCCCCCGGTCGACGAGCTCCGCGACTGGCTGGTCGAGCAGTTCGTCGCCGTCCTCACCGTCACCGCCGCCCGCGACCCGCAGACCGCGGCGCTGGCGCGGACCCTCACCCCGCATATCTGAGACTGGTCCCGTGAAGAGCGAAGACACCCCCTTCGAGGGCGGCCCGATGGACGGTCGCGTACTGCCCGTCCTCCTGGGCCCCACCGGCCACCCGCCCAAGCAGTACCGCATCCCGGTCCCGGACGCCGCCGGCGGTCCGCCCACCGTGCTGGTCTACCGCCGCGTCCCACGGGGCCAGAGCAAGCGGCTCGGCCTCCAGCAGGGGTGGAAGTACGAGTACGAGCCCGAGGGCACACCCTCCCGCCTGCGCTGGCCATGGTCGAAACCCGGCACCGGACCCGGCACCGGGCCCGACGCCACGCCGGGCGGCAAGCGGGAGGACACCGACGGGTGACGTGATTGGGCCGAACCGCGCACGCTCGACGCGCGGGCCTTCGCGACGCGTCCCATGCTCGCCGTGCGGAACAGAACGGCTGTCCCGCACCGGAGGTGATGACGTGTCAGGAAGGCTGCTGCGCCTGGCGTGTACGGCGGCGATCGCGGCCGGTACGGCCCTGGCGCCCGTGCCCGCGACCGCCGTACCGGAACCCGGTGAGCGCACGGTGACCGAACTGCTGACGGATCTTCAGCGCCTGTACCGGGAGGCGGAGCAGGCCACGGAGACGTACAACGCGACCGAGGAGAAGCTGAAGCGGCAGCAGGCGGAGGTACTCCGTCTGGACACCGCGCTGTCCCGGGCCCGGCTCTCCCTCCACGACAGCCGGGGCGCGGCCGGCCGGCTGGCCCGCCAGCAGTACCAGAACAGCACCGACATCTCCCCCTACGTCCGGCTGCTCCTGGCCCGCGACCCCCAGCACGCCCTCGACCAGGGCCATGTCATCGGCCAGTTGGCCCGGGAGCGCGCCGAGACGGTCGGCCGTCTGACCGGCAGCGAGAAGAAGGCCGACGGTCTGGCCCGCGAGGCCCGCGAGGCGCTGGACGGTCGACTCACGCTGGCCGCACGCCAGAAGAAGGACCGGGACGGCGTACGGAGGAAGCTGCACGATGTCGAGGAGCTGCTCGCCTCCCTGAGCGAGGAGCAGTTGCGGGAGCTCGCCCGGTTCGAGGAGGACGAGATCACCGAGGCGCAGGACGACCTCATCGCGTCGGGTGCCCTGAGTGACAAGGACCGCAAGCCGTCGGACCAGGGCGACAAGGCGGTGCGGTACGCCATGGAGCAGGTCGGGAAGCCGTACAAGTGGGGTGCGGAGGGGCCGAAGGCGTACGACTGCTCAGGTCTGACCTCGCAGGCGTGGGGGCATGCGGGGACGACCGTCCCCCGGACCAGTGAGGAACAGTGGGCGCGGCTCCCCCGTATCCCCCTCAAGGAGCTGCGCCCCGGCGACCTGGTGGTCTACTTCCCCGACGCCACCCATGTGGCGATGTACCTGGGCAAGGGGCAGATCGTCCAGGCTCCGAGGACGGGCGAGAAGGTCAAGGTGTCCCCGATCGCGTCGAACCCGATCCTCGGAGCCGTACGCCCTGATCAGGAGAGGGACGCGAGGTAGGCCGCGGTCTTCTCGGGCTCGTAGAAGAAGTTCTCGAAGTCGGCCGGGTCGTCGAAGGCGTTGGCGAACCTGTCGGCGGCGGGCTGCAACTGCCCTGCGGCGCCGATGAGGTTCAGGATGTGCTCCGGGGGCGGCGACAGCATCGCGTTCGTCCACTTGGTGACGTGCTGGGCGGTGTCCCAGTAGCGGTCGAACGTCGCCTGCATCCACTCCTCGTCGAACTCCTTCTCCCCGCGCTCCACGATCGACGCGAGGTACGAAGCGGCGCACTTGGCGGCGGAGTTGGAGCCCTGGCCGGTGATCGGGTCGTTCGCGACGACGACGTCGGCGACACCGAGGACGAGGCCGCCGCCGGGCAGACGGCCGATGGGGTTACGGACGGTGGGCGCGTACCGGCCCGCCAACGTGGCGCCGGCGTCGGTCAGTTCGGCCTTGGTGGCCCGCGCGTACTCCCACGGCGTGAACCTCTCCATGAGTTCCAGGGTCAGGGAGAGGTGTTCCGCGGGGTCCTTGACGCCGTTGAAGACGTCGAGCGGGCCGCCGGGTATGCCCTCCCAGAACAGGATGTCCGCGCGGCCCGAGGTGGTGAGGGTCGGCATGACGAAGAGCTCGCCGACGCCGGGGACCAGGTTGCAGCGGACCGCGTCGTAGTCCGGGTGCTCGGGGCGGGGGCCCAGACCGTGGACGTAAGAGACGGCCAGCGCGCGCTGCGGCTCGCTGTACGGCGAACGGGAGGCGTCCCGGCCGAACATCGACACCAGCTCGCCCTTGCCCGCCGACACCAGCACCAGGTCGTACGTACGGGAGAAGTAGTCGAGGTCGGAGACGGCCGCGCCGTGGATGACGAGCTGTCCGCCGCGCTGGGCGAACGTCTCCATCCAGCCCGCCATCTTCACGCGCTGGTCGACCGACTGCGCGTACCCGTCGAGCCTGCCCACCCAGTCGATGGCACGGGCCGCGGGGCCCTCGGCCCAGGAGCCGGGGGCCGCGACCGAGACGCCGAGTCCTTCGATCTTCGGGGCCTGGGACTCCCAGAAGTTCAGCTGGAGATCGCGCTCGTGCTGGAGTGCCGTGTGGAACATGCACTGCGTCGACATGACCCGGCCGGAGCGGATCTCGTCCGCCGTCCGGTTCGACATCAGGGTGACCTCGTACCCGTGCGACTGGAGTCCGAGGGCGAGCTGGAGACCGGACTGGCCGGCTCCTACGACGAGTATCTTCCGCATACGGGTGGTGGCTCCTAGGTCGCGACTACTCAGGTGTTTCTGCCAGCGCGTGGCCGACGAGGGCCAGGAGGCTCTCGATCACGGAGATCTTGCGGCGCGCGTCCATGATCATTACAGGTATGCGCGCGGGGATCGTCAACGCCTCCCGCACGTCCTCCGGTTCGAACAGCTCACTGTCGTCGAAGTGGTTGACCGCGACGACGTACGGCAGTCCGCAGCTCTCGAAGTAGTCGAGCGCCGGGAAGCAGTCCTTCAGCCGGCGGGTGTCGGCCAGCACGACCGCGCCGATCGCACCGCGCACCAGGTCGTCCCACATGAACCAGAACCGCTGCTGGCCCGGCGTGCCGAACAGATAGAGCACCAGGTCGTCGTCGAGGGTGAGACGGCCGAAGTCCATGGCCACGGTGGTGGTGAGCTTGCCGGGCGTGGCGGTGAGGTCGTCGGTCTCCTCGCTCGCCTCGGTCATCAGCGCCTCGGTCTGCAGCGGTGTGATCTCCGAGACGGCGGTGACGAGCGTGGTCTTGCCGACGCCGAAGCCGCCGGCCACGACTATCTTCGTCGCGATCGGGGCCCGGTTGCGGTCCGTCTGCCAGGACCTCAGGTCCTCATCGGTGTCCTCAAAGACGACGGAGTCCACTCAGCACCCTTTCGAGCAGAGCGCGGTCCGGACGGCCGGTGCCGTGACCGGTGCCGGTGCCGTACACACGGATCTTTCCCTGGTCCGCGAGGTCGCTCAGGAGCACGCGGACCACGCCGAGCGGCATCTTCAGCAGCGCGGCGATCTCGGCCACCGTGCGCATACGGCGGCAGAGTTCGACGATGGCCCGCAGCTCCGGCATGACCCGGGTGTTGAGGGAACCATTCGTCAGTTCCTTGCGCTCCTCGGGGGCCTCCAGTGCCGCGACGAACGTCTCCACCAGGAGGACGTGGCCGAAGCGGGTGCGGCCGCCGGTGAGCGAGTAGGGGCGGACCCGGGCGGGCTTGCGGTCGCCGCCGCGGACGGGGAGGTTCGGACGGTCGGTCATCGCTCGCCTCCCGTGGTCTCGGTCTCCAGTGACTGCCGTAGCTCACTGCGGAGTTCGGGGGTCAGGACGTGACCGGCACGGCCGACGAACAACGCCATGTGGTACGCCACGACACTCATGTCGCTGTCCGCGGAGCCGTGCACACCGAGCAGTGAACCGTCACTGATCGACATCACGAACAGACTGCCCTCGTCCATCGCGACCATGGTGTGCTTCACACCGCCGGAGTCCATGAGCTTGGCGGCGCCGATGGTGAGGCTGCCGATGCCGGACACGATGGTCGCGAGGTCGGCGGAGGAGCCACGGGGGCCCTTGGGGGTGGTGCGGGTCTGACGGGCCTCGTCGTTGGTGCCGGGGTCGGAGGAGAGCAGGAGCAGGCCGTCCGATGAGACGACCGCCACTGACTGGATGCCCGGCACCTCCTCGACCAGGTTCGTCAGCAGCCAGTGCAGGTTGCGGGCTTCACTGCTCAGTCCGAAGGTACTGGGCGCGGTCAACTGCTTGCCTCCTCGGGCGTGCCCCCCGTGGAATCTTCGCTGTGTGCGGGTGTCCTCGTCTGACCCGTCTGTTCGGCGATCTCTGCTTCTACGTCGCGGTAACCGGCCTCCGCCCCCCGGCGGAAGCCGCCGAGCCTCCGGCGGAGGGCCTCGGCGTCTACGGAACTGTTGCGGGGCCGCTGCGTCGGGGCTTGGGCCGTGATCTTCGGGGTGCGCTTGGGGAGGCCCTTCGCGGTGAGCTGGTCCTCGTCCGGGGTGCGCGCGTGTTCCGTCTCGTCGTCGTCGCGTGCGGGTGGCCCCTGTGGGGGTTCCCCGGCGTCGGCGGATACGGGTCCGGGGGTTGCCCCGGGCTCCGCCGGAACCGGTGCCAGCAGCTCCATCGTCGTCTCGGCCGGGCTCTCCTCCGAGGCCCGCACCGCCTGCTCCGCCAGCGCCACCAGGGTGTCCCCGGACCCCGAACGGCCCGGCAGGACATTGGAGTTGGCCTCCGCGTCGGCGCCCGGGAGGGAGAAGGTGTGGGTGGTGCCGGACAGCGGGGCGGCGGAGGGGACCGCGGCGGACGGCGCCGGCGCCAGCAGGCCCTTCGGGACGACGACGACCGCGGCGATGCCGCCCTGCTTCTGCTCACGGAGCTGGACGCGGATGCCGTGCCGGTGGGCGAGACGGGCGACGACGTACAGGCCGAGGCCGAGGCCCTCCTCGCCCTCCTGGTCGTAGGGGGACTCCGGGTCGAAGTCGGCGAGGCGGGAGTTGAGGCGGGTCAGCCGCTCGTCGGTCATGCCGATGCCCTCGTCCTGGACGGAGAGCATGACCTCGCCGCTCTCCAGCAGCCAGCCGGAGACCTCGACGGGCATGTCCGGCGGGGAGAACGACGTGGCGTTCTCCATCAGCTCGGCCAGGAGGTGGGAGAGGTCGTCGGCCGCGAAGCCCGCGACATGCGCGTGCGGGGGCAGGGCCGCGATCCGGACGCGCTCGTAGCGCTCGATCTCGCTCACCGCCGCCCGTACGACATCCACCAGCGGGACCGGACCGGCGTGCTGCTGGACATGTTCCGTGCCGGCGAGGACGAGGAGGTTCTCGCTGTGGCGGCGCATGACCGTGGCGAAGTGGTCGAGCTTGAAGAGGGTGGCGAGCCGGTCGGGGTCCTGTTCGCGCTCCTCCAGGCCCTCGATGACGGCGAGTTGGCGTTCGACCAGGCCGAGGGTGCGCAGCGCGAGGTTGACGAAGGTGCCGCCGATGCTCTCGCGCAGGCGGGCCAACTGGGCTGCGGACTCGGCGAGTTCGGTGCGCAGCTCCTCGCGGGCGTCGGCCATCTTCTGGCGCTGGCCGACGAGGTGCTTGCGGTCGGACTCCAGGGTGGCGACGCGTTCCTGGACGGCGACGGCGTGCGCGTGCAGGGCGTTGACGGAGCGGACGACCTGGGCGAACTCGTCGTTGCGGCCGGTGAACTTGACCGGTTCCTCGGCCGTCGGCTGCTCGGACTGCGCGAGGCGGGCGGAGCCCAGGCGCAGGACGGCGAGGGGGCGGGTCAGGGTGCGGGCCATGGCGGTGGCGATACCGACGGCGAGCAGCATGAGGCCGCCGAGGATCGCGACGCGCAGCTCCAGCGCGGTGACGTCGTCGTCGCGGAGCTGGGCGAGGTCCTTGGTGCGCTGGTTGTAGAGGGAGGACTCCACACCGCGCATCAGGTCCACACGGGCGGAGAGGGCGGCGTCGGCCTTCTTGGTGCTGGTGTCGAGTTCGCCGTCCGAGAGCGTGGCCTGGTCGGTGAGAGCGGCGAGGTACTTCTCGGCGGAGTTGACCTCGGGGCCGGTGACCGTGGAGTCGTAGCTGTTCTTCGCGGCCTCGGGAGCCGTGTCGTGGAAGTCGGCGAGGGCGGCGTCGGAGCGCAGCCGGGCCTGCTGGGCGGCGGCGGTGAGGGCGTCGCGCTGCTTGGTGTCGGCGGCCGAGGAGGTGACGACGGTGGAGGTGAGCCCGGTGATGGGGTCGGTGACCGTCTGCTCGGTGCGGGGCACGTCGAGCGCCGCGAGGAGCAGGCCGCGGGCGGCGGCGGCCTGCTGTACGGCGGAGTCCAGCTCGGCGAGCGCGTAGGCGCCGGAGCCGGCGCGGGGCGGCAGCTGCTCGGCCAGGTGCTCGGCGAGCCGGTGCAGTTCGGTGATGGCCGCGGAGTACGTCTGGTGCACTTCGAGGGCGGGGCTCTTGCCGGTGAGCGCGGCGCGGCGCAGGGCGGCGATGCCGTCGAGGTCCGTACGGAGGTCGGCGGGGGTGTCGGTGTCGGCGCGCAGTTCCTCGACCTGGCGGTCGACGCGGGCGCTGCGCTGCTCGGAAGGGGCCTTTGACTTGGCGCGCCCGGCGGCGACGTAGGACGTGGCCTCGTCCCGTTCGTCGGCGAGCGAGTGCGCGAGGATCAGGGCGTCCTGGGTCTGCTCGGCGAGGGTCACCAGGTCCTGGGAGTCGCTCAGTTCTCCCGAGGCGGCGAGGATCGAGGGGGCGCCGGCGCCGGCGATGGCGGCGGCCACGACGGCGGCGGCGACGATCAGCCGGTTGCGTACGTGGGTGGGGCGGCCCTTGCCGACGGCGGAACCGTCGGCGGTGGTGGGTTGGGCGGGGGCCGTCTGCTTGCTCGTACGACGAGGCCGCGTCTTCTGCACCGGTGCTCGCATTCCTGACTCGTGTACCCATGGGCCCGGGTGACGCTCCGTCAACTGGAGTCACACACCGGGTACGTTTCCCGACCCTCCCAGTGCCGCTGGGCAGCGGGCGCGCATCATCCGACCCGCCACCCGAAGGAGTGAACCCCGGAGGGGAGTTGGCGAGCAAGTTCCGTTGGCATGGTCAGCGACCTTGAACGGCGGGCCGGTTGGACGTCGCCGCCGACCGATGGCATTATCCGCCACCACGCCTTCCCGGAGTGAACGATTCCCTCCCAAACCAGGCGCCTGACCTGCGCGCCTGCACCCATCCGGCGACCATTGCCAGCCTTTTGTGAACACCGTGAAGGGCTCGTGCAGACTGGCCGGATGCGTACGGAACTTGTCTCGGAGCCCGGTGACCGGACCCGCCCCAACGAGGACTTCGCGAGCGTCGCGCTTCCGGCCTCCGGACAGGGCGGGGCGCTCGTGGTGCTGGACGGCGTCACGCCACCGGCGGGCGGGACCGGGTGTCTGCATTCCGTCCCCTGGTTCACGGCGCGACTGGGTGGCGCGCTGACCGAACTGACCGTTTCCCTCCCCGATGTTCCGCTGACCGAGGCGTTGAGCCTCGCCCTCTCGCGTACCTCCGAGTCCCACGCCCACACCTGTGACCTTTCTCACCCACGCACACCGCAGGCAACAGTGGTTGTCGCGCGCTGGTCGGCGCGGACGCTGGAGTACCTGGTCCTCTCGGACTCGGCGCTGCTGCTGGAGTCGGGGGACGGCACGGTGACCGCCGTCCTCGACGACCGCCTCTCCCGTCTCCCCCGCTCCTCCCTGGCGAGCGCCGCCCTCGTCGACTCGACCCTCCGCAACAAGGAGGACGGCTTCTTCACCGCCGCGGCCGATCCGTCGGTGGCACGGCGGGCGGTGACGGGGTCCCTGCCGCGCTCCTCCGTCCGAGCCCTGACCGCACTGACCGACGGGGCGACCCGGTGGGTGGAGAAGTTCCACGAGGGCGACTGGACGGACTGCTTCGCCTTCGTACGGAAGGAGGGGGCGGGGGCGTTGGTGGCCCGGGTGCGGGAGCTGGAGGCGGCGGATGCGGAGGGGCGGGTGTTTCTGGGGCGGAGCAAGACGCATGACGATGCGACGGTGGTGTACGCGGAGTTGTGAGGTGGCGTCAGGGGCTCGGTGAGGGCTCGGCGCTGACGGACGCTCCGGCACCGGGGTTCGTGGGGGTCGGGTTGCTCTCCGGCGCGATCCACGCTCCCACCATGGCCGTCGCCAACGCGGTGGCCGACGCCACCAGGACCGTCGTCACCGGGACGGCCGTGGCGGACAGGGAGCGGAAGTTGCGGATCTGGCCCCAGCGCAGTCCGGCGACACGGACGAGGCGGGCCTCCCAGTAGAGGCCGAGGACGAGGAAGACGGCAAGGCAGTTGCCCGTGGTGAGAAGGAGCGAGACGGCGAAGTCCTCGGGTGTCAGCCCCCGGTACAGGAGCTGGGCCAGTTCCACGGGCAGGACCACGGCGAGCAGGGACAGCGCCTTGCCGATGGGGCTGCCGCCACGGATCCAGGAGTAGGCGTAGCCGTAGACGAAGCCGTAGACGGCCCAGCGCAGAGCGTACGTCCACACCTGTTCGTCGCGCGGGTCGTCCGCACTGAGCGGCGTCGGCACCGTGTACAGCATCCACGGCACACAGAGGGCGGCGAGCAGCACCGCGGCCGCCAGACCGTTCCGCAACGCGGTGCGGCCGCCGGAGGTGCCGAGTGCGGCCAGACGGAGGTTGACGGAGTGCTGGGGAGCCGTACCGCGCTCTCCGAGGGCCCCGAGGTGCCGCCAGCGGGCGCTCCACTGGCGTGCGGTCAGCTCTCCCTCCGCGAGCGCGGTGCGGGAGGAGGAGAGGAACTCCCGTCGGCCGGCCGCGAGGGCCTGGTCCTTCAACAGGGCGTGCACCAGCCGGTTGTGGGCGGCCGGGCGGGTGTTGTGCAGCCGTACGGCCCGGGTCTCGGCGGACGGCGGCAGCAGCCAGGCGAAGCCCGCGGCGCCGACCAGGAGCGCCGCGTAGTAGCCACCGCGCTGCGCCTCCAGGTCGCCGAACATGCTGAACCCGTACGCGGCGAGTCCGGTGGCCGCCCCCGCGATCCCCAGCCCTACGGCGATCGTGCGGACCTGCGACGGCCAGCCTTGGTGACGTTTGCCGTGCATCCAGAGGCACCACAGGGCGATGGCGAAGGCCAGGTACAGGACGGTGCCCGGATAGTAGGAGGCAGCAACAGTGGGATAGAGCCCGATGAGCACCCACGTGTCGTCGGCACCCTGCCCCCAGATCCGGAACCCGTTGTGGATGAGGACCGGAAGGAAGGAATAGACCACCAACAGGACCCATCCCACACGCACCAACCAGACACGGCGGGCCTCAAGGGCCACGACGAACAGGGCGAGGGCTTCCCAGCCCCATGCGAGCACCATGACGACCAGGGAGTTCAGGTTGCCCCAGCCGGATGCATTGTCCGGAGTGACCACCCCCAGACCGGGCCCGACGCCCAGCACCGTCAGCCAGACCGCTCCGGCCGCGACAGGCGTCCAGCGACGCCCCGTGGCCCCGAGCAGGCCGCGCTTCAGCACGACCACCACGCCCACGGTCGTCAGGGCCACGGCACCGAGCGACAGCAGAGGCCACCGGGTCCCTTCCACCGTGGTGACGAGGACGGCGAGGGCAGGCAGCGCGAGGCTGGGAATCAGCATCGGCAGCAACTCCCGCAGCCGCGGCGGGCGCCCCGTGGCGAGCCGTACCGCGAAGGCGGCCAGCAGGAAGGGCAGCAGCGCCCACGACCAGAGGGCCAGCGCCGATCCTCTCGCCGGATAGAGCCAGGTGGGCCACGGCACGGCATCGGATCCCGCCAGGCCGTACAGCAGCAGTGCCGCGGTCAGGGCACAGGACGTCACGGCCACGGTCGTCCACTGCCGACGGGACCCGGGCGGCGACCATCTCCGGACGAAGGGCAGCACCCAGCAGACACTCACCGCCACCAGGGCGGCGGCGAGCCAGATCGCCTCGCGCAGCGGAGTCTCCCGCTGGAGCAGTGCGCTGAGGTGCTCCACATCGCTCTGCTCGTCGACCCGCACGGGCGCGTCAGGCGCCGCCCGTTCGACGGGCTCACCCAGGACCAGAGTCACCTTCTGCCGGCCCTCGGGGACGCGCAGTTCGGCATGGTGCGCGTCCTGGCGCAGCGTGGTTCCGCCCATGATCCGGAGGATGGGGCGTTTGGGTACGTCGAGGGTGAGGGTCCAGGTGTCGTAGATGCCCGCTCCGCCCAGTCGACCCTCTGTGCCGATGAGCGTGATCACGGCGTAGCCGTCGATGCACTCGACCGCGTCGTCGTTCTCCACCCAGGAGGCCCACTCTTCGAAGGAGGCCTGTACCTGCGAGGACGGTGACCGCTGAGCGAGTCGGCCGTCGTCGCTGATCCCGTTGAAGACGGTTCCCTCGCAATCCTTGGTGCCCGCGCCGAGGCGTAGCTGGAAGGGGAGCCAGCCCTGCAACGTCTGGGTGCCCGTGCGCAGATCCGCGATCATGGAGTCCGAGGGGCGGAGGCTCACCTCGTGGTCCGCGGTGGCCCTCCAGACGTTGTCGTCGGGCGCGATGCGCAGCACGGTCGTGCCGGCCCGCGGCGGGCGCCCCTCGGCCCGATACCGCTTCTCGGTCGCGGCCCGGGCCCGCTCCTCCTCGTTGTCCGCACCGGTCGGGTCCTGACTGCCGGTGGCCGGGGGCGTCGGTTCCGCCCGCATCCCGTCCGCCGCCCGCAGCCACCCCACATGCGAGACCCCGACGGCAAGCGCCACCAGAACTCGCTCTTATACACATCTCCCAGA
>NZ_JABERD010000130.1 GCF_013044505.1 Streptomyces sp. S3(2020) | reverse complement strand
TTTTGTTACCTTTCGGCGCCCCCCTAGAGCTAACACAGCCTCTTCGTCGGGAGGGTCAGATGGGGATAAGAGACGGACCCAGGTCCGCGGCCCGCGGGGCTTGCGCGGAAGCCTTTCGTCGCAGGTCAGAAGATGCTGACGGAAAGCCGCTGAAAAGCTCCTGGCGAATACGGGTAATGTTGGTGGAGGACCCGTTTACCAGGAGATTCAGCGTTGCGCACGGCTGTCCAACTCGCGGTCAGCACCGTCAGTTTGGAAGAGGCTCAACGTCACGGAGTCCTAAAAATAATCCATCTCGTGAAGGGGCACTGACATGCGCTACGAACACGACTTGCAAAACAAGCTCAACCAGAAGTACAGCCTCATCTACGGCACTCAAAGCGATTCGTACAGGTATGAGATTAGGTATCTCCGAGACTTCATCCAGGGTTCTCCGGCTCTCAGAGCCATTACCGAAACCCTAGAAAATTCCAACCCTGAAGTTAATCCCGGCGAATGGGTCCGCGACAAGTTCAGCACGCGGAGTTATTCTTGGCCCGACACTGAGGCGGGCCGCGCAAAGATCATCTGGCAGTTCATCAACTGGTGGGCAGATGGAGCAGACCCCTTTGGGTTGGCTCAGTCCTTCTCGGTTAGCACGCACCTCAACACCATGTTGCGGGACATGACTGAGCAGACGGTTCGGACGTTCGTCGCTTACCTGCAAGGGCAACTTGGCTCCGCGAGCGAGGTGCTTTACATGCTCGAACGCTTCGCTCGTCGTCTTGAGTGGTTCGACCAAGCTGAGCTGTACAAGAAGTACGTGGATGACACCAAGCACGGCGAAGACACGTACGACACCTACCTCCGCAAGTTCCTCTTTGACCAGGGCATTGACTACCCGTTCTCGCAGCCGAAGTCCGCTTCTGGGCAAGTGGACGTTGCCGCCGGACTGGACGGCGACGACCCGCTGGTCTGCGAGGTTAAGCTGTACGACACCTCAAGGAAGGGCTACGGAGTTCCTTACGTGGCCAAAGGCTTCAGGCAGGCGCTCGACTACGCGCATGATTACGGCAAGAGCGTTGCCCACCTAGTGACGTTCAACCTGAGCGACCAAGGGCTCCAGATGCCCACGGACGAAGCGTCGAAGCCGTGGCCGCCTCGCGTGCATGTTGAAGGAGTCACGGTCTACCTGGTGGTCGTTCACGCCAAGCCGCGTCCCTCGGCGAGCCAGCGAGGCACGGCCAGGCCACGTGTCGTGACGCGGGATGAACTGGTGAACCCGCACGAGGAGGAGGCGGGCGAAGACTGACGCCCTTCTACCCCAAGCCGGCCGGGTCGACCTGAAAGGCTCCTCCAATGAGTCGTATCCAAGACCCACAGCAATCTTCTAAAACTCCCACACCTCTCCTATTGCGGTTGAACTCACAGGACACCGATAAAAAGAGAAAAACGACCCCTCAAAAAAGGTCGCTCCACCAGCCTCCAGCCTCTCGATTGGAATCTGCAAAACCGCAAGACTGTGACAAGGTGCTAACTATCCGTTTGACTGAGAGCACTAGCCAAGCCTTCCACGACTTTTACATGATCCTCGAAAGGTAGCTCACTTATCACATCAACCACGCCGGTCCCCAACTCATGCTTAGACATCACACGTACTTTTATTTTGGGAGATTCATGCCGACCAGTCGCTAGATCAATAATGGAATATTGAAGAATTATGTCATCCAAGAAAACGTTACCGGCCACATTTGATGGCGGCTCAAAATTGTCTAGCTCTGACCGACCAATCATTCGCGCGCCTAGCGCCAGCCCCTCACTCAGATTCCGTCGCAGGAATTCTTGAAGAGGAGGGGCTATAAGGCCAAATATATTCGCGCCAAGATCTACCTTGGTATGCGTCCCATAGCTCTTCAAGGCTATCTCCCGCTGAACTTCCTCGCTTTCCCACTTTCGCGGAGTGGAAGTTGCACCCCACGCCAACTCAAACGCCTCTTTTATTAGCAGATCTGCGATATTAGTGCGCCCATGCACTTGAGCACCCAGGTTTTGAGAGTGGAAACTCATGAAGCGAATTGGAGTGTACTCATCGCGGCCAATTCCGGGGAACTTTCCGTCGATAAATCTGATGCGGTCCGTCATACGGAAAGCCAGTTTCGCTTGCTCTCCCTGGGCGAGCTCCCTGAAAGAACTCAGCGAAGCGCCCGGGGTCCTCGCAATAATTGTCTCGACTTCACTCGCATCAAGGTGGAGCCCGTATCGTTCCTTCATTCCGTTGACGAACTTTTCGTAGTCCATATCTTCATCCTCGTAAGGGAGGACTTCCGGGTCTATATTGATCGCCACTTCAGATGACTCTATTAGGCGAATGATGCCGGGTGTCTGGATCGACTGGATCTGTTGCTTAACCTGATCTCGCCTCTGCATGTCCAGCTGACCTAGTGCACTCGTGACATCCTCTCCAGGGTTAACGCTCATCCTGAATCTCCTCCAGGTTATTTCTTGCATAGTCAACGATTTGGCTGGTTGCCCTATCAACGGCGCGTTTGATCTCCTCTTGGTTGGCTATTTGCGACCTGACTATCGCCACAGCATTAATGCATTCTGCTTGCGCGGACGAGGGAAGCCATAGGCATTGCTCAAGTATTCGCTCCCACTCCTCATCCGAGTGGCTTACTCCAAGTCGCTCTTGCAGCAGTGCAAGCCATATGGATTGGAGCGCTTCTCGACGTAGCGGAAATAGGGTTCCAAATCTTTCGTTTCTTAGTCTCTGGTTTTGAAGTTTCCTCTCGTGAGCTTGGGACTGGCGCGCAGTGAAGTATGAGGAGGCGAAGACAATTAATCCGCCAACCATCGCAGAGATAAGGGCTGAAATCACACTGGCCATATTGTTCCCATAATGGGGTATTTAAGATTTTACGTGATTGTATGCCTCTCCTCTGGACTACACAGCGCGACAAGCCCCGATTGTCCGGATTCTATACCCCATTTGCCCGTATCCATTCGACAACTATATCGATTGCCCACATAGTCGAATTTACGTTCGTGCCGATCTGTTTCACCAGGCGTCAGGCGCCACATCAGCTCATTTATGGGGCACAGGTTTGTTAGTGCCGTGCGTCACAGATGTCCCGCCGTCCCAGCGCCCGATCAGCGCCAATGACGGCAGGAGGTACCGCACCCTGGTTCCGGTTCTCGTGGTGAAGTCCACAGCCCGGATCAGCACGTCGCACAGGGAAGATCCCTCCGGCCCGGCAAGCAGGCCCACTGTCCTGCCCATGATCTCCGACAGAAGCCACGGACCCGAGCTGTAGTGAAACACCCCAGCCGCATAGTCAGCCGCCAGCCGGAACATGAGATCCGAACCATCCGCGCCCTCCACCACAGCCCGGAACCTGGCCGTCCGCGTCATGATCTCCCACCGCTCACACGCAGACGAAGGATGTGCTTCGCGCGACTCTCCTCCCAAGAGCCGGACGACCACAGCCGCCGTATCCGGACCCCCGGTTGTCACGCGCCAGGTACTCAGAGCTTCCTGACGGCCCTTCACCGTGCGAAGGCAATGAAACTGACCAACGACACTGTCAGGCAGCATCGGAGCACCTGCGTTCGGCGACCAGTTCCTGTCTGACCTCCCGGAGCAGGACGAGATCTTCGGCGATTCCGGCGGCGATGAGTTCGGCGCCGGGGGTGTGACCTGATCCGACGTATCGCCACGCCGACTCGACCACCGGCAACGGACCCGTATCAGGACCGGACGGGAGCACATCATGACGGGCGGCACGGACCGTGCGCAGTTCCCCGTACGTGGTGGAGTATCGGCGGGACTTGGTGAGGACGTGACCTCGATAGCCCAGCGTGTGAGCCCAGGCCCGCAGGCGTAACGGCGCCAGCTCTGGCAGTCTGCCCAGTCGCCAGCAGGTGCCCATAAGCGCGCGCACGTGAGCAGAGACGAGAAGCAAGGCAATGTCATCGAGCGACCTGACAGGGTAGTCCGTGCCGCCCGCGTCGCCAACGCCCTTACTGACGTATTTGGCGACGTACGCCGCCACCGCCTGATCAGTCACCGCGCCGTCATCGGCGAAGGCACGCCGGATGGGATGCACATCGAGTTGCCCGCCCCAGCGGAACACCAGCTCTCCCAGGCCTGGCATGTAAGGCATGGAGACCTTCACCGAGGCCGCAGCCGATCGCACGGCAGCGCCGAGGAGTTCGGCACTGGCCCAGTCGGGCGGAGGCGTGGTCGGCCCGTCGGGACCGTCGAGGCGGATCACGGCGTGGAAGTGCACGGCGCCCCGCCTCTGATACTCCGTGACCTTGGCGAAGCTCAGTCGCAGGTGTTCGCCGATGCGTGATTGCGTGATGCCTGCCGCCGTGGCGAGGTGGCGGCGGATGGTTCTGGTGGTGCGGTTCCAGAGTTCGCCCGCATGGGCGTGCCACAGCACGTGTCCGGCGTAGTCGTAGCAGTCCGGGCAGAGTGGCTGACCGACTGCGGAGTCGTCGGAGGCGTGCACGAGGCCGCAGGTCAAGGGGTGTCCGTGCTCGCACGATGTGCCGGCGGAGTGGCGACGGCATGGTTCGCCATCGGTGGTTGCCCGGTGCACGGCGCCGAAGGACGGAGCGGTGAGGGTGACGAAGAGCCGGGGGTGATCGGTGACCGTGCCCGGGATTCCCTTGCCGCCGAGGAGGCCGGACCGGACGAGGTGGAAGGTGTCGCCGGAGTGGAGGCGCGAGCACGGCAGGCAGCGTGATTCCCGGCGGTTTCGGCATCGCACGGGCAGCCGTTCGCCGGGTTCGTTGATGGTGTCGTAGTGGCGCAGCACCTGTCCCGTGGCGGGGTCGCTCACGGTCGTGTGGCCCGCCAGGTAGATCGGGTGCGCGCATCCGCCAGTGGCTTTGATCTGTTCGAGCCAGCGTGGGAAGCCCGGCTCGCTGGCGAGGCGGATCAAGTCCTGATCGGTGTCGGTGAGTCGGCGCAGGCGCTCCGCCCGTTCGAGGACGGAGCGCCGCGCGTCAGCGGTGGTGGTCGGCATGCAGGGGCGGTGACCTTCCAGGGGGAGCAGCCAGACGGGCTGCGGTGACGGGGGCGGGGTGATGGTGCACGGTGCTCCTCTAGGGGGTGAGGGCCGAGGGGGCGATCAGGAGTGCTGAGAGCACATCCCGATGAGGACGCCCACGATGACGACGAGTGCCAGGAACTTCAGGAACCGGGGCACGGGTTGGACCTCCCTTGGTGCCCTGTGTGATCAGCGTTTGCGCCGTCGACCGTCTCGGCAGCAGTGGCAGCGCCGGAGACGTCCGCCACGGGTGCGCAGACGGGGACGGCGGCAGTACGGACAGCGGATGTACCGGTGAGACATCGGACAACACCTCTCAGGGCTCCGAGGGCGGTCACACCGCGAAGCGGTCGAAGATCCAGACCACGAACTCGGAGATCATGAAGAAGGCCGGAGTCTGGCCGAGGTAGAACCCGAAGAGGCCGATCAGCACCGCGACCCACCACGGCACCTCACGCGAGCGGACCAGCAGCACCGTGATCACTCCGAAGAAGACCACATAGGCGAATGCCTCGCCCTCATTCATCGCTCTCGCCTCCCGCCTCCAGGGCCGCTGCAAGGTGCGGGAGTTCCGGCGTGCGGTGCGCATTGCGCGCGGCGTACTGGCGGACGCTGTCGGGAGTGAGGAGCATCGAGCGGGCCCGCACCCAGTGGCCACCGATCGTGGTGACGGCGACTCCCTTTTCGTCTTCTGTGATCGCTTGGGCGACGGCGATCGCATCGGGAGACAGGTCACCCAGCGCCATTTCCGCCGAGGCTTCATCGTTGACCCGATGGCAGATCCGGCCGCCGAGTTGGGCCCGCAGAGCCGTGGCGCCGGGACCGAGTTCGGAGCCGAAGCGCTGCGCCGCCACGACCAGATGGATACCGAGGGCGGCTCCGAGCTGAGCAAGGCGCAGCAGGGCCGTGGAGCACTCCACAGCTTCCTTGCGACCGGCCAGCGTCGCACCGGCTAGGTACAGCTCCGCGATCTCGTCGACCAACACCACGATGGGCACGGGCCGTTCATCGTCGTCGAGATCCCAGACCGAGCGGACACCGGCCGTCCGGCACACGGCCATGCGCGACTCGGCCTCCGCGATCATCGCCTTCAGGAGACCTATCGCCTCAGCCCGGTTGGTCGCCAGCGCGGAGAGCCGTTTGGCGAAGAGGGAGAACTCCATCCCGCCCTTGCAGTCGATCCCCACGAGCGCGAGCGGCTGTGCTCCCAGGTGGGTGACCAACGCAGCCAGCAGCGTCGACTTGCCGGACTGCGTCGCGCCGACCACGAGCCAGTGAGGGACCTTACGAAGGTCGATGGTCCACGCGGCGCTGTCTCCGGTCCGGCCGACCACAGCAGCCATGAAGCGGGGCGCGGGATACATCCGGCGCGCCTGATCGACCACCAGCGGGTCACGTGCGACCGCGACGATCAGGACCTCACCGCGCTCCGGTGAGATCACCCGTACCGAGTGGACCCGCCAGGCGTGCACGATCGCTTCCGTGGCAGCGATGAACTGTGCCGGAGTCTGGCCAGGATGCAGACGAACCCGCACCGAGAGGCCACAGCCAAGGCGGTTGATCTTCGGTACGCCGAGGCGAGGCGGAACGGGTCGCAGGGCCACCCCCCGCACCATCACATCCCGCCCCACCATCGTGTACCGGGGGCGGCGGACGACCGCCAAGTCCGTGTTCTGGCACAGCCGCCGCCAGGTGAACCGTATGCGGCAGACGGTGACCGGAAAGCCGATCAGGTACCAGACCAACGGCACCCCACCGAAGCGCCGCCGCAGCCTCGGTTCCCAGTACGCCTGCGTCAGGAGTCCGGCGCAGAGCAGAGCCGTGAGTATCCACACGATCAACGTCGCTTCCATCAGCGATCACCGCCCCGCTGATCCAACTCTTCGAGCGTCTGGAGGACTTGGCGCCCGTGATCGGCTGCGGACTCCGCATGCGTGATCACCAGCGTCAGGAAGTACTTGACCGTCGCCCGGTCCCACAGGGCGGTCAGCAGCGAGTCACATCCGGCGAGGACGCGTAGGTCACGCATCATCGCTTTCACGGCTTCGTCGTCTCGGAGCGCCACCAGTCCTCACCGCCCTTCTCGCGTGCGAGGACGAAGTTCGCCATCTTCAGGGCTTCCTCCGTGTCCTGCGCCAGCCGTCCCAGCGAGAGCAGGCGAGTGCTGCGGTCCATGGGCGTGGCGTCGATGATGTAGGCGATGGTCGCCAGGTTCATCAGGCGGTCGTGCAGGGCCTGCCAGTCCCAGTCAGGAGCTAAGCCGTCCGAGGCCATCAGGCCTCACCCCCCGAAGACTTGGCCCGCCCCGCAGGTACGGCGCCGGTCGTGGCCGGTGCTCCCTGGGGCGTGATCTCGGAAGCCCGAAACGATGTCCCCTTCCGGCCCTCGATCTCCCACGCCACGGCCACCAGGTCGACGACGTTCACCCGCATACCTTCAGCGATGCCGTGCGGCTCGCTGGGAACGGCGACTTCGATCACGTCCGCACGCCGGTTGTCGCGCTGGCGGACGGAGATGCCGACGACGTAGATCACGTTGCCATCGCGATCCTTCCGGACTTCTCCTGTCTCCTGATTGACTCTCGGTTCGGGCGGGACGACGCACATCAGGGCGCCCAGTCTCCGCACATCAACCGGGATGTTCTGCATAGGCACTCATGCCTTTCAGGTCGATCCCCAGAGCTTCGCGATATTTGCAATCGCGCACTTATTCTGATGAGTGCGAGCATGGCTGATCGCGTCTTGATTGGCAAGCACTTAAGCTGACGAGTGTGGAGCAGACGTGCCCTAAAGTGCTCGGCAGCACGCTGGCTCACGCACCGCCGCAGGGAGATCAGAGCATGCCTGGAGACATCGTCCGGCCGAGCGCCATGTACAAACAGTTGGCTGATCGACTTGCGGAAGCAATCGCCGCAGGCGAGTACGGACCCGGCAGCATGCTCCCCAGCGAGACGCAGCTCATGGAGCGCTACCAGGTCTCCCGCCCCACCGTGCGCTCAGCCATCGCCGAACTGCGCTCCATGGGCTTGGTGGAGAGCCAGCACGGCAAGGGATCATTCGTGCGCACGCACGGGCTTCCCGCCGCCGTCATTAAGCGCACGATCAGCCGCAGCAGCAAGGGGTTCGCCCTCGGGTGGCCCGGCGAAGAGGCGGAGTTGCCCGCCGTCACCCGGGGCGAGGCAACAGGGATCACGGCCACACTCCTGGACCGCGATGAGGCAGACGTGTTCATCACAGACCGCCTTCTCAAAGATCCCGCGACGGGAGCACGCGCTACCCACCGGACCGTGATCCCCTTCGACGTCGCCGAGCAGCTCCCAACGCTGGCCAAGCACCCCGACGCCGAACCGGCCGACATCTACACCGCGCTGACCGCAGCCGGACACACCCTCTCCTGGACCGAGACCGTCACCGCACGCAACGCACTCCCCGACGAACGCGCCGATCTTGACCTGACCGACGGCAGCCCGATCCTGATTACCTACCGCGTGACCACCACCGAGGACGGCCGCCCGCTCATCCTCGAAGAGCTCCGAGTCAGCGCCGACACCGCGCAACTCGCCTTCCACATCACCGTGAAATAACCCGCCGCACGCACGCCGAAGCTGATCGGTCTAACTCCCCTCTACTTACTCAAGGGCGCGCCTACGGCGCGCCGGACGGCCGGGCGCTCCGGCCGGGCTGCGGCGTGGCCGCCGGTCCCGTCCGGGCACCCACCGCCCGACACCCACCACCCCTGAGCAGCAGAAAAGCCCCGCCAGCTTCAGCCGGCGGAGCCTTCACCGTGCGGTCAGCGAGTACAGATGTCTGCATGCCGACGCGCCTGGAATTTCGCGGGCGAGACCCCCGGAGCGAAGGCGTCCAGGCGACAGCCCGAGCACGTCACCCACTGACGCCCGCCGTCGTCCTCCTCAACGCGCACCGTGCCGCGCCCCTTGGTCCGTAACGGACGCCCGACCGTCTTCCGCCTCATCCGAATACCCCTCCCCGCGCCCAGCGCGCCAACCATCGTGCGCGGCTCAACCCCCGCTTCGCTAGGGGCGGGTGGCTAAAACGCGCCGATCACCACCAAGCGTTCAAGAACAAGCCCGTCTCACGGCTTGCGCCACGAGGCGAATCCCTTCCGGCGTGCCATGGATACGCACCACTCCCTTCCCTTCGCCGTCAGCGTGCGGCGTAAGCCGGATGTCCTCCCAGCTCAACCCCAGTTCTGCGAGAGCCTCATACAACTCCTCTGCCGCATCACGGGCCGTGGCCCACGCCCGGACGCAGTCGACACCCCGCACCCGTGCCGCCGATTCAGCATCACGCGCACCCGAGGAACTTTCCGCAGTCATGGTGAACACCCCTCACCCATCCAGCACACTGGCCTCACGTACATATTGCGGACGCAAACAGCCGACCCGCAGTTGCACCCTGATCGATTCGAAACGACCCTGCCTGACCGGTACTTCAAGAAGCTCCCAGACGAGTCGCATCCCCCTTCCCGGGCGGAAAGAGGGACGCGAAGTTTGCGATGGTCATCGGGGGCGCCTCCCGACGACTTCCGGCCCTACTTCAGATAGGCCTTGTACACGTACCCGAACGTCTGACGCGGGAGCCCGCTCTTGCTGCGCTGAGTGAGCACGACCCCGACCCAATTCGGGTTGTAGTCCGAGGCGAACACCTCGCGGATGAACACGCGATCACCCCGGTACAGCAGCCCCTTGATGTAGCCGTGGTACCCGGGCTTGGAACGAAGCCTCAGCCCGTTGACCGCCACGCCCTTGGTCGAACCAGCCGTCACAGCTTGCCGGGCCGAGCCTGCCTCGGGAGCTGCCGACGCAGCCGAGGCCCCCACCCCGACGAATCCGACCAACGTCGCGACGACAGCGGCCAACCACACCGCCAGCTTTCGTGGAATGCGGATCTTTCTCATGCATTGCCTTCCGGCTCGCAGGGTGATGAGTCCGCCAGGTGCGAACTCATCCTGATGAGTAGCGAGCATGCATGTTTGCGATAGGGAACGTCAAGAGGCTTGCGTTGACCGCTTTCGCGCAGGCCGGCGCCGCCTGCCAGGTGGCTCAGTTCGCAGACGGGAAAGATGCAGGCAACGGCGCAGTAGTACCGCGTTAGCGGCAGAGGGCAGCAGGAACCTCACACAGGTGCGGCTCGGCCCCATACCCTGGCTCTGTTGGCCTGTTCAGAGAGGGGCACGGCTGTGTCGTCTGAAGGTGCTACACCGGACCCGTACGCCGATCCGCTGGTGTTCGGCCAGCGCCTACAGATCCTGCGTACCCGCAAGGGCATAACCCGTGATCAACTGGGCGGACTGGTTGGCAAGTCCGGCTCATGGGTGAAGGGCATCGAAACAGGACGCTTGAAGGTGCCCAAGCTGGAGATGATCCTGCGCATCGCAGAGCTGCTGCGCGTCAGAGATCTTTCGGACCTCACGGGTAATCAGTCCGTACACGTCGAGTTGTTCACCGGCCCCGGCCATCCCCGACTCGCGGCGGTCAAGGCCGCAGTCGACGCGTTCCCTCTGACCATCGAGCGCGAAGCACCCCCGACCGAACACCTTCAAGCCCGGCTCATCCGGGCTTGGAAGGCAAGGCACTCAGCACCGAACCACCGCGAGGTGATCGGCGCGTTGCTGCCGAACCTGATCTCTGACGCTCAACTCGCTGTACGCCAGGCCGAGGCCGCGCCGGACCGCAGGGCGGCCCAAGCCCTGCTTGCCGAGGTCTACTCGCTCTGTCAGTTCTTCGTGGCCTACCAACCGGACGCTGCGCTGTTGTGGCGTGTCGCCGAGCGAGGGCTGATCGCGGCGCAAGAGTCAGAGGATCCGCATGCCATCGGGATGGCCGCCTGGCTAACCGCTCAGGCGCACCGCGACGCAGGCCCGGCGCAGTTCGACGCTGCCGACGCGGTCACCCTGGAGACACTGGCCTACCTTGGGCCGCTGTTGCCCGATGCGTCAGCCGATGTTCTTGCGATCGCGGGAGCGCTCACCTTCGAAGCCGGTTACACCGCAGCCCGACGGGCGCAGACAGGCACCGCATGGCGCTACTGGGACCAGGCGCACGACTTGGCCGCGCGCCTCCCCGAGGGCTACTACCACCCCGTCACGTCGTTTTCTCTCGCCATCATGGGTGCCCACGCAGTCACTGTCGCCGTGGAGCTCCGTCAGGGCGGTGAGTCCGTACGACAGGCCGCGCGTGCTGACACCATCGCCATTCCGTCGAGGCCGCGCCGGGCGCGGCACCGCATTGAGGAAGCTCGCGGCTACCACCTCGACGGGCAACCCGATGTCGCACTCGCCACGCTGGAGAAGGCGCACGAGGCCGCCCCGGAGACGATCAAGTACAACGGGTACGCGAAGCGGATCGTCCTCGAAGAGGCCGAGGCGAGAGTTCCGGCCCGCCGCCGCCGTGCCTCCGAACTGGCAGTGAAGATCGGCATGTTGGCTGCGTAACCGTAGGGGCACAATCTGTGCCCCTACACCCTGCGCACTGCTCCTACGGTCGAGGCCCACGAAGACCCCGGCGACCGCTCGCGACGGCCCCGGGGCGCGGCCAACGCTGAATAGGAGCGCCGACATGGCAGAGCCTACGGTCCCCGGGGTTCACCCCACATCCCCAACTGGTCCAGCTTCCTGCGGGACAGTCTCCGAGTGGCTGGCCTCCGCCCATCCATTGCCGAGCGCGGTGCGGAACGAGTGGAGCAGCGTCGCGCAGCTCGCGCTGATCCCCCTCGGTCGGACCTTCGACGCAGTCCGCCTCCCCGGCGCGATTGTCCACGCCGCCGCCCAGAGCAACGAGCCGTGCACCATCGACGCCTGCCTCGCCAAGTACGTCTGTGGCCCGGTCATCCACGACCCCGGGGGGCGCCGCTATTACGCCCTGGTGCCGCCCGGCACCGCCCTGGAATGGACAGCTCAGGGCACCAAATGCCTGAGTCAGGGGACCTACCTAGGCGTGCCGCGTGCCGACCACACGGAGCTGAACGAGCGGACATGGGCTTCCTACTGGTCGGTGCCGATGCCCCGACCAGGACACCTGTGCAACCCCCTGGATGTGCTGTCCCTTGTGACCGTGGGCCACGGCTTCGCCGACAAGGACGAGACGTGAGCACGCCCGCGACGGAGGACCTGTCGCTGTCGGCGGAATGCACGCTCGCCGAGCGCCCCGAGTACAGCCAGCTACACGGCGACTGCCGCCAGACCAAGAACATCCCGCTTCCCGGCTTCAGCGGCATCCTGCTCCAGCGGCGCTGCGACTGCTCCTGCCACTGGCCCAGCAAGCCGAGCGACTGATCCCTCGCCCCGCCCGGGGCCCCATGGCGACCGCAGGGTCAGGGTCGCAAAGACTCCCGCTCGTTCTGGCTGCGAAGCCGACAGCCCCGGTCGGATCACACAAGATCCGACCGGGGCCACTTGCTGTCACAACAGTCCGAGAACCGGTCGGCTCCGAGACTTTAAGGTCCGGCGATCAGCGGGGCCCCTCCAGGAGCAAGGCAGGGGGCCCGGTGGAACCCAAGACACGGTGAAGCCACCCGGCCCCACCTCGCCGCGAGCTTACGGGCCCCCTGCCATGCTCCTGCCCCGCAGACCACCAGACCTCAAACTCTCTCCGCCAACCTCCCGTCGCCGCAGGCCCAGCCGCCGTGATCAGACCGAAAACCCCAGGTCAGGCAGGTTTTCGGGTGTATCCAGCGGGTACATTGTCTTTAGAGGAAGTCGCCGTCCGGCGCTTGAGGACAAGGCCACACCGTCCCGAGGAGGGCTCCGCCTCTCAACCCCGGTCCAGGCAATCTCAGCCCGCCCTGTGTTCGAGGACGAGGCCCCTTAAGGGCCGACGGGGGTCTGGGGGCGCAGCCCCCAGGGAGCGGGGTCGAAGGGGCGGCAGCCCCTGGGGATGGGAATGGGTAAGGGCGGCGGGGGCGAAAGAATCCTCGCCGCGCCCACCGCCCACCGAACCCCTAAAGCGACGGCGCCCCATGCGGCCCGTACGGCCCCTGCTGCGGATACGGCTCAGGATCCCGCGGCCCGAACAGCGCCGTGAGCCCCAGATGCACCACCAGCGCCGCCAGCGGCCACGCCAGCCACGCCCCCTTCGCCGACAGCTTCAGCGGCGCCGAGAAGGTGACCCCCTTGCCCACGGACTTCGCATGGGCGATCACATCCTGCGCGGGCCCGAGCCAGATCCCGACCCGCCAGGCCAGCAGCGACCCGAGGAACCCCCCGACACCCAACGCCACGACCAGCGGCACACCACCGCGCCGCCGCACCAGGAACACCACGAGCGCACTGACAAGACCGAACGCCAGCCCCAGCAGAGTGAACGTTCCGTCGACCCCGATCGCCTGCTCCCCCTCGCTGTCCCCGAGGTAGACGACCCAGTTGCCGTCGACGACGTCCCCGACGAGCGGCACATGCGGAGCCAGCCACCACCACAGCACGCCGAGCAGCACCCCGGTGACCGCCGTGGCGACCGCGACCACGACGGCTTCGATCACCTCGGTCCTCATACCGGGGCCGCCGTACACGGCCTCGTGGGACACGGGAGTCACGTACCCGGCGGCAGGCGACTGCCACGCGGCGTGCGGGGACTGTTCGTGCGGCGGCGGAGGCGGCGTCAACGGTGCGGTCACCCTGACATCGTGCCAGGCGCGTCTGTGCGGCGCGTCACCGGACGGCCGCCCGACGGTACGCCCAGGTGGCGACGGCCAGCGAAACGACCCCCACGCCCCCGCACACGGCGAGGTCACCGAGCACGAACGCCCAGTCGGGATCCGGTCCGAACGTCCGCGCGAACGCCTCCACGCCGTATGTCGACGGCAGCAGATCCCGCAGGAACCGCACCGCCTCCGGCATCCGGTCGGCCGGCAGCACTCCGAGCAGCAGCGCCGCGGACATGCCCAACTGCCCCAGCACCGTGGCCAGTTCCGGCCGCGGCGCGAGCAGTCCGAAGGCCGCCCCCAGCCCCGCGAGGGCCGCACCCGCGAGCGGGATCACGGCGACGAGCACCCACAGATGCGCGAGCGGCAGCCCGAACAGCACACACCCGAACACCGCGGTCACCACGGTCCCCGGCACGGTGAAGGAGGCGTACGCCCCCGCCGCCCCGAGCACCACGGCGGCCGGCGGCACCGGCAGCGTGGCGTAGTGGTCGAGCCCACCGCTGGCCCGCAGCTGCCCGAAGTACTGCGCGAGCAGGTTCAGCGCGACGAACGCCACGACGAGCACCGACGAGCCCGCGACCACGGCCTGCGCCTCGGCGCCGCCGTCCACGACCCCGCGCATGAGGACCATGATCCCGACCGACTGGAAGGTCGCCACGAACAGCAGCGGAATGCGCGCCACCCGCGCACGGGACAGCTGCGCCCGGTACACGGCCACGAGCGACGGCCACAGCCGCGCACGCGGCCCGAGCTCGGCCGCGTCGCGGGCCGTCTCCTGGACGGCCCGGGCGCTGCCCGGCAGAACCTCGGCGGGTACGACACTCACGTGGCGCTGCTCCCTTTCACAAACGGGTTCACTCCGGCGTTCGTCCTGTTCCGTACGGATGCTACGGCCCGCGTACTCAAGCCCGGCTCAAGGTGCCGCATCACGCTCACGCCTTCACCAGCCCCTGCTGAGCCGCCCCGCCGAGCGCCAGGTAGACGTCCTCCAGGCTGGGCGTGGCCAGAGTGAAGTCGTCGAGGGCGGCGAAAGCCGCTCCGCCGGTGACAGTGGCGACGACCGCCCGCGCCTCCTCGGGCGCGAGCCGCAGCGTCCAGCGGCGCCCGGAGGCGACGGCCCGGTCCTGGAGCGCGGCGACCTCGGGGACGTGCAGCGGAGCGGCCTCGCGCCACACGAGGTCGACCCGGACCTCCCCGGCGACCTGCTCCTTGAGCCCGACGGGGGTGTCGCAGGCGATCACCTTGCCCTGGTCGAGGACGGCGACCCGGTCGAGGACGGTCTCGGCCTCGATGACGTTGTGGGTGACAAGCAGCACGGTCGTCCCGCGCTCGGCCCGCCGCCGGTCCACGGCGGACCACACGGCCCGCCGCGCCACGGGGTCCATCGCGGTGGTCGGCTCGTCGAGGACCAGCAGCGGCCGCTCCCCGACCAGCGCGGCGGCGAGGCACGCCAGCCGCCGCTGCCCACCGGAGAGCTTGCTGATGGCCCGTCCGGCGAGCGGGGTGAGCCCCAGTTCGTCGAGTACGGCGTCCCGCTCGGCCCGCGCCGCCCGCGCGTCCAGGCCGCGCAGCCGCCCGGTGGTCTCGGCGGCGAGCGAGACGGTCAGTTCGTCCAGGGCGGTGGACTCCTGGCCGAGATAGGCGAGGATCCGCGCGGCCCGCTCCGGGTGCCGCACGATGTCGTGGCCGAGGATCTCGACGCTGCCCCGGTCGGGCCGCATCAGCCCGGTGAGCTGCCGTACGAGGGTGGACTTGCCGGCGCCGTTGGGCCCGAGGAGTCCGAAGATCTCGCCGCGCCGGATGTCGAGGCGCACATCGTCGGTGGCACGGACCTCGGGCGTCGCGGGAACCCCACGCCGGCCGCGTACCGCCGGATAGGTCTTGGTCAGCCCGCGCACCGCGCACACGACATCGTCACCGTGCCGAAGTGCCTGTGCCGCGCGCGTACTCACAAGGGACGAGGGTACGGGGTCGGGAAGCTCCGCTCGCCCTCGGGGGCGGCGTATGTGCCGATTCACTCCCCCGCGGGCGCGTGTTCGGCGGCGGTCCGTACGTCGATCTCGCGCCAGAACCCGGCACGGATGGCGTAGCGGTCGTGCTCGTCGATCTGGTCGTCCTTGTGGGCGAGCAGCCCGAACCGGGCGGCGTAGCGCAGCAGCTCACCGTCGATCCGGTGGGGGACGCGCGGGTACATGCCCGAGAGCTTCTGCAGATGGCTCTGGTCGCCCAGCCGCTCCATCCAGCGCCGCGCGAAGACCTGCCCCACCTCGTAGGGATCGCCGCCGACCGTGGTGATGTCCTCCTCGCGGTCCGCCCACCGCTGCTCGGCGGTGGTCAGCTGGGCGAGGGTGGGCATCGAGGCGACCTCGGGCGGCTCGGCGACGGTGCCGGGGCGGTCGACCCAGCCCTTGTCGGAGGACCAGCGCAGGGTCGCGTTCGCGGGGTGCGGCGGCTGGGCGCCGGGGCCGCGCAGGGCGGCCAGGTCCTTGGGGGTGGGCACGCCCTTGGGCGCGGGCACCCGCTCCTGGGTGCCGTTCTCCGAGGCGGCGGCCGGGGCGTGCTCGCTCTCGTCGGCGGCCCGCTCGGCCGCCGCGGCGAGCGCGGAGTCGGGCAGCGGCGCGGACAGGATCGCGGCGATCTCGGGCCGCGGTACGGGCGGCGGCGCGCAGATCCCGCCGAGCTCCTTGGCGCGTACGGCCTTGGTGATCCAGGTACGGTCCAGGACGCGTCGTTCGTCGGCCTCGGCGACCAGGTCCTCGGACTGGTTGTAGTCCCCGTCGGCGGCCTGGACGGCCCACAGGTGTACGGCGACGCCGTGCTCCTTGGCGGCCATCATGCCCGGCAGCAGATCGCCGTCGCCGGTGACGAGGACGATGTCGGAGCAGGCGCGGTTGCGGGCCAGCTCGGTGAGCTCGGCGTGCATGGCCGCGTCGACGCCCTTCTGGGCCCAGCGTCCGTCGCTGCGGGTCAGGGCGCCCAGCCGGACGGTGACCCGGGGCATCACCCGCAGCCTGCGGTGCTCGGGCTGCGGGACGCGGTCGGGGGCGCCGTCGAACCAGTAGATGCGCAGCAGGGGCCGTTCGGTGTCCGACTCGGCGCGCTCGCGCAGGCCCTGGATGAGGGCGGGGTGATCGACGGTGATCCGGGATCGTGAGGGTTCCCCGGCAAGGAGGGAGGCGGCGGCGCCCAGCAGATACCCGGCGTCCACCAGGACGATGCAGCGGTCCACGCGACTCACCCTCTTCCGAGGCGGTTTACTTCGGGCTTCCTTCGAGTCTGCCCGACCGCGCGGAGGTTAACGGCCGGAACTCGATCTTCGGCGTGGCGTTTCGGAGCATCGCGGGGCGACAAGGCCTGTCACAGACGGTAATTATCCGAAATGCGTTCTTTGTCAGCCTATGTGAGTCTGGTCCCGGCCCTGGCCCCTAGATCCCCCTCAGGAGGCAGATCACCATGGCCAAGAACAAGAACCGTGACCGCAAGCAGCCGCAGTCCGAGCGTGGTCAGCAGCAGGCCCAGCAGTCCTCGATGGAGGCGCAGGCCGAGCAGCGCATGACCCAGGTGACTCCGGGTGACATGGCCCGCAAGGGCAAGCAGAAGCGCTTCGGTCACAACTGACATCTTCATAACGGGTTGTTGAGACCCAGGCACACAGAGAGGGCGTACCCGGCTGACGGGTACGCCCTCTCGACCTGTCCTAGCCCGCCAGGCAGGACGGGCCGAGCAGCACCTTCAGGTCGCCGAAGAGCGCCGGGTCCGGCTTCACCCGGTGCCGGTCCAGGCGCAGGACCGTGGTCCTGGTCGGGCCCTGGAGCTTGATGCGGACCTCGCTCTCGCCCTTGTGGTGGGTGAGGATCTCGCCGAGGCGGCTGATCATCGGCGGGGTGACCCGGGTCGCCGGGATGGTGAGGATCACGGGCGCGTTGGTGCCCGCGTTCGACAGGTCGGGGACCTGGAGTTCCATCGCCACCAGCCGGGGCACGTCCTCGCGCTTGTCGAGGCGGCCCTTGACGAACACCACGGCGTCCTCGACGAGTTGGGTCGAGACGAGCTGGTAGGTCGCCGGGAAGAACATGCACTCGATGGAACCGGCGAGGTCCTCGACGGTGGCGATCGCCCAGGCGTTGCCCTGCTTGGTCATCTTGCGCTGGAGGCCCGAGATGATGCCACCGATGGTGACGACCGCGCCGTCCGCGTGCTCACCTCCGGTGAGCTGGGCGATGCCCGCGTCGGCCTTGTCGGACAGCACGTGCTCCAGGCCGAAGAGCGGGTGGTCGGAGACGTACAGACCGAGCATCTCCCGCTCCTGGGCGAGCAGATAGGCCTTGTCCCACTCGTCGGTGGTGAACTCCACGTCGAGTCCGAAGCCGGGCTCGCTGGTCTCCTCCTCGCCCATCCCGCCGAAGAGGTCGAACTGGCCCTCGGCCTCCTTGCGCTTGACCTGCACGACGTTGTCGATCATCGGCTCGAAGTGCGCGGTGAGGCCCTTGCGGGTGTGCCCCATCGTGTCGAACGCGCCCGCCTTGATCAGCGACTCCGTGGTGCGCTTGTTGCAGGCGACCGCCTCGACCTTGTCGAGGTAGTCGGGGAAGGAGGCGTACTTCCCCTTGGCCTTGCGGCTCCTGATGATCGACTCGACCACGTTCGTGCCGACGTTGCGCACCGCTTCGAGGCCGAAGAGGATCACGTCGTCGCCCTGGGCGGCGAAGTTGTGCACCGACTCGTTCACGTTCGGCGGGAGCACCTTGATGCCCATGCGCCGGCACTCGTTGAGGTAGACGGCCGACTTGTCCTTGTCGTCCTTGACGGAGGTCAGCAGTCCCGCCATGTACTCGGCGGGGTGGTTGGCCTTGAGGAAGGCGGTCCAGTAAGAGACCAGGCCGTACGCGGCGGAGTGCGCCTTGTTGAACGCGTAGCCGGCGAAGGGGACCAGGACGTCCCACAGGGCCTGGATGGCCTCGTCGCTGTAGCCGTTCTTCTTGGCGCCGGCCTGGAAGATGGTGAAGTTCTTCGCCAGTTCGTCGGGCTTCTTCTTGCCCATCACGCGGCGCAGGATGTCGGCCTCGCCCAGCGAGTACCCGGCGATGATCTGGGCGGCCTTCTGCACCTGCTCCTGGTAGACGATCAAACCGTAGGTGACCGCGAGGACCTCTTCGAGGGGCTCCTCCAGCTCCTTGTGGATCGGGGTGATCTCCTGGAGCTTGTTCTTGCGCAGGGCGTAGTTGGTGTGCGAGTCCATGCCCATCGGGCCGGGACGGTAGAGCGCCGAGACGGCGGAGATGTCTTCGAAGTTGTCGGGCTTCATCAGGCGCAGCAGCGAGCGCATGGGGCCGCCGTCGAACTGGAAGACGCCGAGGGTCTCACCGCGCTGGAGCAGTTCGAAGGTCTTGGGGTCGTCGAGCGGCAGGGCCAGCAGGTCGAGGTCGATGCCCTTGTTGGACTTCACCATCTTGACGGCGTCGTCCATGATCGTCAGGTTGCGCAGGCCGAGGAAGTCCATCTTCAGCAGGCCCAGCGACTCGCACTGCGGGTAGTCCCACTGCGTGATGGTCACGCCGTCCGTGTGCCGCACCCAGATCGGGGCGTGGTCGACGATGGGCTCGCTGGACATGATGACGCCGGCGGCGTGCACGCCCATCTGCCGGACCAGGCCCTCGACGCCCTTGGCGGTGTCGATGACCTTCTTCACGTCCGGCTCGTTCTCGTACATCGAGCGGATCTCGCCGGCCTCGCTGTAGCGCGGGTGCGAGGGGTCGGTGATGCCGTTGAGGTCGATGCCCTTGCCGAGGACGTCGGCGGGCATGGCCTTGGTGAGCCGGTCGCCCATGGCGTACGGGTAGCCCAGCACGCGCGCGGAGTCCTTGATGGCGTTCTTCGCCTTGATCTTGCCGTAGGTGCCGATCATGGCGACCTTGTCGGCGCCGTACTTCTCGGTCACGTACCTGATCACCTCGACGCGCCTGCGCTCGTCGAAGTCGATGTCGACGTCGGGCATGGAGACGCGCTCGGGGTTGAGGAACCGCTCGAAGATCAGTCCGTGCGGGATCGGGTCGAGGTCGGTGATGCCCATGGCGTAGGCGACGATCGAGCCGGCCGCGGAGCCTCGGCCCGGGCCGACCGCGATGCCGTTGTTCTTGGCCCACATGATGAAGTCGGCGACCACGAGGAAGTAGCCCGGGAACCCCATCTGGATGATGACGTCCAGCTCGTACTCGACCTGCTTCTGGCGGTCCTCGGGGATGCCGCCCGGGAAGCGGCGTTCCATGCCGACCCGGACCTCCTCCTTGAACCAGGTGACCTCGGTGTAGCCCTCGGGGATGTCGAACTTCGGCATGAGGTTCTTCGCCTCGAACATGCCGGAGGTGTCGATCTGCTCGGCGACCAGGAGGGTGTTGGCGCAGCCCTGCTGCCAGGCGTCCGAGGAGTCGACGGCGTACATCTCGTCCGTGGACTTCAGGTAGTAGCCGGTGCCGTCGAAGCGGAAGCGGTCCGGGTCGGAGAGGTTCTTGCCGGTCTGGATGCACAGCAGGGCGTCGTGCGCGGTCGCCTCGTGCGCGTACGTGTAGTGCGAGTCGTTGGTGACCAGCGGCGGGATGCCGAGCTTCTTGCCGATGTCGAGGAGGCCGTCGCGGACCCGGCGCTCGATCTCGATGCCGTGGTCCATCAGCTCCAGGAAGTAGCGGTCCTTGCCGAAGATGTCCTGGTACTCGGAGGCCGCCTTCAGCGCTTCGTCGAACTGGCCGAGGCGCAGGCGGGTCTGGAGCTCGCCGGAGGGGCAGCCGGTGGAGGCGATGAGGCCCTCGGACCACTGGGAGATGGTCTCCTTGTCCATCCGGGGCCACTTCTGGAGCCAGCCCTCGGCGTACGCGTCCGAGGAGAGCCGGAAGAGGTTGTGCAGACCGGTCGCGTTGGCCGCCCAGATCGTCTTGTGGGTGTAACCACCCGAACCGGAGACGTCGTCCCGCTTCTGGTGCGGCTGGCCCCACTGGATCTTGCGCTTGTTGCGCCGGGACTCGGGGGCGACATAGGCCTCGATGCCGATGATCGGGGTGACCCCGGCCTTCTTCGCGGTGTGGAAGAAGTCGTACGCCCCGTGGAGGTTGCCGTGGTCGGACATGGCGATATGGGTCATGCCCATCTCGTTGCACGCGTCGAACATGTCCTTGAGCCGCGCGGCACCGTCCAGCAGCGAGTACTGGGTGTGGACGTGCAGGTGCGTGAACGGCGGCTTTGACACGGTTCGGCCTCCATGGAAAACGGTCGGCGACAGGCGGACGGACAGTTCGGGGGACAGCGTCGAAGTCTATGCCTCGGCACTGACACTCCGGGGGCCGCCCCGCGTACCTTCACAGCGAGGGTTTCGCGGGCACTTTCGTCCGGCCCCGCCCGTTGAGACGACAGAAACGCTGTCGTACACATGCACCAGGAGGCACCCAGCGATGTCGGTACCGCAGCTCAACGACGAGCCTCGCGGCGAGGAGATCCTCGCCGTCTTCGACACCGCCTTCGGCGAGCTCCTGGCCGCCGACCCGGCCGCGTTCCGGGTCAAGTTCCGGAAGATGGCGGCCTCGGCTTTCGCGTTCTACCGGGGTACGGCATGCCTCTTCTACAACGACCTCGACTCGGACAAGCGAGGCGGCCCGTACCTGGACGAGCGCACCTCGCGCGTGTGGATCCACGGCGACCTGCACGCCGAGAACTTCGGCACGTACATGGACGCCACCGGCCGGCTGATCTTCAACGTCAACGACTTCGACGAGGCCTACGTCGGCCCCTTCACCTGGGACCTCAAGCGCTTTTCCGCCTCGATCGCCCTCATCGGGTACGCGAAGGCCCTCAGCGACGAGCAGATCACCGAGCTCGTCAAGGTCTACGCGGCCGCCTACCGCGAGCGGATCCACGCCCTGGCCACCGGCGCCAAGAGCGACGAGGTGCCGCCCTTCACCCTGGACACCGCCGAGGGCCCCCTCCTGGACGCCTTGCGCGACGCCCGCTCGCTGACCCGCTTCAGCCTCCTGGACTCGATGACCGAGATCCGCGACTTCGAGCGCCGCTTCGCGCCGGGCGGCGGCTCCATCGAGCTGGACGCGGCCACCCGCTACAAGGTGCTGGCCGCCTTCGACGGCTACCTGGAGACCCTGCCGGAGACCTCGCTGGACCGCCCGGACTCGTACCGGGTGAAGGACGTGGTCGGCCGCCGCGGCATCGGCATCGGCTCGGCCGGTCTGCCGTCGTACAACATCCTTCTGGAGGGCCACAGCGACGCCCTGGAGAACGACGTCGTGATCTACATCAAGCAGGCCCAGACCCCGGCCGTCTCCCGGCACATCACCGACCCGGCGATCCGCGACTACTTCCAGCACGAGGGCCACCGCACGGTGCTCTCACAGCGCGCCCTCCAGCAGCACGCCGACCCGTGGCTGGGCTGGACCGAGCTGGACGGCTCGGGCCAGCTGGTCGCCGAGGTCTCGCCGTACGCCGTCGACCTGGACTGGGGCGACATCGACGACCCGGAGGAGATCGCGGCGGTCGTCGCCGACCTCGGCCGGGCCACCGCCACCATGCACGGGGCGGCCGACGACCAGTCCGGCGAGTCCCTGGTGCCCTTCTCGACCGAGCGGGCCATCGACGCGGCCATCGCGGCCGACGAGGACGGCTTCGCGGACCTCCTGGTCTCCTTCGCCCACGACTACGGGGCACGTGCGCGTACCGACCACCAGATCTTCGTGGACCTGTTCCGCAACGGCCGCATTCCGGGCCTGTAGACCGGATCCCTGTCGGATCCATAACGATGGGGCCGCTCACAGGGACCTTTTAGGGGTCCCTTACAGGGCCGCGTGACAGACTCTCCCCGCTATGGACATATCCGGGACCCGACTGCGAGCGCTGCGCGCGGCGCTGTTCACGGCACTCGTCGTGACACTCAGCACCGCGTCGCACGTGCTGCTGTCCCGGGTCCCGCTGCCACTGAACACGGTGGCGCTCGTCGCGGCCGCCGTGTTCGTCCTCGCCTACGCCCTCGCGGGCCGCGAGCGGAGCTTCGGGCGGATCGCCGCCCTGCTGGTCCCGCTGGAGCTGGCCGCCGACACCGTCTTCACCGCCGGCCAGCACGTCTGTTACGGCGCGGCGGGCGGACCGGTCACCGGTCCGCTGCGCTCGGTCGGCTGGGACGTGTTCTGCGGCGACGGCGGCAGCGTCGGCAGCCCGCTGGCCCGGGTGACGGGCACCGACACCGACCGCCTCGCAGGCGTCCTCGCCCACGCCGACCCGCAGGCCGCCTGGCTGCTGCTCGGCGCGCACATCGGCGTCGGCCTCCTCGCCGCCGCCTGGCTGCGCCGCGGTGAGCAGGCCATGGCCCAGCTGATCGGCGCGGTGACGGCGACGACCTTCCGGCCGCTGCTGCTCGCCGCCGCGGTCCTCAGGGTCCGCCCCGCCCCGGTGCCGGCACGCCCCGCACGTCCCGGTCGCCGTACGGCCGTCGTCCGCGACCGGATCCTCGCGCACTCCCTGGGACGGCGTGGACCGCCGTGCTCGGTCGCTTTCGCCTGACCGAACAGCAGCGAACAGCGGCTGAGCACCACCAGTCCCCCCATGCATCCCGCACACGACGTGTGCGCGTCCCCTTACGGAGATCACCCATGAGCAAGCGGAACAGCCAGGCGTCGAAGACGGCGGCCCGTGAGCGGCTGCGCCAGGAGCGCGAGCGCCAGGCCAAGAAGGACAAGGTCAAGCGGCAGGTCATCGTCGCCTGCTCCCTCGTCGGCGTCCTCGCGATAGCCGGCGGCATCAGCTACGCGGTCGTCCAGGGCAACAAGCCGGACTACTGGGAGGCCGCGAAGGACGACAAGCTCGTCAAGCCGGCCAACACCACGGGCACGAACGGCACGACCGTCACCATCGGCAAGAGCACCGCCAAGAAGACCCTCGTCATGTACGAGGACCCGCGCTGCCCCGTCTGCGCCCAGTTCGAGCAGACCGTCGGCTCGACCGTGGACAAGGACGTCGAGGACGGCAAGTTCAAGGTCCAGTACGTCGGCGCCACCTTCCTCGACGGCAACCTCGGCGGCGAGGGCTCCAAGAACGGCCTCAGCGCGCTCGGCGCGGCGCTGAACGTCAGCCCCGAGGCCTTCCTGGAGTACAAGACCGCGATGTACTCCACGAAGTGGCACCCCGAGGAGACCGACGACAAGCTCAAGGACGACGCCTACCTCATCAAGATCGCGAACACGGTCGACGCCCTGAAGAACAACAAGACGTTCCAGAACGCCGTGAAGAACGGCACCTACGACCGGTGGGCGCTGGAGATGTCCAAGAAGTTCGACGACAGCGGCGTGACCGGCACCCCGACGCTGAAGATGGACGACAAGGCGCTGACCGGTTCCGACGGCAAGAACGCGCCGATGACGGTGGCCGAGTTCAACACGGCGCTCGAGGCGGCTCTGAAGGCCTGACCGCAAGCCTGACCGACCGTCACCCGAAGAGCGAGCGAACTTTTACCAGTTCGCCCGCTCTCGTTAATACCGATCAGTAACCTGATCGGTCGTGACCAGATTCAGAGCATCCGAGCATCTCAATTCGCCGTCACCGCGCCGCCGTACGGTCGTCAAGGCCGCTGCCGCCGGTGTGGTCCTGGCCGGACCACTGGCCGCCGCGATCCCGGCCCGCGCCGCCGCCGAGACCCCCGCCTTCCTGCACGGTCTCGCCTCCGGCGACCCGCTCCCCAACGGCGTCCTGCTGTGGACCCGGGTGACCCCCACCGCCGAGGCGGTACCCGGCTCCGGGCTCGGCCCGGACACCGAGGTCGGCTGGACCGTCGCCAAGGACAAGGCGTTCACCGACGTCGTCGCCCAGGGCACCACGACCGCGACCGCCGCCTCCGACCACACCGTCAAGTCCGACATCCGCGGCCTGGAACCGGCCACCGACTACTGGTTCCGGTTCTCCGCGGGCGGCACCGACTCCCCGGCGGCGCGCACCCGCACCGCGCCGGCGGCGGACGCGTCCGTCACGGGCCTGCGCTTCGGCGTGGTCTCCTGCGCCAACTGGGAGGCCGGCTACTTCTCCTCGTACCGCCATCTCGCGGCCCGCGGCGACCTGGACGCCTGGCTGCACCTGGGCGACTACATCTACGAGTACGGCACCGGCGAGTACGGGACGCGCGACACCGTCGTACGACAGCACGCGCCGACCCACGAGATCCTGTCGCTGGCCGACTACCGCACCCGGCACGGCCGTTACAAGACCGACCCGGACCTCCAGGCGCTGCACGCGGCCGCCCCGGTCGTCGCCATCTGGGACGACCACGAGTTCGCCAACGACGCCTGGTCGGGCGGCGCCGAGAACCACACCGAGGGCACGGAGGGCACCTGGGCCGCGCGCCAGGCCGCCGCCAAGCAGGCCTACTTCGAGTGGATGCCGGTGCGCACCGCGATCGCCGGCACCACCTACCGGCGGCTGCGGTTCGGCAAGCTCGTCGACCTGTCGCTCCTCGACCTGCGCTCGTTCCGCTCGCAGCAGGTGGCCGTCGGCAACGGCTCGGTCGACGACCCGGACCGTACGCTCACCGGCCGCGCCCAGCTCGACTGGCTGAAGGCGGGGCTGAAGTCCTCCGACACCACCTGGCGGCTGGTCGGCAACTCCGTGATGATCTCGCCGTTCGCGATCGGCTCGCTCTCCGCCGACCTCCTCAAGCCGCTCGCCGAGCTCCTCGGCCTCCCGAAGGAGGGGCTCGCCCTCAACACCGACCAGTGGGACGGCTACACGGACGACCGCCGCGAGCTCCTCGCCCATCTGCGCTCCAACGCCATCCGCAACACCGTCTTCCTGACGGGTGACATCCACATGGCGTGGGCCAACGACGTGCCGGTGAACGCCGGGACGTACCCGCTGTCCGCCTCGGCCGCCACGGAGTTCGTCGTCACCTCGGTGACCTCCGACAACCTCGACGACATCCTCAAGGTCCCCGAGGGCACGGTCACCGCGCTCGCGGCGCCGGTCATCCAGCTCGCCAACCGGCACGTCCACTGGGTCGACACGGACCGCCACGGATACGGCGTCCTGGACATCACCGCGGAGCGGGCGCAGATGGACTACTACGTGGTGTCCGACAGGACGAAGGCGAACGCGACCTCGTCCTGGGCCCGTTCGTACCGCACGCGCAGCGGCACACAGAAGGTGGAACGCGTCTACGCCCCGGTCTAGAGGGATTCCAGGAAGCCGAGCGCCACCCGCCAGGTGGCCTCGGCGGCCTCCTCGTCGTAGTCCGGCAGGTCGGGGTCGGTGTAGAGGTGGCCGGCCCCGGCGTATCTGTACACCTCGACGTCCGCGCCGGCCCGGCGCATCTGGAGATACCAGGAGCTCAGCCAGTCGTCGGTCTCGAACTGGTCCGGCTCGGCCACATGCAGCTGGACCGGCAGGTCGTCCACGGAGGCGGTGGCCGCGATGTCCGAGGTGCCGTGCAGAAGCAGCAGCCCGCGCGCCTTGTCGTCACCGAGGGCGAGGGTCTGCGCGACGGAGGCGCCGAACGAGAACCCGGCGTACACCAGGCCCCGCTCCGAGTAGGGCGCGGCGGCCAGCACGGCCCGCTTGAGCAGCTCGTCCTTGCCGATCCGCTCCTTGAACTCCATGCCCTCCTCGACCGTCTCGAACGTACGCCCCTCGAAGAGGTCCGGCGTCCACACCTCGTGCCCGGCGGAGCGCAGCCGGTCGGCGGACTGGCGTACGGCGGGCCTCAGGCCGTAGGTCGAGTGAAAGAGCATGATGTTCATGAGGCCATGGTGCCAGCCGGGTACGACAGTGGCGTTCCGCGCCCGTACCCACAGCGCCGCCGAAGTCACATGTTCATGTCCGCCCCGGGCCGGTTAGGTTCGTGGACATGGAGAACCTACTCCGCCCGCTGATCGTGATCGGTGGCTCGGTGCTGCTCACGCTGATCATCGGCTGGGCCACGGACCTGCTGCTGCGCAAGGCCGACGAGCGGCACAGCGAGACCCCGCTGTGGGGTCTGCTGCGCCGTGGCCGCATCCCCTACCAGCTGGTGATCTGCGCGGCCCTGCTCAGAGCGTCGTACGACGAGGCACGGCTGCTGCGGGAGCACCGGGTCGGCATCGGGCAGGCGCTGACGCTGGTGCTGATCGGGGCGACGGCCTGGCTGGTGATCCGGATCGCGGCCGCGGTCGTCGAGACGACGTACACGCGCTACGCGCGCGCCAGCCGCGACCCCGCCCGGGTCCGTCGGGTGCGCACCCAGGTGACGCTGATCACGCGGGTCGTCGCCGCGGTCGTCGGCGTGGTGGCGGTGGCCGCGATGCTGCTGACGTTCCCGCCGATGCGCGCGGCCGGCGCCTCGCTGCTGGCCTCGGCCGGCATCCTCGGCATCGTCGCCGGTGTCGCGGCGCAGTCCACGCTGAGCAACATGTTCGCGGGGCTCCAGATCGCGTTCGGTGACATGGTGCGCATAGGGGACACGGTCGTCGTGGACGGCGAGTGGGGCACGGTCGAGGAGATCACGCTGACCTTCCTGACCGTGCGGACCTGGGACGAGCGCCGGATCACGATGCCCGTCTCCTACTTCACGTCCAAGCCGTTCGAGAACTGGTCGCGCGGCGGTGCCCAGATGACCGGCATCGTCTACTGGCATCTGGACCACTCGGCGCCGATGGAGGCGATGCGCGAGAAGCTCCGCGACATCCTCCGCGGCTGCCCGGCGTGGGACGGCCGCGCCTGCGACCTGACCGTCACGGACTCCACCCCCAACACCATGCAGGTACGGGCCCTGGTGACCGCCAAGGACGCGGACGACATCTGGAAGGTCCGGGTCACGGTCCGCGAGCACATGATCCAGTGGCTCTCCGAAGAGCACCCCTACGCCCTGCCCCGGTCCCTTATACACATCTGACGCGGCCGCCGAAGAGGAGAAAGGAAATACCGGGGCACGGAGCAGGCACA
>NZ_JABERD010000129.1 GCF_013044505.1 Streptomyces sp. S3(2020) | reverse complement strand
TTGGCAGGGCGGTCGTGGTGTGCTGGCGGGTGGGTGCGGCGTGTCGTTGTATGTTGTTGTTTACTGGCTCGCCACCCACCGATCCTCGACCTATCCCCTCGGTCGGCAGCGCCAGATGTGTAGAAGGGACAGCCCCCGACGACCCCACCGTCCGACTCACGGCCCAGCAGCTCATGGTCGCCCGCATGGCCGCCGACGGCGCCACCAACCGCGAGATCGCCACCCGCCTCGCCCTGAGCCCGCGCACCATCGACCACCATCTGCGGGGCGTGTTCACGCGGTTGGGGATCCGGTCGCGGATCGAACTGGTGCGGCTGCTGGGGGAGGGAGAGAGGATGTGAGGGGCACCCGAGTGCGTTCCGCGGGCACCGGCTGTCAGTCGGCCGCCCGCTCCCGGAACGCCTCCGCGTCCCACACCCCGTCCAGCCGCGACGCCAGCCAACCAGGCGCTCCCGCACGGAAGTCGGCGGGCGCCAGCGACCCCGCACCCTCGGGCAGGGCCCCGAGCAGCGGTGCCCCCGACACCTCCGGCAGGTCCGCCACATTGCAACGCGACGCCAGATCCGGGGAGTCGGGCCAGCTGCCGATCACGACACCGAGCAATTCCAGCTCGCGGCCTCGCAGTTCACGCGCCGTCAGTTCCGTCGTGTTCAGGGTGCCCAGGCCCGCCGACGCCACCACCAGCACCGGCGCCCGCAGCAGTTCCGCCGCGTCCGCCAGGGTGCCGCCCTCCTCGTCGAACCGTACGAGCAGTCCACCGGCGCCCTCGACCAGAACCAGGTCGTGCTCGGTGGCCAGTTTGGCGGCGGCCTCGGCGACCTGGTGCGGGTGCACCGGCGGGAGCCCGGCCCGCCGGGCCGCCGTCCCGGGGGCCAACGGCTCCGGGTAGCGGGCGACTTCGGCGGTCGTCACGGGCCCCGCCAGCCGCGCCACCTCCTGCGCGTCCCCGGGCTCGCCCGGACCCACACCGGTCTGGGCCGCCTTGAGCACGGCCACGGACCTGCCCGCCGCCACCGCGGCGGCGGCGACCGCGGCGGTGGCGACGGTCTTGCCGACCTCCGTGCCCGTACCCGTGATCACCAGTACCGACATGTCATCCCTCCCGAGCCGCGGCGCACACCGCGCGCGCGATCCGTGCCACATCCGCGTCCCCCGTGACGTACGGGGGCATCGTGTAGACCAGGTCGCGGAACGGCCGCAGCCACACGCCCTCGCGCACCGCCGCCTCCGTGGCCGCCCTCATGTCCACCGGGTGGTCCAGCTGGACCACGCCGATCGCCCCGAGAACCCGTACGTCCCGTACGCCCGGCAGCTCCCGGGCCGTCGCCAGCCCCTCCCGCAGGCCCGCCTCGATCCGCTTGACCTCCGCGAGCCAGTCCTGGCCGAGCAGCAGCTCGATCGAGGCACAGGCCACGGCCGCGGCGAGCGGATTGCCCATGAACGTGGGGCCGTGCGCGAGCACCGGGACCTCGCCCCGCGAGATGCCGTCGGCCACCCTCGACGTGCACAGCGTCGCCGCCATCGTCAGATAGCCGCCGGTCAGCGCCTTGCCCACGCACATCACATCCGGCGTCACCGCCGCGTGCTCCGCCGCGAACAGCGCGCCCGTACGCCCGAAGCCGGTCGCGATCTCATCGAACACCAGCAGCACGTCGTGCGCGTCGCACGCCTCGCGCAGCACCCGCAGATACGTGGGGGAGTGGAACCGCATCCCGCCCGCGCCCTGCACGACGGGCTCCACGATCACCGCGGCCAGCTCGTCGGCATGCGCCGCGATAGCCGAGCGGAGCTCCTCGGCGTACGACTCCTCGTACTCGACCGGCGGCGGCCCCACGAACACCTGGCGCTGGAGCACGCCGGTCCACAGTTCGTGCATCCCGCCCTCGGGATCGCACACCGACATCGGCTGCCAGGTGTCGCCGTGGTACCCGCCGCGCCAGGTCAGCAGCCGGTGCTTGCCTGGGCGGCCGAGCGAACGCCAGTACTGGAGGCACATCTTCACGGCGACCTCGACCGACACCGACCCGGAGTCGGCGAGGAAGACATGCTCCAGCCCGTCGGGCGACATGTCGACAAGGAGCTTCGCGAGCCGTACGGCGGGCTCATGGGTGAGCCCGCCGAACATCACATGACTCATCCGCCCCAGCTGCTCGCGCGCGGCCTCGTTGAGCACCGGGTGGTTGTAGCCGTGGATGGCCGACCACCAGGACGACATGCCGTCCACGAGCTCGTCCGAGCTGCCCGCGAGGCGCAGCCGCACCCCGCTCGCCGACTCCACGACGAGCGGCTCGGCGCGGCCCGGCATCGGGCCGTACGGATGCCAGACATGCCGCCGGTCGAGCTCCAGCAGCTCGGACACGGGCAGCTCAGGCATTGGGCGCGAGGTCCGTTCCGGCACCACGACGGCGTACCGCGACCAGGTCCGTACGGGCCTCACCCACCGCCGGCTCGCTCACGGCCGGCTCGGCAGCCGAACCGCAGACGGAGCCGCACCCGGCGCCCTCGTGCGATCCGCAGCCCGCGCTTTCGTGCGATCCGCACCCGCCCGCGGCGGCGGCCACGTCCGCCCGGTGCTGCGGCAGCGTCACCTCGCCCGCGCCCTCCACCTCGAACCCGGCGTCCGCGATCATGTCGAGGTCGGCCTTGCCGGCCTGGCCCTCGCTGGTGAGGTAGTCGCCGAGGAAGATCGAGTTGGCCAGGTTCAGGGCGAGGGGCTGCATGCTGCGCAGATGGACCTCGCGACCGCCCGCGATGCGCACCTCGACGTCCGGGCAGACGAACCGGACCATCGCCAGGATGCGCAGACAGCGCTGCGGGGTGAGGTTCCACTCCTTGGCCAGCGGGGTGCCCTCGAAGGGGATCAGGAAGTTCACCGGCACCGAGTCCGGGTCCAGCTCGCGCAGCGAGAAGACCACGTCGATGAGGTCCTCGTCCGACTCGCCCATACCGGCGATGAGACCCGAGCACGCCGACAGACCGGCCGCGTGCGCCTTCTGCACGGTGTCCACGCGGTCGGCGTAGGTGTGCGTGGTCGTGATCTCGCCGTACGTCGCCTCGGACGTGTTGAGGTTGTGGTTGTAGGCGTCGGCGCCTGCCTCGCGCAGCCGCTCGGCCTGGCCGTCGGAGAGCAGACCGAGGCAGGCGCACACCTCGACGTCCTCGTTCTGGTCCTTGATCGCCTTGATGGTGTCGGAGACCCGGTCCACGTCCCGGTCCGTCGGCCCGCGACCGCTCGCCACCAGACAGACCCGCTTGGCGCCGCCCGCGAGTCCGGCCGCGGCGGCCTTGGAGGCCTCGTCCGGCTTGAGCCAGGTGTACTTCAGGATGCCGGCCGTCGAGCCGAGGCGCTGCGAGCAGTAGGAGCAGTCCTCGGGACACAAGCCGGACTTGAGGTTGACGAGGTAATTCAGTTTCACCCGTCGGCCGAACCAGTGCCGGCGCACCTTTCCGGCCGCGGCCACCACATCGAGCAGGTCGTCGTCGGAGGTGGCGAGGACGGAGAGTGCTTCCTCGCGGGTCGGCAGCTCGCGCCGAAGCCCCTTGTCCACCAGCGTGTTCAGCAGGTCCATGAAAACCGATCCTGTCCTAAGGAGCCGTCTCGGGCCAAGGAGAGTTCGCACAACAGAGGCCATTCACTGTGTGGGTATTGCCACACAGTGGGGGGCTGCTCATCCCATTAGTGTCTGTTCGCTGCCTACAAAACCCTCGGAGGACCCATGGCGTTCGGCTGGATCGACGAGCAGGCGCTGCTGCGCCGTCGCGCCGGACTCGTACGCACCCTGAGGCCCCGCCCCGCCGACTCGCCGCTCCTGGACCTGGCGAGCAACGACTACCTGGGCCTCGCCCGCCACCCCGAGGTCACCGAAGGGGCCGCGCGGGCCGCCCGGACCTGGGGCGGAGGCTCCACCGGGTCCCGACTCGTCACCGGCACCACCGAGCTCCACACTCAGCTGGAGGTCGAGCTGGCCGAATACTGCGGTTTCGAGGCGGCCCTCGTCTTCTCCTCCGGCTATGCCGCCAACCTCGCCGCCGTCACCGCACTGGCCCCGCACGGCTCACTGATCGTCTCCGACGCCGGCAACCACGCCTCGCTGATCGACGGCTGCCGGCTGGCACGCGGCACGACCCAGGTCGTCGGCCACGCCGATCCCGAGGCCGTGCGCAAGGCGCTCCGGACGCACGAGGGTCCCGCGGTCGTCGTGTCCGACACCGTCTTCTCGGTGGACGGCGACGCCGCCCCGCTGACCGGGCTCACCGAGGCATGCCGGGAGCGCGGCGCGGGGCTGCTGGTCGACGACGCCCACGGCCTCGGTGTGCTCGGCGACGGCGGCCGCGGCGCCCCGCACGCGGCGGGACTCGCGGGCGCCGACGACGTCGTCGTGACGGTCACGCTGTCCAAGTCGCTCGGCAGCCAGGGCGGCGCAGTCCTCGGCCCCGCCCGGGTGATCGACCACCTGGTCAACGCGGCCCGGACCTTCATCTTCGACACCGGGCTCGCGCCCGCCGCGGCGGGCGCGGCCCTCGCGGCACTGCGCCTGCTGCGCCGCGAGCCCGCGCGCGCGGCGCGGGCCCGCGAGGTGGCCGCCGAACTGCACGCACGGCTGACCGCCGCGGGTCACGAGGCGGTACGCCCGGACGCCGCGGTCGTCTCCGTGCGCGCGCCGTCCCCGGAGGAGGCCGTGCGGTGGGCGGCCGACTGCCGCACCGCGGGTCTGGCCGTGGGCTGCTTCCGTCCTCCTTCCGTGCCCGACGGCATCTCACGGCTCAGGCTGACCGCCCGCGCGGACCTCTCCGCGGCGCAGATCGAACGCGCTGTACGTGTGATCGGTCAGACACGACCATGAGTCGGCGTGACACGGCCGTGCCGGGGGCAAAAGGGATCAGAACGCGGCCGTGAACTCCGCCCAGCTCCCGGGGGAGAAGAGCAGCGCGGGTCCGGACGGGTTCTTGGAGTCGCGCACGGCGAGCAGCCCGGTCCCTGGACCGGTGTGCGGCCGAGCCGTCTCGACACAGTTGTTGGCTCCGGTGCTGTAGCTGCTGCGCAGCCACCGCGCCGTGTGCAGATCGATACTGGAAGGTACGTTCCGAGGCATTGCGGACATGGTGCCTCCTTACGCGCCGTCACCTATCCCGGCGATGTAATCCAACGAGTCCTCGGGCGAAAGGGCGTGGATCTGAAGAGCGTTGAAGGCCTCGGTATAGGCCTGGAGGTCTTCTTTCCGCTCGAGGTAGAGGCTACTCGTCAAGTGGTCGAGAACAACCACGTCCAGATCAGATGTGTTCGAAAACGAGAAGATTACGAAAGGCCCCGTGATGCCGATGTGGGCTCCTGCGGCGAATGGGAGTACCTGAATCCGGACCTGGGGCAGCCGGGCCGCCTCGATGAGCCGCCGCAGTTGTCCCGCCATGACGTCGGGGCCGCCGATGTCCCGGCGCAGCACCGCCTCGTCCAGCACCGCGCTCAGCTTCAGCGGTGGTTCGGCCCGCAGGACGTCCTGTCTGGCCAGCCGGACCTCGACCAGCGCGTCGAGCCGCTCGTCCGGCTCCGTGCCGAGCCCGTTCACCGCGGCCCGGGTCACCGCGCGCGCGTACTCGGGCGTCTGGAGCAGCCCGGGCACCACGGAGGTCTCCAGCGTGCGCATCGCACCGGCCTGGGACTCCAGGCTGATGAAGTCGCGATACGTCGGTGGCAGTACCCCGCGGTACTGGTGCCACCAGTGGTGCCGTCCGGCGCCCTCGTCGGAGCCCGCCAAGACCAGCAGTAACTCCCGTAGCCGGGCGTCGTGCACCGCGTAGGCGTCCAGCAGTAACCGCACGTCGGCCGGTTTCACGCCGCTGGCGCCGGTCTCGATCCGGCTCACCTTCGACTGGTGCCAGCCCACCAGCCGGGCCGCCTCACCACTGGTGAGCCCCGCACTGGTGCGCAACGCACGCAGTTCGGCGCCCAGTTTCCGGCGGCGTACCGCGGGACCGTGCTGCATGGGCTACTCCTTACTCCTTCCGGGCCGCCCAAATACGGTCTTCCGTCGGAGAGTTCACCGCTTCGAGCGACAGATATATGCATATCTTGGTGGATCGGCACCGTGACCGGCCGGGTAATGGCAGTCTGGCGATGAAGCACCAGTCCGGGACCGTACTCGAACCATCCGCTCCGTGTCGGACTGCGGTCCCGTGGGAAAGGGACGACGTCGCCATGGCAGACCATCTGGAAGCATCCGTCACTCTGCCGAGCGATCCCGCCTCGGTCTCCGCGGCCCGCACGTATGTCATCGGCACTCTGGCGGAATGGGGTCTGCCGGCGGACACGGAAGCGGCCGAGACGATCCGGCTCATCGTCTCCGAACTCGCCACCAACGCCGTACAGCACACCTTCGGGCAGTCACCCACCTTCACGGTGGACATCCAGCTCGACCGTGACGAACAACTGCGCATCGGGGTCACCGACAGCCATCCGCGGTTCCCCAAACGGCTGCCGGCCGCCGTCCAGCAGGACAACGGCCGTGGCATGGTCATCATCCGCTGGCTGACCGCGGAGTGCGGCGGCAAGCTGAGAGTCCGGCCCACCCGTGAGGGCGGCAAGACCGTCTCCATCGAACTCCCGTGGACGGTACCGGCCGAGCCGGTCTCCGCGGCGGGGCAGCAGGAGCCGTAGAGAGGCGCCTCCGGAAACGGAGGCGCCTCTCAGGGCGTCACGGCCGGCCCCGCGAGGGTGACGGCAGGTCAGGTCGCCGACACCCCCACGGGACAGGTCACTTGACCCGGCCGTACCAGACGCTCTTGGTCCAGATCTTCTGCAGCTTCACGACCTCCCCGCTCTTCGGGGAGTGCCAGATCTTCCCCTTCCCGGCATAGATGCCGACGTGGTACACGCTGGAGCCGGAGTGGAAGAACACGAGGTCTCCGGCCTTGCGGTTCCCCGCGGAGATGTGGCGGGTCTTGTTGTACTGCTGGGCCGCCGTCCGAGGCAGGCTCTTGCCCGCCTTCTTGTACGAGTAGAGCGTGAGCCCGGAGCAGTCGAACCGGTGCGGTCCCGCGGCGCCCCACTTGTACGGGGAACCCTTTTTGGAGGCCGCTACCTGGAGTGCCTTCGTCGCCGATGTGGCGGCCTCGGCGTCGGATGCGACGCCCGGGACCACGATCGAGCCGCCCACTGCGGCGATGGTGAGAGCCGAGGCCGTACCGGCCCGGACCATGAGCGACGGGACACGATTGAGCGCAGACATGCGCAACCCTTCGTCAGCCGCCTGTGAAGGATGACCTGTCGGATTCGGGCTGGCGAAGTTGCCCGGCCGCTGCTGCGGCTTCACCCCAAGGGCTGCTCGGGACGGCTGTTGACGGCCGTTCCGGCGACCCGTCGTGCTTGGGTCCTCCACTCCTGCCGATCCACTCCTGTCGACCGGTCATCCGTGCGGCGGCAGGACTCGGCGTCCGCCCGGATCGCCCCGCCGCTGCGGCGGGGTCTTGTCGTCAGACAGGGATCTTCACGCACTCCACGCCGAAAAACCCAATGGAATCGGGGATTTGTGGTGTTACTCACCACTCACCCGTTCGGGTGGACACTCGGCTGTTCGAGGGAGCGTCGAGGGGGTCGAGGACCCCCGGACCAGCGACGGAGGTACTCATTCCGGAGCTGGGCTACGCGCGTTGCGCAACCTCGACGGCCCTGTCGGAGGAGGGGTGTCTACTCCAAACGGGGGTACGCCTTTTGGTCCGTTTCAACCTCGGTCCGGACACTGCGGCGGCAGCGTGACCCGGGCTGTGCGCCGCTCGCCGTCGAGCACCCGCAGCGCCCGCGCCAGGGTCATGGCGTGCACCTCGGTCTCGCCGCGCTGATGCATGGTCGCCAGCGCGTCGCGCAGTTCGGCGGCCTTCGCCACCAGCGCCTGGGCGGCCCGCAGTCCGCGGTAGGTGTCACCGTGATGCGCCGGGTTGATGCGGCCGAGCAGGTCGACCACTTCGAGGTAACGGTCGATCAACTCGCCCTCGGCGCGCGTCAGGGCGGGCAGCGGAGGAAGTTCCGGTGGCAGCATCGCCCGCTCACCGGGCGCCGGGCGCGGTGCGTGACGCCTTGCGGCTGGGGATGATCCGGTCCACCAGGCCGTATTCCACGGCCTCTTGCGCGTCCAGGATCCTGTCCCGCTCGATGTCCGCGGTGACTTGCTCGTGGGTGCGCCCGGTGTGCCGTACGAGCATCTCCTCCAGACGGAGGCGGACGCGCCCCAATTCCTCGGCCTGTATGGCCAGATCGGAGGCCTGTCCCTCCAGCGGCCCGGGCAGGGAGGGCTGGTGGATGACCATGCGCGCGCCGGGCAGGGCGAACCGCTTGCCCGGGGTGCCCGCCGCCAGCAGCACCGCGGCGGACGAGCCGGCCTGTCCCAGGCAGACCGTCTCCACGTCGCAGGTGACGAACCGCATCGTGTCGTAGATCGCCGACATCGCGCTGAACGAGCCGCCGGGGGAGTTGATGTAGAGGGAGATGTCCCGGTCCGGGTCCTGGTACTCGAGGTGCATGAACTGGGCCATCACATCGTTCGCCGACGTGTCGTCGACCTGGGTGCCGAGGAAGACGATCCGCTCCTCCAGGAGCTTCGAGTAAGGGTCCGTCGTCTTCTGGCCGGCGCTCGTGCGTTCCGTGAACTCGGGCAGGACATGGCGGGCGGACGGTCGGGTCATGAGGCACCCCTCCTTCTGTGTCTGTAAAAAATGTACAGGACGTACGTGACGCTAGAATGGGGTCATGGCCTACGAGATTCCGGTGACGCAAGCCAGGGCTGAGCTCGCCGACCTGATCAACCGCGTGGTGTACGGCGGTGAGCGCGTCGTCGTGACCCGCCACGGCAAGCCCCTCGTCGCCCTCGTCTCCGCCGCCGACCTGGAGCGACTGGAGAAACTCGCGGAGCCCGTGGGGCCGGCCGAGTTCGCCGAGGAACAGGTGATCACCGCGGTCTCCGCCGTCCGCGAGGCCGCGTCCGCTTCCCGCGAACAGCAGCGCTTCGGCATCACGGCGCACCACCGCGGGGCCGGGGCCTCCTGAGGCACGGAAGGGCCGCGCACGGTAAGTCGGCACACCGAATGACCGCGCACCGAAAGACCGCGCACCGACAGGGGTGCGCGGTCTTTGTCGTGGAGCGGTCCGTCAGCCGGCCGGCGCGAGCTCCCGCTCCGGCGTCACCACGGGCTCGACGCTCTTCTTGCGGTCCTTGAGCGCGCTGCCCAGCAGCACGGCGCCGAGACCGAGCGCCGCCCACCAGGCCAGCGTCAGGGCGGGGCCCGTCGCTGCCGCGCCGTCGAAGTACGCCACCGAGCGGGTCAGGGTCGCGCTCGCCCCCGGCGGCAGCCACTGGCCGATCATGCCGGCCGGCTCGGGCAGCATCTGCGGCGCCGAGGCCGCGCCGGACCACGGGTTGCCGAACAGCATGATCACTCCGGCGACGATGCCCACCCCGGCGGTGCCGAGCAGGGCGGCGAGACCGGCGACGGCGCCGCTCACGGCCAGTGCCGCGAGTGCGAACACCCCGGCCTCCGCCCACCAGTCGCCCGCGATGACGCCGAGCCAGCTGTCCGCGACACCGGCGGCGGCCACACCGACCAGCGCGGAGGTGCCGACCAGGACGAGCACGGCACGCGTCCCGCGCAGCCCGCTGAAGGTCACCATCGCACCCGCCGCCATCCCGGCCAGGGCCAGCGGCAGCACGCTGGCGCCCAGGGCGGCGCCGCGCGGGTCCGTGGCCGGGGCGGCCACCACGTCGACCGTCCTGACCTGTGTGCCCTCGGCGGCCGCCTGCTCCGCCACCGCCTGCTGGAGCAGCTGGGCGACGACCGGGCTCGCGGCCGAGGCGGTCAGCAGCTCGGGACCGTCGGCGGTGACGACGACCGCCCCGTATACGGTCCGGTCCTCGATGGCGTCCCGGGCCGCGGCCCCGTCCTTGTAGTGGTGGAGCTCGAACGCGCCCCCGTGCCGCGCCAGTTCCTTCTCCACCTGGGCGGTCGCGGCGGTGGGCCCGGCGATGCCGAGCGGCAGGTCCCGGGGCGCGGTGCGGGCGGCGGGCCAGGCGAAGGCCCACAGGGCGAGCGCCGCGATGACCGGGACGAGGACGGCGACCGCGATCATGCGACGGGCGGTCCCGGTGGGAGCGGTGGACATGGTGGTTCCCTTCCGAGCGGAATCCAAAAAGAAGGATCGTTCGTTTTAGTTACGTCACCACCGTCCTGCGGTCGGCGCCTCTTGTCAAGAAGGAACGTTCGTTTTAAGTTGGTGACCATGGCCCGCGTATCCCAGGAACACCTCGACGCCCGTCGCCGGCAGATCCTCGACGGCGCCGCGATCTGCTTCGCCCGCAACGGCTTCCATGCCACGTCCATGCAGGACGTGCTGAAGGAGGTCGACCTGTCGGCCGGAGCGGTGTACCGCTACTTCAGCGGCAAGGAGGAGCTGATCGCCGCGGTCGTCGGGGAGGTGCTCGCCTCGGTCCGCGGGGCCTTCGAGGAGGCGTCGCGCCAGAGCCCGCCCCTGCCGCCGGACGAGCTCCTCACCGTGGTCCTCGGCCGCACCCTGGCCGCCCGGGAGAACCTGACCTTCGAGGGCGAGCCCGCCTTCCCGCGGCTCGTCGTCCAGGTGTGGGCGGAAACCCTGCGGAACAAGGAGCTGGCGGTCGTGCTGCACGACGGGTACGCAGGAGTGCGGGCGGCCTGGGCGCGGATCGTCGAGGGCTACCAGGACGCCGGGATGATGAGAGCCGACGTGCACCCCGACCACGTGGCCCGCACGATGATCGCGGCCGCGGTCGGCTTCCTCGCCCAGCAGGCACTCTTCGGGTCCGCCCCGGTCGATGTCCTCCGGGACGGTCTACGGGCGTTGATGAGCATGTCGGACGAGCGCACCGCAACCGGCGGATCACAGCTCGGTTAACTTGCCTGAAATGCGGTCCAACTAGCCTTCCGCCACGCCACCAGGGACTTTGCCCCGGGGCGGAGGCAACCGGACCCCGCACGGTCCGGAGCGAGGACTGTGAGGTGGGACGTGCAACTGACCCCGCACGAGCAAGAGAGGCTGCTCATCCACGTGGCGGCCGACGTGGCCGAGAAGCGCCGGGCCCGGGGGCTCAGGCTCAACCACCCGGAGGCGGTCGCCCTCATCACGTCGCACATCCTCGAAGGCGCCCGTGACGGCCGTACCGTCGCCGAGCTGATGTCCTCCGGACGCAAGCTGCTCACCCGGGACGACGTCATGGAGGGCATCCCCGAGATGATCCACGACGTCCAGGTCGAGGCGACCTTCCCGGACGGCACCAAGCTCGTCACCGTCCACGACCCGATCGTCTGACGGGGGCCGCCGTGATTCCCGGAGAGATCCTTTTCGCCGAGGACCCGATCGTCTACAACGAGGGCCGCGAGGTCACCCGCCTCACCGTCCTCAACGCAGCCGACCGGCCCGTCCAGGTCGGCTCCCACTACCACTTCGCCGAGGCCAACCCCGGCCTGGAGTTCGACCGCGGCGCCGCGCGCGGGATGCGGCTGAACATCGCCGCCGGCACCGCCGTGCGCTTCGAGCCCGGGATCCCCGTCGACGTCGAACTCGTCCCGCTCGCCGGCGCCCGGATCGTGCCCGGACTGCGCGGGGAGACCGGAGGTGCCCTCGATGCCTGAGATCTCGCGTGCCGCGTACGCCGACCTGTTCGGCCCGACCACCGGCGACCGCATCCGGCTCGCCGACACCGACCTGATCGTCGAGATCGAGGAGGACCGCTCCGGCGGTCCCGGACTCGCCGGTGACGAAGCGGTGTTCGGCGGCGGCAAGGTCATACGTGAGTCCATGGGACAGTCGCGTGCTACGCGCGCAGACGGCACTCCGGACACCGTCATCACGGGCGCGGTGATCATCGACCACTGGGGGATCGTCAAGGCCGACGTCGGTATCCGTGACGGCCGGATCACCGCGATCGGCAAGGCCGGCAACCCGGACACGATGGACGGCGTCCACCCCGACCTGGTCCTCGGCCCCGAGACCGAGATCATCGCGGGCAACGGACGGATCCTCACCGCCGGCGCGGTCGACGCGCACGTCCACTTCATCTGCCCGCAGATCGCCGACGAGGCGCTGTCCGCCGGTGTCACGACCCTGGTCGGCGGCGGCACCGGACCCGCCGAGGGCTCGAAGGCGACCACCGTGACGCCCGGCCCCTGGCATCTCGCCCGCATGATGGAGGCGATGGAGCAGTACCCGCTCAACATCGGCTTCCTCGGCAAGGGCAACACCGTCTCGCACGAGGCGATGTACTCCCAGATCCGCGGCGGGGCACTGGGGCTGAAGCTCCACGAGGACTGGGGCTCGACCCCGGCCGTCATCGACGCCTCGCTGACCGTGGCGGACCAGACGGGTGTCCAGGTCGCCATCCACACGGACACGCTCAACGAGGCCGGGTTCGTGGGCGACACGCTCGCCGCGATCGCCGGACGCGGCATCCACGCATACCACACCGAGGGTGCGGGCGGCGGGCACGCGCCGGACATCATGACCGTCGTCTCCGAACCGCACGTCCTGCCCAGCTCGACCAACCCGACACGGCCGTTCACCGTCAACACAGCCGAGGAACACCTCGACATGCTGATGGTGTGCCACCACCTCAACCCGGCGGTGCCGGAGGACCTGGCCTTCGCCGAGTCCCGGATCCGGCCGACGACGATCGGCGCGGAGGACGTCCTCCACGACCTCGGCGCGATCTCGATCATCTCCTCCGACGCCCAGGCCATGGGCCGCGTCGGCGAGGTCATCATGCGGACCTGGCAGACCGCCCACGTCATGAAGCGCAAGCGGGGCGCACTGCCCGGCGACGGACGGGCGGACAACCAGCGGGTACGCCGGTACGTCGCCAAGTACACGATCAACCCGGCGATCGCCCAGGGTCTCGCTCGCGAGGTCGGCTCGGTGGAGACCGGCAAGCTCGCCGACCTCGTGCTGTGGGAGCCCGCGTTCTTCGGGGTCAAGCCGCACCTCGTCGTCAAGGGCGGCCAGATCGCCTACGCGCAGATGGGCGACGCCAACGCGTCCATCCCCACCCCGCAGCCGATCCTGCCGCGGCCGATGTACGGCGCGATCGGGCGGGCACCGGCCGCCAACTCCTTCAACTTCGTCGCCCCGCTGGCGATCGAGGACGGACTGCCGGAGCGGCTTCAGCTCGGGAAGCGGTTCGTGGCGATCGAGTCGACGCGCGGGGTCACCAAGGCGGACATGCGGGAGAACGACGCCCGGCCGCGTGTCCAGGTCGATCCCGACAGCTTCGCCGTGCACATCGACGGAGAGCTGGTCGAGGCCACACCGGCCGCCGAACTGCCCCTGGCCCAGCGTTACTTCCTGTTCTGATGTCCAGGGGAGCACTTCTCGTCCTGGCCGACGGCCGCTTTCCCGCCGGGGGGCACGCGCACTCCGGCGGGGCCGAGGCGGCCGTCAAGGCCGGGCGGATCACCGGGGCGGCGAGCCTGGAGGAGTTCTGCCGGGGGCGGCTCCAGACGGCGGGGCTGGTCTCCGCCGCGCTGGCCGCGGCGGCCGTACTCGGCGTGGATCCCGTGGAGTTGGACGCGGCGGCGGACGCGCGCACGCCGTCGCCCGCCCTGCGGGTCGCCGCGCGGAAGCTGGGGCGGCAGCTGATGCGCGCCGCGCGGGCCACCTGGCCGTCCGGTGAACTCGACGCCCTGGCACGGGAGTTCCCCAAGGGGGCGCATCAGCCCGTGGTGCTGGGGGTCACGGCCCGGGCAGCCGGGCTCGACGCGGTCGACGCGGCGTACTGCGCGGCGTACGAGAGCGTGAGCGGGCCGGCCTCCGCGACGGTGCGGTTGCTGAGCCTCGACCCGTTCGACGCGACGGGGGTGCTGGCCCGGTTGGCGCCGGAGCTGGACCGGGTCGCGGATCGGGCGGTGGAGGCCGGTCGCCGGGTGGTGGAGGAGGGGGTGGGCGCCTTGCCCGCGGCTTCGGCTCCGCTGCTGGAGATCTCGGCGGAGTCGCATGCGGCTTGGCCGGTGCGGCTGTTCGCGTCGTGATTTTCCTCGCCCCCCGCCGACCCCTCAAACGCCGGACGGGCTGAAATACCTAGGGGCGCGGGGAACTGCGCGACCAGCCCCCACGCACCCGCAGCCGCACCCGCACCCGATCACCACGAGCAGGAGCCGTACATGCATCTCGACCATCACCACGACGGCCCCGCCGCCGTCAGCGCGGACTCGCACCGGACCGACGGTTCGCGCCGTGCCCTGCGTATCGGGCTCGGTGGGCCCGTCGGGTCCGGCAAGACCGCCACCGTCGCCGCGCTCTGCCGTGCCCTGCGCGACGAGTTGTCCCTCGCGGTCGTCACCAATGACATCTACACCCGCGAGGACGCCGAGTTCCTGCTGCGTGAGGCCGTGCTGCCGCCGGAGCGGATCACCGCCGTGGAGACGGGGGCCTGCCCGCACACCGCGATCAGGGACGACATCTCGGCGAACCTCGAAGCGGTGGAGGACCTGGAGGACGAGATCGGGCCGCTGGACCTGGTGCTGGTCGAGAGCGGCGGGGACAACCTGACCGCGACCTTCTCCAAGGGGCTCGTCGACGCGCAGATCTTCGTGATCGACGTCGCCGGCGGGGACGACATCCCGCGCAAGGGCGGCCCCGGTGTGACCACCGCCGATCTCCTCATCGTCAACAAGACCGACCTCGCCCCCTACGTCGGCTCGGATCTCGCGCGGATGGCGGCGGACGCCAAGGCGCAGCGGGCCGAACTGCCGGTCGTCTTCCAGTCGCTCAGGAGCGAGGCCGGGGTGGCGGACGTCGCCGCGTGGGTGCGGGCGCAGCTGGCGGCGTGGACCGCATGACGGCGGGCGTGAAGGCCACCGCGCGGATCGGGGCGCGGGACGACGGACGTGGCGGTACGTCGCTGCCGGTGCTGGAGGGCGACGGGCCGCTGGCCCTGCGGCGGACCCGGGGGAGTGCCGACGAGGCGCGGGTCATGCTCGTCGGTGCGATGAGCGGGCCGCTCGGTGGGGACCACTTCACCGTCGAGGCCGACGTGGCGGCCGGGGCCCGGCTGCGGGTCGGGTCGGCCGCCGCCACCATCGCACTGCCGGGACAGGCCAAGGGGGAGGCGCGGTACGACGTACGGCTCACCGTCGCCGACCGGGGCGAACTGCACTGGCTGCCGGAGCAGTTGATCTCCGCGCAGGGCAGTGAGCTGTACGTCACCACACGGGCCGACGTGGCGGAGACCGGGCGGCTCGTCCTGCGCGAGGAACAGGTATTGGGGCGTGCGGCCGAGCAACCAGGTCGGCTCACCAGCCGTCTCACCCTGTGTGTGGCCGGACGTACCGTCCTCGACCAGGAGCTGGCCTGCGGGCCCGGGGCGCCGGCCGGCTGGGACGGTCCCGCCGTGCTGGCGGGACATCGGGCCGTTGGGCAACTCGTCGTCGTACGGCCGGAGTTCGCCGCGGAGCCGGTCGCCGCGCGGGTGCTCGGGGACGGTGCCGTGGTCGTGCCGCTGGCTGGGCCGGCCGTCCTGGTGAGCGCCGTGGCGCCGGACGCGCTGAGGCTGCGCAGGCTCCTGGACGAGGCGCTGGCCTCGATCGGTTAGCGAACGCCTCTCTCCGTTTATCGGATTGGTAAAGAAGAAGCGGCCACCCCTGTTCTCAGGCGACGCACAGCCGCGAGGATCCCCTTGTCATCAACGACATAGGGGAGTTCCAGTTGAGGCACCACAGATCGACAAGGCGGGTCGCGGCGTTCGGCTCGGCCGGAGTGCTGGTCACGGCGACCCTGATAGCCGGGGCCGTCACGGCCCCCACCGCCAGCGCGAGTGCGGCCGGCCGGCACGGCCAGGACCGTGAGGCCCGTGGCGCCGCCATCGCCGCCGACCGCGCCGAGAAGGCCGGGATCGACTGGCAGGACTGTCCCGCCGACTGGGGCTTGGAGAAGCCCATCCAGTGCGGCTGGGTCACCGTGCCGATGGACTACGCCAAGCCCTACGGCAAGCAGATCAAGCTCGCCGTCGACCGGATCGGCAGCACCGGCACCAAGTCCGAGCGCCAGGGCGCGCTCATCTACAACCCGGGCGGTCCCGGCGGCTCCGGCCTGCGTTTCCCGCGCCGGGTCACCACCAAGGCCCCCGTGTGGGTCAACACCTCCAAGGCGTACGACTTCGTGGGCTTCGACCCGCGCGGTGTGGGCAAGTCGGCGCCCATCTCCTGCGTCGACCCGCAGGAGTTCGTGAAGGCGCCCAAGGCGGACCCGGTGCCCGACACCGAGGCCGACAAGCTCGCCCAGCGCAAGCTCGCCCGTGAGTACGCGGAGGGCTGCGCCGAGCGCAGCGGCGAGATGCTGCCGCACATGACCACGCCGAACACCGCGCGCGACCTGGACGTCATCCGCGCCGCGCTCGGCGAGAAGAAGCTGAACTACCTCGGCGTCTCCTACGGCACCTACCTCGGCGCCGTCTACGGCACGCTGTTCCCGGGCCACGTCCGCCGCATGGTCGTCGACAGCGTCGTCAGCCCGTCGCGGGAGAAGATCTGGTACGAGGCCAACCTCGACCAGGACGTCGCCTTCGAGATGCGCTGGAAGGACTGGCAGGACTGGGTCGCCGCCAACGACGCCGCCTTCCACCTCGGCACCACCCGCGCCGAAGTCCAGGCGAAGTGGCTCCAGTTGCGTGCCACGGCCAAGAAGAGCCCCATCGGTGGCGTCGTCGGCCCCGCCGAGCTGATCGGCTTCTTCCAGAGCGCCCCGTACTACGACTCCGCGTGGGTCTCGACGGCCACCGTGCTCAGCAAGTACTTCGCCGGCGACACCCAGGCGGTTGTCGACGCGGCCGCGCCCGACCTGTCGGACACCGCGGGCAACGCCGCCTCGGAGAACGGCAACGCCGTCTACACGGCCGTCGAGTGCACCGACGCCAAGTGGCCCACCAGCTGGAAGAAGTGGGACCGCGACAACACCCGGCTGCACAAGGACTACCCGTTCCTCACCTGGGCCAACGCCTGGATGAACCTGCCCTGCGCGACCTGGCCGGCCAAGCAGCAGACCCCGGTGGACGTCAGGACCGGCAAGGGCCTTCCCGGTGTGCTGATCGTCCAGTCCGAGCGTGACGCGGCGACCCCGTACGGCGGTGCGGTCGAGCTGCACAAGCGCTTCAAGGGCTCCCGTCTGATCACCGAGAAGAACGCGGGCTCCCACGGTGTGACCAGCCTGGTCAACCCGTGCATCAACGAGCGGGTGGACTCCTACCTGCTCAGCGGCAAGCTCGACGCCGCCGACGTCACGTGCGGACCGCACGCGACGCCGAAGCCGTAACACCAAAAGGGGCGGCCCTGCACGGGCCGCCCCTTTTTCATGCCGTGAACTTGCCGCCCTCCGCCGCGTGGTCGAAGAGGCCGCCGCAGGACCGGAACATCACCGGGCACGCCTCCCGCCAGTCCCGCCCGGCCGAGCTGCCCCGTCGCCCCGTTCGCCACAGCACGTCGCGTCATGCGGCGACGGTAGGGCTGTCGGCTCAGGGACTCGCAGGGCCGTGTGGCGACAGCAGAGGTCAGCGCAGCGGGATGCGCGGGAAGCGGCGTTCCTTCTCGGAGCGCTCCGCGGCTTCCGCGGCCTTGGCGACGGCCGCGTACTCGTCGACGTACTCCTGGCCGGAGAGGTTGAGGATGGCGTAGATGATCTCGTCGGTGATGGCGCGCAGGATCGCCTTCTCGTTCTCCATGCCTTCGTAGCGGGAGAAGTCGAGGGGTTCGCCGAAGCGGATGGTCACGGGGTGGATGTTGGGGATGACCTTGCCGGGCGGCTGGGCCTCGAAGGTGCCGATCATCGCGCAGGGGATGACGGGCACCCCGGCCTTCAGCGCCATCACCGCGACACCGACCTTGCCCTTGTAGAGCCGGCCGTCGTGGGACCGCGTGCCCTCTGGGTAGATCCCGAGCAGCTCGTCCTTGCTCAGCACCCCGAGCCCTTCACGGATGGCGGCCTGGCCGGCCTCCTTGCCCGTGCGGTCGACCGGGATCTGCCCGGCACTGCGGAAGAAGAACGCGGTGAGCCGGCCCTTCAGACCCGGGCCCGTGAAGTACTCCTTCTTCGCGAGGAAGGTGATGCGGCGCTTGAGGATCGCCGGCATCAGGAAGTGGTCCGAGAAGGACAGGTGATTGCCGGCGACGATGGCCGCCCCGGTCGTCGGCACATGCTCGAGCCCCTCGATCCGGGGCCGGAAGACCAGTCTCAGCAGGGGTCCCAACAACACGTATTTGAGCAGGTAGTAGAACAACTGGACGCTCCTGACTCCGGAAAATCGGCTCAACCGCCGCGTTCCAGCAGGTCAACCGGCGTGTCGTGGGGCTGCCAGTGTATGTGCATGCGGGGGCGTGCGGAACTGGGTCGCGGGCGGGGGAGGCGGCCGCGGGGCTCAGCCTGGTGCTACTGGCGGGTAGGCGGCAACGGGATCGCTCAGCATGACGGATTCGCGAGCATGGGTGGCGTGGAGGGAGGTCTTGCGCCCCGGCGCGATGCGGGGTGCTGGAAAGCCGATCCACCGCAACCGCCGACAGGACGGGGCCGGCTCCCGTGACCGTCCTCGGAACGGTCACGGGAGCCGGCCCCTCGTCAGGTGCTCAGCCCCGCGTCAGCACCTTCTCCAATGCCCCGAGCGCACCGGAGAGTTCGTCCTCCGTGATCGTCAGCGGCGGCGCCAGGCGGATCGTCGAGCCGTGGGTGTCCTTGACCAACACGCCTTCGCGCAGCAGCCGTTCGCCGATCTCGCGTCCGGTCCCGAACGCGGGGTCGATGTCGACGCCCGCCCACAGCCCGCGGGCCCGGAAGCCGAGGACGCCCTTGCCGACCAGTTCCGACAGGCCGTCCCGCAGTACCACGCCCAACTCGGTGGCCCGGTGCTGGAATTCGCCCGTCTCCAGGAGCTCGACCACGGCCGTGCCGACCGCGGCCGCGAGAGGGTTGCCGCCGAAGGTGGAGCCGTGCTCACCCGGTCGCAGCACGCCCAGCACATCCCGGCGGGCCACCACCGCGGACACCGGGACGATGCCGCCGCCGAGCGCCTTGCCGAGGAGCAGCATGTCCGGGACGACCGACTCGTGCTCGACGGCGAGGGTGCGGCCGGTGCGGCCGAGGCCCGACTGGATCTCGTCCGCGATGAAGAGACAGCCCTTGCGGCGGGTCAGTTCACGGACACCGGTGAGGTAGCCCTCGTCCGGGATCACGACCCCCGCCTCGCCCTGGATGGGCTCCAGGAGCACCGCCGCCGTCGTGTCGTCGACCGCCGCCTCCAGCGCCGCCAGGTCGTTGTACGGCACGATCCGGAAACCGGGGGTGAAGGGGCCGAAGCCCGCGCGGGCCGTCTCGTCGGTGGAGAACGACACGATCGTCGTCGTACGGCCGTGGAAGTTCTCCGCGGCGACCACGATCGTCGCCCGGTCCGCGGGGACGCCCTTCACCTCGTAGGCCCACTTGCGGGCCACCTTGATGCCGCTCTCGACCGCCTCGGCGCCCGTGTTCATCGGCAGCACCATGTCGAGGCCCGTCAGGGCGGCCAGGCGCTCGGCGAACTCGGCCAGCCTGTCGTTGTGGAAGGCCCGTGAGGTGAGGGTGAGCCGGTCCAGCTGGCGGTGGGCCGCCGCGACCAGAGCCGGGTGGCGGTGGCCGAAGTTGAGGGCCGAGTAGCCGGCCAGCATGTCCAGGTAGCGGCGCCCCTCGACGTCCTCCACCCAGGTGCCCTCGGCGCGCGCGACGACCACGGGCAGGGGGTGGTAGTTGTGCGCCAGCACCGGTTCCTCGGCGCTGATCAGATCGGCGGAGGAGCGCGTGTGAACGGCAGCGGTCATGAGCGGATCTCCTGGGTGCAGCACTTGATGCCGCCGCCGGCCTTGTGGAACTCGGAGAGGTCGACGGGGACGGGGACATAGCCGTGGTCGTCGAGGCGCGCGGCCAGCGCCTCGGCCTGCGGCGCGATGAAGACATGGCGGCCGTCGGACACCGAGTTCAGTCCGAACGCCATCGCGTCGTCGCGGGTCGCGAGCACCGCGCGGGGGTACAGCCGAGCGAGCACCTCGCGGCTGCCCGGTGAGAACGCCTCCGGGTAGTACACGATGTTGTTCTCGCCCTCGGAGTCGTCCAGGACGAACAGCGCGGTGTCCAGGTGGTAGAAGTGCGGGTCCACCAGCGTCAGGCTGATCACCGGGTGGCCGAAGAACTCCTGCACCTCGCGGTGGGCCTCCCGGGTCGTCCTGAAGCCGGTGCCGGCCAGGACGTACCGGCCCGTCCAGACGAGGTCGCCCTCGCCCTCGCAGACGGACACCGGGCGGTGGACGTCGTAGCCCGCCGTCTTGAACCACAGGTCGTAGTGCGTGGACTCGGGGCGCCGCTCGGGCGCGTGGAACAGCGAGCCGAAGACACGGCCGCCGACGACGACCGCCGAGTTCGCGGCGAAGACCATGTCGGGGAGGCCGGGGACCGGCTCCAGGGCGTCGATGGCATGACCGTGGGAGCGGTAGGCGCCGATCAGTGCCTGCCACTGCTCCTGGGCCAGGTCCACATCGACATGTGTGTCGGGATGCATCCAGGGATTGATCGCGTACTGCACGGCGAAGTGTCTGGGTTCGCAGACGAGGAAACGCCGTCGGCGCGGCACACGGGAGTCGGACACAGAGGGGTTCCTCCGCTTCCTGCGGTGTCGACTGAGGGTTGACACCAAGGTAAGAAGTGACGGTCACGCCCGACAAGCAACAAGAATTGCGTGTCTGCGCAGGAATGCTGCGTCTTTCTCCGGTTCAACGCAGCTCTGCTGCGCGTCCCGAGGTTTCAATCGGCGCGGGCTGACTCGCACCCGCCTCCGGACTCTCCGGGATCAGATGGGACAGCACCATCACGCTGATCGTCTTCCGGATGAAGGGCTCGATCCGGATCCGCTCCAGCACCTCCTCGAAGTGCTCCACGTCCCGCGCCCGCACATGCAGCAGCGCGTCCGCGCCGCCCGTCACGGTCATCGCCGCGGTGATCTCCGGATGGTTGCGCACCACCTCCGCGAGCCGCCGCGGCGGCGCCGCGCCCTCGCAGTACACCTCGACGTACGCCTCCGTGCGCCAGCCCAGCGCCGACGGCTGCACCGTGGCCGTGAACCCGGTGATCACACCGGTCTCGCGCAACCGGTCCACGCGCCGCTTGACCGCCGTGGAGGACAGCCCCACGGCCGTGCCGATCTCGGCGAAGCTCGTCCTGGCGTTCGCCATCAGAGCGGTGATGATCTTCCGGTCGAGCTCGTCGAACGATGCGGGCGCGCTGTGCATGTCGGCACTGTATCCAGCGGGAACGTCCATACCTCGGCACGTGTGCAGACGTGCGAATTACTCCTACACTCCGGGTTCATGCTGCGCGCCCTGGCTGTCGACGACGAACGCCCCTCGCTGGAGGAACTGCTCTACCTCCTGAACGCCGACCCCCGGATCGGCACCGCGGAGGGCGCCGGCGACGCGACCGAGGCGCTGCGCCGTATGAACCGGGCCCTGGAGTCCGGGCCGCACGGCCCCGAGGCGATCGACGTCGTCTTCCTCGACATCAACATGCCCGGCCTCGACGGCCTCGACCTGGCCCGGCTGCTCACCGGGTTCGCCCGGCCGCCGCTGGTCGTGTTCGTCACCGCGCACGAGGACTTCGCCGTGCAGGCCTTCGACCTCAAGGCCGTGGACTACGTCCTCAAGCCCGTCCGCACGGAACGCCTCGCGGAGGCGGTCCGCCGCGTCGTCGAGCTGCGCACGGCCGAGATCCGTGGCACCACCCCGCGCATCCCGGTCAGCGAGCCCGACCCCGACCACATACCCGTGGAACTGGGGGGCGTGACCCGTTTCGTCAGCGTCGAGGACATCACCCACGTCGAGGCCCAGGGCGACTACGCCCGGCTGCACACGACCAAGGGCAGCCACCTCGTCCGCATCCCCCTGTCCACCCTGGAGGAACGCTGGCGCTCCCGCGGCTTCGTCCGCATCCACCGCCGCCACCTGGTCGCCCTGCGTCACGTCGGCGAACTCCGCCTCGACGCCGGCACCGTCAGCGTCCTGGTCGGCTCCGAGGAACTCCAGGTCAGCCGCCGCCACACCCGCGAACTGCGGGACCTGCTGATGAGGAGGCCGTGACGGTGCCCCAGAACCCCGCCGAACGCCGGGTCGTCGTCACCGGCCCGCCCCGACGGACCCGCCGCGTCCCCGGCTACTACCGCCCCCGCACCGAGATCGACGAACAGACCACCCTCGGCCACACCTACGTCCGCTCCCTGATGCGCACCCAACTGCGCGCCGCCCTCACCGTGTTCGCCGTCCTCGGCCTGCTCGTCGGCCCGCTCCCGCTGCTCTTCGCCGCCATGCCCGACGCCCGCCGCGTGGAGTGGGCGGTCCTCGGCTTCGGCCTGTACGTCCCGCTGGTGCTGCTCGCCCGCTGGTACGTGCGGCGGGCGGAGCGCAACGAACGCGACTTCGTACGCCTCGTAGAAGACCGATGAACTCCACCTACGCCGTTCCGGCCGTCGCCCTCGTCGTGGTCTCGACCGTCCTCGTCGGCGCCTTCGGCCTGCGTATCTCCCGCACGACATCCGACTTCTACGTCGCCTCCCGCACCGTCGGCCCCCGTCTCAACGCGGCCGCCATCAGCGGTGAGTACCTCTCCGCCGCCTCCTTCCTCGGCATCGCGGGCCTGGTCCTGGTCCAGGGCCCCGACATGCTCTGGTACCCGGTGGGCTACACCGCCGGCTATCTCGTCCTGCTGATCTTCGTCGCCGCCCCGCTGCGCCGCTCCGGCGCCTACACGCTGCCCGACTTCGCCGAGGCCCGGCTCGCCTCCCAGGCGGTACGACGGCTCGCCGGGGCCTTCGTGGTCGGCGTCGGCTGGCTGTATCTGCTGCCCCAGCTCCAGGGCGCCGGGCTCACGCTGACGGTCCTGACCGGGGCACCCGACGGGCTCGGCGGAGTGATCGTCGCCGTCGTCGTGGTCGCCACCGTCGCCGCCGGCGGCATGCGCAGCATCACCTTCGTGCAGGCCTTCCAGTACTGGCTCAAGCTCACCGCCCTGCTCGTCCCCGCCCTCTTCCTCGTCCTCGCCTGGCAGGGCGACGGCGCCCCCACCCACGCCTTCGAGGAACCCGCGACCTTCCGCGAACAGCGGGTCGTGCGCGTCGACGACAGCCTCGACCTGAAACTGGACCGCCCGCTGACCGTCACGGTCGACGGCACCGTCGACGGCCGCGCCCACGAGGACACCGAACTCCGCCTCCCCGCCGGCACCCACCACATCGACGCCGGCACCCGGCTGACCTTCGCCGAGGGCGCCCCCGTCCCCGAGGCCGACCGCGACAGCGGTGCCGGTCTGTCCCCCTCGCAGGCCGAGAGCCGCGGCGAACGCCCGCTGTACGCCACGTACGGACTGATCCTCGCGACCTTCCTCGGCACCATGGGCCTGCCGCACGTGGTGGTCCGCTTCTACACCAGCCCGCACGGCGTCGCCGCCCGCCGCACCACCGTCGCGGTCCTCGGCCTGATCGGCGCCTTCTACCTCCTGCCGCCGGTCTACGGCGCCCTCGGCCGCCTCTACGCCCCCGAACTCACCCTCACCTCGAACGCGGACGCCGCCGTCCTGCTGCTGCCCGACCGGATGATCGGCGGCCTCGGCGGCGACCTCCTCGGCGCGCTGGTCGCCGGGGGAGCCTTCGCCGCGTTCCTGTCGACCGCCTCGGGGCTGACCATGGCGGTTGCGGGCGTGCTCACCCAGGACGTCCTCCCGTCCCGCGGGGTACGGCACTTCAGGCTCGGCACGGTCCTCGCCATGGTCGTACCGCTGGCGGCGAGCCTCCTGGTCGGCGGGCTGCCGGTCGCCGACGCGGTCGGGCTGGCCTTCGCGGTGTCGGCCTCCTCCTTCTGCCCGCTGCTCGTCCTCGGTATCTGGTGGCGTCGGCTGACCCCGCCGGGAGCGGCCGCCGGGATGCTGGTGGGCGGTGGCTCCGCCCTGGTCGCCGTGGCCGCGACGATGGCCGGTTTCCCCGGCGCCGGAGCACTGCACGCCCTGCTCGCCTGGCCCGCCCTCTGGTCGGTACCGCTGGCCTTCCTCACCATGGTCCTGGTGTCCCTGGCCACCCCGGGCCGGGTCCCGGCCGGAACGGCGGCGATCCTGGCCCGGTTCCATCTGCCGGAGGAACTGCGGGCGGAGGTGAAGGCATGAGGACATCCCTGACGTGCCTGATCGGGGCGGTCGTATGAGCGGTTTCCTCGCCGGCCTCTGTGTCGCGGTCCTCCCCCTGCTCGCCGCCGGATTCTGGCTCGGCCGCCGTACCGCGCGCCCCGAGAGCCTGCGTGGGCTCGGCACCCCCGTCGAGCACGCCACCTTCGAGACCCTGCACACCGCCTCCCTCGCCGCGCCTCCGCTCAGGGCGGGCCTCACCGAGGAGACCGCCCGCAAGTCGGCCCGCCGGCTGCGCACGCTCCTCGGCACGGACGCCCTGTGCCTGACCGACCAGAAGACGGTCCTGGTCTGGGACGGCGTCGGCGGCCACCACCGCGCCGAGATCATGGAACGGCTCGCCGGCCCCCTGGAGACCGGCCGCGGCGAGGCCTTCCCGCTGACCTGCGACCACCTCGACTGCACGGTCCGCTGGGCCGTCGTGGCACCGCTCACCGTCGACGACCGGATCCACGGCACCCTCGTCGCCTTCGGGCCCCATGAGTCCGCCGTCCTCGTCCGGGCCGCCGGGGAGGTCGCCCGCTGGATCTCCGTCCAGCTCGAACTCGCCGACCTCGACCGGTCCCGCACCCGCCTCATCGAGGCCGAGATCAAGGCCCTGCGCGCCCAGATATCCCCGCACTTCATCTTCAACTCGCTCGCGGTGATAGCGAGTTTCGTCCGCACCGACCCCGAGCGGGCCCGCGAACTGCTCCTGGAGTTCGCCGACTTCACCCGCTACTCGTTCCGCAGGCACGGCGACTTCACCACCCTCGCCGACGAACTCCACGCCATCGACCACTACTTGGCACTGGTCCGGGCGCGTTTCGGCGACCGCCTCTCCGTCACCCTCCAGATCGCCCCGGAGGTCCTCCCCGTCACCCTGCCCTTCCTCTGCCTCCAGCCGCTCGTCGAGAACGCCGTCAAGCACGGACTGGAGGGCAAGGCCGACAAATGCCATATCCAGATCACCGCGCAGGACGCCGGTGCCGAGGCGCTCGTCGTCATCGAGGACGACGGCGCCGGCATGGACCCCGCCGTACTGCGCCGCATCCTCGCCGGCGAGGTCAGCCCCTCGGGCGGCATCGGGCTCTCCAACGTCGACGACCGGCTGCGCCAGGTGTACGGCGACGACTACGGCCTCGTGATCGAGACCGCCGCGGGAGCGGGTATGAAGATCACCGCCCGGCTGCCGAAGTACCAGCCGGGCGTGCACTAGAGGCGGGCTCAGGTACCGCGCGTGACGACCATCCCGAGAGTGATCAGGCCCAGCACGACCCAGCCGAACCACAGCCAGCCGTTGCTGCCGAGCGCCACCGTGTAGGCGGTCACCATGACGAGACCGCCTACGGTGAGCACCCCCATCGTTCTGGTCGAGCCATCCGTAGAACCGGAACCGGGCATCGCAACACCCTCCTCAGGATTCGTCTCCCTCCATGGTGCCCCCGTTCTGCTTCCTGACGGTGCAGACGACGAAATGAGTACCCGCCTTCCAGGGACCTTCGCTCGTCCAGGAGCCCGCCGTGTACACCGACGGGTCGAAGCCGTAGTCCCGTGGCGGCACGTCCCGTCCGCACGCCACGTCCGACTCGGTACGCGCCTCCCCGAGCGTGACATCCGCGGCCAATCGGGTGAACCCGAGCACCTCCTCGTCGTGCGTCCGCGCACAGGACACCAGCCGGGCGGACCGGTTGGACCGCACCTCCAGACAGTCCCGCTTCTGCATGTTCGACACGTCGGAGAACTCCGTGCCGGCCTCGCGGTGATCGCCGAGCGGCCCGTACACCGGCCCGTGCGCACCCAGCACCAGACAGGCGGTGCGCTTCCCGGCGGCCGCGAAACCCGCCTCGCTCGGTACCACGGCGAAGCTGCGGACATCCGCCAGCTTCCCGCGGAGCTCCTCGGTCCGCTCCGCGCACCCCGCCGGGCCCTGCTCCCGGGCCTCGGCGGCGGACGCGGCCCCGACGAAGGCCAGCACCTGCCCGTCGGCCGTACTGCCGCAGCCGGACTCCGTCCGCAGCCGCGGAGTGCCCTGGAAGGCACCGCCGGCCCCCCAGTCGGCCAGTACGCAGTCGCCGTCCCTGAGCGGCTCGGACAGCCCGATCTGCGAGCCGTACGGCGACGCGGTCCCGCCCTCCTTCCCGTCGGCGGGCGGCTGCTGGGCCACGGCGTACCAGACCCCGCCCCCGGCCAGGGCCAGCCCCAGCAGACCCGCGAGGGCGGAGTGCAGGGCCCGGGGGCGGGTACGCCGCCTGCCGCCACCCGACGTGACCAGGGGCCCGAAGCCGTCGGGGACGGCCTGCGGCGGCGGAACAGGTGCGGGTGGTGCGGGCGCGGGAGACGCCGGCTGCGCCCAGGGCGGCTGAGATCCGAGGTCGGTCTGCGTCCGGGCGTGGGCCTCTGCCTGCGACGCGACGAGCCGCGACAGTGCCGCCTCCACCTCGGCGGCGGAGATCCGCGCCCGCGGATCCTTGATCAGCATCGCCTCCAGCACGGGCCCCAGGGCGCCGGCCCGCTCCGGTGGCCGCGGATCCTCCATGACCACCGCGGAGATCTCCGCGAAGTGCGACTCGCGGTCGAACGGACCGCGGCCCTCCACGGCGTGGTAGAGCGTGCAGCCCAGCGAGAACAGGTCCGCGGCCGGGGTGGGCGGCCCGCCCGTGGCGCGCTCCGGCGCCAGATAGCCCGCCGTGCCCACCAGCACGGACGTCAGCGTGTACCGCGTCTCGCCGGCGTCCGGCTGCACGGAGATGCCGTAGTCGGTGAGCACGACACGGCCGTACGGCGACCCGGAGCGGTCCGGCGCGAGCAGGATGTTCGCCGGTTTCACGTCCCGGTGCATGACGCCCCGCTCATGCCCGGCGGTCAGCGCGTCCAGCACGGCGAGGCCGACACGGGCGCACTCCGCGGGCTGGAGCGAGCCACGCCGGGCCACCAGCTCGCGCAGGTCCACCGCGCCCGCCACGTACTCCATGACGATCCACGGCAGCCCGTCGTGCTCCAGTACGTCGTGCACGGTGACCACATGCGGATGGCCGCGCAGCCCCGCCGCGTGCCGGGCCTCCGCACGGGCCCGTGCCACCCGGGCCTCCCGCTCGTGACCGGCCTCCACCGCGTCCCGGAAGGCGATCTCCTTGAGGGCGACCTCGCAGGCGAGTCTCTGGTCGTGGGCGAGCCAGACATGGCCCATGCCGCCGCTGCCGAGCTGGTTCAGCAGCAGATAGCGGCCGGCGATGACCCGGCCCACTCCCGACGTCGACTGTCCTGAAGGCATCCGGTGACTCCCGGGGTCTGCGGTGGCGCCAGACGGTGGCGCTAGACGGTGGCGCTTTCCGTGGGCTCCTCGGTGGCGGGCTCACTGGTGGGCGGCTCGCTCGTGGCCGGCGCGCTGCTGGTGGCCGGGGCGCTGGTGGTCTCCGGTGGCGGTGGCGCGCTGCTCGTCGTCTCCGACGGAGGCGGTGGCGGTGGCGGTGCGCTGGTCGTCACCGGCGGTGACGTGGTCACGGCCGGAGGAGAGCTTGTGACGGGCGGGCTGCTCGACGGCGGGGGCGAGGAGCTGGGCGG